>DASUNE010000001.1:0-9487 GCA_036277315.1 Sulfuricurvum sp.
AACATGATCGCGATCCAACGCGCTTATGATGAAGTGAAATAAGGAGCCTTGGATGGAAAAAGCAGGATGGGATGGATTTGAAATCGGTGCAATGCTTCGCACATTTGATGGAGCAATACAAAATATTGCAACAACATTACCCGAAGACAGAGCGTACTCACAATCGAGTTCGTTTACCGCGAGCGTAGCAGACTGGCGCATCGAAAAACCGTTATTTAACAAAGATTATTGTATTGATTGCCAATTTTGTTGGGTTTATTGTCCCGATATGTCTATTATTGCACGCGATAAGAAAATGGTCGGAATTGATTTTGATCACTGTAAAGGGTGCGGGATTTGTGTGGAAGTGTGCCCGACCAATCCAAAATCATTGTTGATGTTCCCAGAACAGCAAGACGAAGATATTGCATTAGAACAATGGCCTAAAAAAGAGAAAAAAGAAAAAGAAGATGAAGTAGGGGAAGAATAATGGCTGATACTATGGAACTACGAGACATCGAAGTCTGGGATGGAAATATGGCGGCGAGCCAGGCTCTGCGTCAAGTACAAGTGGATGTTGTAGCGGCATATCCGATTACTCCATCAACTCCTATCGTTGAAAATTATGGAAATTTTACAGCAAACGGCTATGTAGACGGTGAGTTTGTTATGGTCGAGTCCGAACACGCCGCTATGTCAGGCTGTATCGGTGCATCGGCTGCTGGCGGACGTGTTGCTACGGCAACGAGTTCACAAGGTTTTGCTTTGATGGTTGAGACGTTGTATTCAGCGTCGGGTATGCGTTTGCCTATCATTCTTAACGTGGTTAACCGTGCTATCGGTGCACCGTTGAACGTTAACGGTGACCACTCCGACATGTATTTGGGACGTGATAGCGGTTGGATTCAGTTTGATGCGTATTGTCCTCAAGACGCGTACGATTTGAACTTCATTGCGTTTAAAGTAGCGGAAGATCACGATGTTCGTCTTCCTGCAATGGTTCACCAAGACGGATTTATGACGTCTCATACGGCGCAGGGTGTTCACACCATGACGGATGAGCAAGGCTTTAATTTTGTCGGTGAATTTCAGCCGATGAATGACATGCTCGATCTTGACCATCCGGTTACTCACGGGGTTCAAACGGAAGAAGATTGGCACTTTGAGCACAAAGCACGTCAACAACATGCGCTTATGACAGCCGCATTGCCAAAGATTCAAGAAGCATTTGACGCATTCGAAAAATACACAGGACGCAAATACAATCTCGTTGAAGCCTATAAAGTGGACGATGCGGACATGGTTGTTGTGTGTATGGGAACCTCTGTTGAAACGTCTATGGAAGTCGTTGATGAACTGCGTGCAACAGGGATGAAAGTCGGTGTTGTCGGGATTCGTGTTTTCCGTCCATGGCCACTGGAACAACTTGCGGAAGTACTTAAAAATGTCAAAGCAATCGGGGCATTGGATCGTTCAAGTCCTCATGGAACCGTGGGAATGCTTTACAATGAGATCGCAGGAACGCTGTTTAATACGGATACAAAAGCCGTTTTGACAAACTATATCTATGGTTTGGGCGGACGTGATTTGACTAAAGCACATTTGGTAAGTATTTTCAATGATTTGAAAGCAAATATGGATGCAGGAAAACCTACAACACCATTGCAACAGTACATCGGTCTTCGCGGACCGAAGCTCTCGTTTTTCTAAGGAGTCAACGTGTCAGAAATTAAAAAAATTAAAAACCTAAAAGAGTTTTCAACCTCTGCGGATCGTTTTGAAGGGGCTAACCTTCTTTGCCCTGGATGTGCTCACTCGATTATTGTTCGTGAAGTTTTGAATGCTACGAATGACGATCTGATCCTTGCAGCTTCTACGGGTTGTTTGGAAGTATGTACGGCGGTTTACCCATATACGTCATGGGATGCGTCATGGATTCATATCGGTTTTGAAAACGGTTCAACTGCGGTCGCGGGTGCGGAAGCGATGTACAAAGCGCTTAAAAACAAAGGCCGTTTAAAGCAGCCTGATCGTAAGCCTAAGTTTGTCGCGTTCGGCGGAGACGGTGCGACTTACGATATCGGATTCCAATGGATTTCGGGTTGTTTCGAGCGCGGGCATGACATGATGTACGTTTGTTTGGACAATGAAGTCTATGCCAATACGGGAGGTCAGCGTTCTTCTTCAACACCGATCGGTTCGTCTACGACGACTGCACCGGCAGGCCGAACAAGCTACGGTGAGAAAAAGAATAAAAAGGACATGCTAGCCATTATGGCAGCGCACGGCGCTCCGTATGTAGCACAGGTTTCTCCAAGCAAATGGAAAGACATGGTCGCCAAAATCCAAAAAGGATTTGCAGCAGAAGGTCCGGTTTTCATCAATGCGATTTCTCCATGTACGACTGAGTGGAAATTTGCACCGGAAGATACGATTGCGATTACCGATTTGGCAACCGATTCATTGGTTTTCCCATTGTATGAAATCATCAACGGTACTGAGTTGAACATTACCTATCGTCCAAAAAATATTATCCCTGTTCGTGATTATCTTGGTGCACAAGGACGCTTTAAACACCTTTTCACCAAGCAGTATGAGTATCTTATCGATGAGTGGCAAACACGTATTGACAAGCAATGGGAACATTTGCAACGTCGCGAAGAAGCACGCGTCTAATCTCTCTTTTGATCCCCCATTGGGGGTTCACTTCCCTTTTATTCCTATCTTTTCATCTATCCAGCTAATACTTCACTAACACTATTTTCTTATTCTACTGTTATCTAATAAATCTTTCGTCTTTTTCATGATTTTTTCATTTAGAGCAGATATCATAGCTTAATCTAAAAAACAAAGGGGATTAAATGGGTAAAAAAGTATTATTGACAGTCTTGGCAGTAATGATGATGAGCGGATCACTTTTTGCTGCAAAAACTTCAACAACAACAGTGACATTAACTACAGCACAAAAAGCAGCCTTGTTATTTATGTATCAAGAAGAGAAAGTTGCTCGTGATGTTTATATCACATTGGGTAAAAAATATCCATCAGCAACAACATTTGCAAATATTGCTGTTTCAGAGCAATCACATACGGATTCGGTTGAAAAACTCTGCATTAAATACAAAGTGGATATTTCAAAAGTCAATGAATCATCGGTTGGTAATTTCGTTTTACCGGAATTGCAAAGCTTATACGATACGTTGGTAATCCAAGGCTCCGTTTCTTTAACAGAAGGGCTTAAAGTAGGTGTTGCGATTGAGGAAAAAGACATCGCGGATATTATGACCTATGCGGTAGGAATGCCTAGCGATGTTCAAACAACATTTCAAAACCTTCTAAATGGATCGTACAGTCATTTAGATGCATTCAATAACGCACTTAAGTAATTCAAGGCAGCACCTTATGTGCTCTGCCCTCTCCTCTTTTTCAGTCAATAAAGGCAAATCATGCAAAAAATCCTTCTGCTTTGTGTATTAATGGCAACCTTGAGTGCTGATTTTCACAATGAACTCTATTCAAAAGTTTGTTATACCATTGCCCATAATCGAGTAGATTTACAGCCTGCAGGAGCAAAAGCGTCACAAATACGTGCAGAGATTGTGAATCGAGCCTATGTAACGGCAAAAGTTGTTGTTTGGGAAAGAGAAGATCGATATGATTTCCCTGCGTTGATTTTGATCGAAGACGAGGTGATTAAAAGCGCATGCGAAGATACCCTTAATACTGAAAAAACTGCGAATTCAAATGAATTTGTCTTTTATGCAGGGTATCAAAAAGCGGTTTACAAACACACCGTTGATGCCTTAATGAAAGTCGCAAAACCTAAAAAATAACTCTTTGTTTGTGGAACTTTCCTTGCTTTAGTTAAGGACTTAAACAATGGAAGAGCCTCTATGTATCGAATGACTTATAATAATAAAGGGGTAAACGGATGCTCTGCTCGCGGGATCGCAAAACGTGAAAGCAAAGAAGAGCTTCTGGTATTAGCCGAACAGCTTAAAGACGCAATCTGCAATATTCACATTGAAAAAATCAACAGCCTACAAGACGAGCATGTTCCCATGGACCTTTTTGCAAACATAAAAGAGCTCAAATGAACCAATATTTTCTCGTAATCGATGCAGGGACGGGTAGTATACGGGCAATCATTTTTGATACACTTGGAAACCAGATTTCGATTGAGCAATACGAATGGAGTCATATTGCCCAAGAAGGGGTGCCCGGATCAATGGGATTTGATTTCATTGGAGGCTGGGAACTTGCGAAGAGATGCATACGAGAGTGTATTGCAAAATCTGGAATCAGCTCAAAAGAGATAATCGCGGTCTCCGCTTCGAGTATGCGCGAGGGAATCGTTGTTTATGATAAGGATAAAAACGAGCTTTGGGGCGTGGCAAACGTCGATTCCAGAGCAGGAGCAGAAGTCGCACAGTTAAAGCGTGAGCATTCGACGATGGAGCGTGATTTTTACAAATCAAGCGGACAGACCTTTGCCCTTAGCGCTGCTCCTAGATTGTTATGGCTGAAAAATCATCAGCCATCGCTGTACGAAAAAGCAGTCTATTTTACGATGATCAGCGACTGGATACTTTTCAAACTTTGCGGTGAACTCTCCTGTGAACCTTCCAATGCAGGGACGGCAGGTGCTTTTAGTCTGATCAAACGAAATTGGGAAAAAGAGCAATTCAGCCAATGCGGATTGAAAGATTTGTTTGTCCCTATTTTGGAAAGCGGTGAAGTGCTTGGAACCATTACCCAAAAAGCGTGTGATGAGACAGGTTTGGATATCAATACCCTTGTCGTTATGGGTGGAGGGGATGTTCAAATCGGTACGGCAGGACTTGGGGCAAACAAATTGGGAGATGCCGTTGTCTTGGGGGGAAGTTTTTGGCAGCAAGTGGTCAATATCTCCTCGGATACGACGCTATCGGATGAGATGCTGCTTCGGGTAAATCCCCATGTTGTACGGGGTATGAGCCAAGCAGAGGGAATCACTTTTTTTACCGGTTTGGTGATGCGATGGTTTCGTGATGCACTGGGAAGCGGGCGAAGTTACAGTGAGCTTGAAGCGTTGGCATCGAAAGTTCCAGTCGGCTCTTATGGGATAACACCGGTTTTTAGTGACCGTATGAATTATGGAGAATGGATTCATGCAAGCCCATCGTTTATCGGACTTGGATTGGATGCTGACAAATACAATATCGCTTCCATGTTTCGGGCATTGGAAGAGAATGCCTGTATTGTGAGTGCCATTAATCTCGAAAATATAAAAGCGTTTAGCGGGGTAGCGCCAAAATCTTTGATTTTCGCAAGCGGTGCGTCACAAGGAGCGCTTTGGTCACAAATATTAGCCGATGTCACCGGATTGGAAGTCAACGTCCCTGTTGTCAAAGAGGCGACGGCATTGGGTGTGGCGATGGCGGCAGGAATCGGGGCAGGAGTTTACAGCAGTTTTGAAGAAGCTGGCCAAAATATCGTCAAAATGGAAAGAAGTTATGAACCGAATCTTTCCAACTATCATCTCTATGGGGAGATGAAGGAAAAATGGATTAAAGTGTACAGCAAACAGATGGAGTTGGTAAGAGATGGGGTAGTGGAGCCGCTATGGAAAGCTCCTGGACTTTAAAAGCTATAAGCCTTTTCGTCCAATAATTCTAAGTCTTCTGTATATTTATCGTCAACAAACGGCTCATAATGTGATTTGTAATACGCATAATGTTCGGTATGTTTGTGCCCCTCAAGCGCATCGTTATTTGCCCACGACTCAACGGCAAAAAATTTCTTTGGATTGCTTTGGGATTGAAAGATGTAGTAGAACAGACATCCAGGCTCTTTGAGCGATGGGGCTACCATATCTTCGAGGAGTTTTTTGACCGTTTGGATGTGCTCTTCTTTGGCGATAAACGTCACTTTTTTCGTAATTTTCATGATTTTCCTTTTTACAGTAATTTAATCTGCCTCTCAAGAGGCAAGCTTTAGTGCCATAGCGGCTAGCGTAGGCAAATGGGCTTTGCTCATTTGGCGTTCTTTAATTTAGCCTGTTCGAGTTCCCAATATTCCATTTCAAACATCTCTGCAAGACTAAGCGATATCCATGCTCCGAGTTGTTCTCCGCTTAAGATAGCGGTGATGGTATGTTCGACAATATCGGCGATGATACGGGACTCCTTTTCATCTTTTCCCAAAGCGACTGCGCCTAAGCCTTTGATAATCGCGTAACGAGGAGCAAGATCAAGGCAGATGTGTGTTGCATTGCTGTACTTATCAAAATAGCGTTGATAATCGTCTCGAAACTCTTGGATGCCTGCACTGATATTGGTGTCGATGATAGCGGGAAACGGTTTGATACGAATCACGTGCTCGGGGGTAAGCTCTCCTTGTTTGATTACCCGTTTGAGATTGGGGAAAAGAGAAAGTTGTTTCGCTCTTGGAGAGTCGATTACGATGGGAAAAATAGCACACCCGCGTAAGAGGGCTACAGCATCACAGAGGTTTTGAATCACATCAGGATCGCTTTTTTCCAGACATTGTGTGTCGGGAAGGGAGACGTTTTTTTCCAAATATTTTTCAGCGGTCGTGACAATGGCTATCATCTTTTCATAGGCACGTTTGGCGTCATTGTCAAAGGTGAAAACCCCGTGATTGAGAAGAATAATCCCCTCAAGTTTTTCCCAATTGACATTTTCTGTGACCGTATAGATATGACGTGCCAGTTCAAAACCGGGCATTACGTAATCGATGAGAAGCATATTTTCGCCGTACAGCTCTTCCATCAGTTCTTTACCGTTGGGAGTGTTGGTGAGGGTGACGACCGCATCGGCATGGGTATGATCGACAAATTTAAAAGGGATAATGGCGTGGAGTATCGCTTCGATGGAGGGATTGGGGAAGCTTTGATCGCTCATCGCACTGCGCTGTTCTTTGACCATTTGTGTATCGGTGAGAGATTCTCTTGACGCCATTTCGATGAGGACGTTTAAATCAACGGGAGAGAATCCCCCTTTTTCAATCGTATCGAGGTTCCAACCGCTTCCTTTTACATAGAGGGTTCCGTCGATTTTTACCGAGGTGTTTCCCCCGCCGTGAAGGACTAAGTCTTTGCTTTGACCGAGTAATTGGGAGGTATAAACGCGCAGTGCGAGGGGATCGTTGGTGTAGTGCGACGCTATTGCATCGTCAAAGAGACTTTTCATAATTTTAGTTCCTCGCTTTAGTGGTCAAATTATAGCGACGCAAGGATGAAATGTGGTACTATTGCTTCAACTAAAACAATATTTTTAAGGATTTTCATGCCACTTCTTGATAGCTTTACTGTTGATCACACCATTATGCCGGCCCCTGCAGTGCGCAAAGCAAAAGGGATGAAAACGCCAAAGGGGGATGATATTACCGTTTTTGATCTACGCTTTTGTCGTCCCAATGAAGCGATTTTATCGCAAGAGGGGATTCATACCCTTGAGCATCTGTTTGCAGGGTTTATGCGTGATCATCTCAACTCAGGGAACACGGAAATCATTGATCTCTCTCCCATGGGATGCCGTACGGGATTTTACATGAGCGTGATCGGAACGCCAAGTGAAGAAGATGTGGTGAAAGCGTGGGAAGCGTCCATGTACGATGTGATAGCCGTGAAAAGTCAAAACGATATTCCTGAGCTCAATCTCTATCAATGCGGGACCTGTGCGATGCACTCGCTTGCAGATGCAAAAGCGATTGCCGCGGAAGTACTGCGCAAAGACATCGATATTATGGATAACGATGCGCTGAAGCTTGATTTGTCCAAGGTCCACTAATGTTGCTTTTACTTCCTATGGATAGTGACGATACGCAAGAATCCCAACTGTGTCCGATTCTAGAGACCGCTTTTTGGGCAACAGTGGAAGTGGAGGAAGGGCGTGTTATAGAGATTAATTTCTATAAAGAGCGTTCGGAAATCGAAGGATTGATAGACGCAGTTATCATACTCAATAATTATGAGCCTGTCATGGAGTTTATCGATGAACAGATGATGGTTCTTGTTGCGCATACGCAACGGACGATTGACGACGTGGTTGAAGCGTATCTTTTTAGAGAGTTGCACGATTTATCATTGTAATTTATACGCCATCGGAATGCATCCCGATTGGCTACGTTAACACTAGGTTCTCTTCAGCAGAGGGCTCAATTCGCACGAGGTGAATTTTATGATCACTCAGCTTCTCCATCCTACGCCCAATACCAAAATCATGGTGACAACCTCTCATTTGGATGGGATGATAGAGGAGTTGTCCTCTTTTTTATCCCCTTATGCTGGTCTTATCGATGTTTCCCTTTTCCCTGGTGAACATCTAGAATTTTCCAGCCCTTGCCTTCATAAAATACACGCAATCAAAGATTACAAATCTCCTGCCTTTGGAATTCCTCGAGATTATGCCGCAGTGATTGTGCAGGATGTTTTGCATCTGCATGAATCACCACTGAAATTTTTACAGCTGATTTATCGTACCTTGCTCAATGCCACCGAGATTATTATTATCCAAAAGAATGGTTCTATGAATATAAGCGAGATTGAAGAGCTGTTAGAAAAGTCTGAGTTTCGCGCTACGAACACCATTATGGATTTGATCGATGGGTATGAAGTGATTGTGGCTAAAAAAATGCACATGTGGGGAGCGGGTCTGTGAAAACATGGGTGCAAAGTGAGGATGGCAGTTATACGGCATACAGCGCTGAATACGATGAACATTATCACTCAACGAAAGACGGTGCATTAAATGAATCGCTTCGTAAGCATGTTGAGCCCGCTTTTACTCTTCATAGTGGAAAAAATCATCTCAAAATCATCGATATTTGCTTTGGGCTTGGGCTGAATACTCTTGCCACGCTTTATTATCGTGATACGTATTTTCCCAACACAGCACTTGAGATCTATTCCCCTGAGCTTAACGGAGAGCTTGTCAAATCTCTTGTCACTTTTCCTTACCCAGAAATTTTTGAAGGCTATGGAGATATTATTCACGCGCTTTCAACAAAGGGGCACTATCAAGACGAGAGAACTTCCATTGTTGTTGAAATTATCGATGCCCGCATTGCTATGAGAGAGTTGGAGGGAGTGTGGGATGTGTGCTATCAAGATGCTTTTAGCCCCAGCGCCAATCCTATGCTGTGGACGAAAGAATATTTTGCCGATGTGGCACGGCTGATGGGGGATAAGGGAATTATCACGACGTATTCGATCGCCCTTGCTACGCGTCTTGCTCTTTATGAAAACGGATTAAGTGTTTACCTCAATAGGGGTGAAGGATATCGTAACGCGACGATTGCCTCGGTGCGTGATTTGGATGAGTTTGAAAAAATAAATATGGAGCATAAGATTGCCTGTAATCCAATGGTCCGAAGTCTTAGAGACGAAAATCTGGCTCTTTAAGACGGTGAATTCGAATGAGCTGTTGAAGGCGGTTGAGGTTAAAACGCCAAAAATGGTGGGTATCAAATTCCGGATGATGAACCATTTTTTCAAATAACTCCT
>DASUNE010000002.1:0-5733 GCA_036277315.1 Sulfuricurvum sp.
GCTAAAGGGTATAAAGATTTCGGATGGGACGATCAAGATGTTATCATTGTAGGTTACCAGTATGCACAAGACAACTGGGCAGTCCGTGCAGGTTATAATCATTCAAAAAGCCCTATCAAAGAGCAAGATGGTACAACTTATAATGGTGCAGTACTTAACTTCTTTAATCTTGTCGGATTCCCAGCAATCGTAGAAGATCACTATACTGTGGGTGGAAGTTACAATCTTTCAAAATCAACATCTGTGGATTTAGCATACGTATATGTTCCTGAAGCAAAAGAAACATTTAATACAACTGCTATGACAAGTTCTATGGCAAGTGGTGGTATGAGTTTAACTGCATTGCCATCGACAACTACAACAAAACACAGCCAAGATGCTGTTTCTGTACAAGTTAACTTCAACTTCTAGTATTTCTTTTAAAATAAGTGGGCGGATTTATCCGCTCGCTTACTTCTCTCCTTTCTATAGTTTTTCTTCGTATTTTTGTAATCTTTTTGTAATAAACTTTCTTAAAACCTAAATTGGCTATTATTCCATACTCTATGCCGTATTGGCATATTCACCAAAGGATAACCATGAAAAGAACTCTAAAATACACAACCGTTTCGATGGTACTCTCTACGGCATTGTTCGCTACCAATGGGGATGAACTCATCGGTGTCGGGGCAAAATCTCGCGGTATGGGCGGCGCAGGGATTGCACTGTCTCATGGTGCGGAATCGGCTTTGCAAAATCCGGCGCTGATCACATCGGTAAAATCGGGTGAAGTGTCGTTTGGAGCAACGGTTATAATGCCTGATGTTGAGACGAATGGCGTTCAAAGTGATGCAAAGCTGAGCATGGCACCGGCAATTGCGATCGCTTCCAAAGCGGGTGAGAACCTCTATCTTGGTATTGGGATGTGGGGAACTGCGGGTATGGGCGTCGATTATCGCGGCACGGGTCTAAATGATAATATGACCAGCAACATGCAGATGATGCAGTTTGGTGTACCGATCGCCTATAAAATGGGTGCGTTGAGTTTTGGTGTAACCCCTATCATCCAATACGGGACACTTGATATCAGCTATACGGGAAGTACGACCAAAGGGGTGGCGCAAGATTTGGCCCTTGGGTACAATGTGGGAGCTGCTTATTCTCTTAATGATGTAATACGTTTGGGTGCTGTCTATAAAGCACCCATTGAGATGACGTATGCAGGTCAAATCTCTAAGCTGATGTCCGAGAATGGGGCTATTTTGGCTTATGGAGACAACCTTGAGCGTCCTGAAGAGTTTGGATTGGGTGTTGCTTACCAATCAGGGGAGCATGCATTGGCCCTTGATTACAAACGTATCGGTTGGTCGAACGCACAAGGCTACAGCGATTTTGGATGGGAAGATCAAGACGTCTTTGCCATCGGGTATCAATATACCCAAAACAGCTGGGCGTTGCGTGCAGGGTATAACTACGCAAAAAGCCCAATCCGTGACCAAAGCGGGAAAACAGACGGAGTGGTGATCAACGAATTGAACCTTTTGGCGTTCCCGGCAATCGTTGAATCTCACTATGCATTGGGCGGAAGTTATGCCTTTAATAAGGTAACATCGCTGGATGTTGCCTATGTGTATGCTCCTCAAGAGAGCATGACGCTTGGTACAACGACGACAAAACACGCACAATCAAATATTTCTGCACAGTTGACTTTCAACTTCTAATATGTTCCTATTCTGTGATCTCCGTTTCAATACGGAGCTTCACAATTCCTTCACGAAACACCGCTAAACTAAGATTTTAAAATTAATGTTGTATTATCGTTTTTTTGATGGCTTTGTGATACAATATACGTCATTTGAAAATGGTACGTCGTTACTGCAAGCGATAATACAAAGGAGACTACTTATGTTAAACAGATTTTTGATCGGTGCCGCAGCGTTATCGCTTGCAGCATCGGTGGCTTTTGGTGCCCAAGGGGTTAAGTTTTATGTGGGTGAGGGTGATAAAACAGAAACCTATATGAGTATGGTCAATGAAAAAATCAGTCCAATTGGGTTTGTTCTCTCAGATCCGCATGAGCACATTGACGCAGCGTACAAAACCAAATGGGGTACTCCTACGCAAACGGTCAAAGGGGTTGTTGGACCACATCCTGATTTTGATCCTACCTTTAAAGTAACGTTGGATAATCTCGGATTTTTCTCAATCACGAATGACAAAGTCGTTGGACCATTGTTGATGAAAGAGCCATCATTGGGCGGTTTTTCTCCGTTCAATCTTCATATCTACAAAAAATTGGGTGAAAATAAAACCTATGTCGGTCACGTTATGCCCGAAACGATGCTGGATATCGTAGGGGCAAAAGACAAAGAGGTACGGGCAAAATTTGTCGCTTCTTTTACGGATCTTGATAAGTTGACGGAAAAAGAGATCGGTTCAAAAGTAGAATACGTCGATTATAAAGCACTTCCGGCAAAGCCGATGATGACGTTTGAAGTACCGTTTGATCGTGCCGGTGGCGTAGATGGATTTGTCAGTGATTTCCAAAGCCGATTTGAAGAAGCATTTGAAGCGAATAAATACATCATTGCCGGTTACAAAAACATCAAAGAATCCATGGACGGAGAAGGGATCAAGTTTGATCGCTTCGATGCATACTGGGTTTACTCACTGTGCCATTTCCGATTCTCTGAGGGTATCTTTAACAATGGCCGTCCTGATGCGGGTGCATTTGCTCCATGTTCGATGTACATGTACATTGACAAAGGTTCCAATAAGATGATGGTGGGTATGCCGCGTCTTGAGACATGGACCGCCGTTATGGGGCTCAAAGACAAAAAGATGACCGACTCTATTACGGCGTTGGACAAAGAGATCATTAAAATCATGACAGAATTAGGAGCAAAAGAGCTATGAAAAAAATACTATCATTAACTGCATTGGCATTCGCCATCGTATTTACAGGATGTTCTGCAACGGCACCAAAAGCTGAAGGCGGTGTTGCCGTAGAAAAAATGGTTCCAGCGTACAGAGTCGGTGCGTATGTTGACGTTGAGAGCGCCAAAGCAAAATTGGTTGCTAACGGTTTTGAAATCGTCAGTACGTCCAAGCAGGGAGAAAACGGGACAACGATTCTTTACACCAATGCAGCGATGAAAGCCGATGCGAATAAGCCAATGCGCGGATTTGCTGCCGTAGGAAGAATCTTAGTCGATGATGAGCGCAAGCAAGTGCATATCGCTAACCCGATCTATTTTGGCGCAGCATTTATGCAAGATCAATACAATCATGCGGTAGCATCTGCTACGTACACTGCTTTGGAAAAAGCATTCGGTCCATTGAAAAACTCTGAAGATCAATGGGAATTCGCAGGCTTGGCAAGCTACCGTTTTATGCTCAGCATGCCGTATTATCAAGACATGGATATTGTGGGTGAGGGATCAACAGCAGATTTGTTGGCTAAAGCAAAAGCAGCTAAAGGAACGGTCGTGCAAGTGGGTGAAGGCCGTTATCTTGCATTCGTAGACTTGGACAAACGTACCAGCACTTTCCCTAAAAAGATCGGTACACAAAATGGGGAACTTCTTCCATGGGCTGTATTGATTGAAGATGGAAAAGCAAAAGCATTAAACGCTAAATATTTTATTGCGGTCAGTTATCCATTATTGGATATGGGCGGATTTATGGGGATCATGACGATTCCTGATGCGGTGACAAAAAGTCTTCAAAAGACGTTTAAGTAATTTTATTCACTCAATGTGAGAAGCCTCACATTGAGTTTAGTTCTACTTGTCCCCAAGCTTCCAGCTTGGGAATACAGACACTCTTGCGTTAAATCTTAAATTCGATACTCTCTAACATCTTCTGTACAATATCTTGATAATATTTCTTTTGCGACTCATTTCCAAGGGCAACGGGCGGTTCGCCATTATCAGAACCTTCACGGATTTCCATATCAAGCGGGATCTGTCCCAGAAGAGGGATATTGTATCGCTTTGACAAGCGCTCTCCTCCGCCACTTCCAAAGATATCGTACCGATTTCCTGTATCCGGAGCGATAAAGTAGCTCATGTTTTCAACCAATCCCGCCATGGGGACATGGATGTCTTCAAACATACGGATGGCACGGCTTACATCATCACTTGCGACCAGCTGAGGTGTGGTTACGAGGACTCCGGCAGTGATTGGAAGCTCTTGTGCCATTGTGAGTTGAATGTCTCCCGTTCCCGGAGGCATATCGATCACCATAAAATCAAGCTCGCCCCATTCTACGTCCTCTAAAAACTGTATAAGTGCCGAAACGGCTACTGATGAGCGCCATACGAGCGGCGTATCGGATGTGGGGGTTGTCAAAGCGACGCTCATGATTTTTATCCCGTAATTCTCGCTTGGGATGATTTTGTTCTCATCATTCCAGTTGATTTTTTCCAAATCGGTATTGGTGAGACGTGGAACATTGGGACCATAGACATCGGCATCGAGCAATCCGACTTTGTATCCCATCTGCGCAAGGGCAATGGCGAGATTGACGCTGACGGTACTTTTTCCGACTCCCCCTTTTCCGCTGGTTACGGCAATAACATTGGCAGCATACGGTGCTCGGTTGTTGGGAGTCGCGGTGGTTCCGTAATTTGTATCTTTTTGGACTTGCGCTTTTTTCGTGATATTTAACGATTTAAATTCATGGGCAAACGCGGCTTCAATCACGCTCTTTACGGTGAGATAGGACTCGTCACTCACGGTGAGAAGTTCTACCTGGGCATTTCCGTCGCTTACTTTTGCGGAAGAGATGAGCTTTAGTTCCCCTAGGGTTCTATCGAGATTGGGATACTTGACCCCTTGCAGCGCGTGTTCGAAAGTTTTACTATTCATAAGGGTTTCCTCTAAGGTCTCGGGCGAGAAGGGATTTTGTACCGGTGGCTTTTTGGGCAAGCTTGGCAAGCGGTACGCGTGTAGCCGGATATTCGAGGCTGAGGCGATGATAGGCGGTGATCCGCTCATCTATGAGTTTATTAAGCGCGGCAACAACACCATTGATGGTCCCGAGTTTATCGGTTTCATTCAGAAGCTCTTTGATGAGCATTTCTCTCGAGTTCATCGTGAGCGTCAGACCGTTCATCGATGCAATACGGATAAAATCAGCAGCACTCAAGTAAAGGCCTGAGAAAAAGGTATTGAGAAAATGATTTTCAAGCGTTAGAAATTTACTTCGTACTTCGCGATTGTTTTTTTTCATTTTCGTCCGTCCAAGTTGGCCTGAGCTGCTTTCGTGACATCGATATCATTATCATTTAAAAGAGATTCGAGGATCTCACGAGGGGCCTTCTGATTTTCGGCAAGACGCATGCGTACCATTTTATCGTTATCATCGACCAAAATTTTTAGAAGTTTTACCGGAGTATTGGGATTGCCTGAAAGGCCGTCACGAACGATTTTTTCATCACTGAAGAATTTTTCCAGGACATCGCTTGGTGTGGATGGGTTGGTTGCCACGAGGGCACGAACAAGATTGATAGAATCATTGGCTAAATGGCGTAAAACTTCTACGGGTGTGTGAGGATTTTTAGCAACGGCCCATCGTGCACCCATGTCTACCGGATTTTTTGAAATATCAATTAAAAGTTCAACCATGATGGGGCTGTATTCTTGATCACGCTCATACACGGAAGTGCGCAAAGAGAGATTCATGGCGACTTGACCTACGAGCTGTTTGTTGTCTTTAAATGCATCATAAATATGACGCACATCTTCGAT
>DASUNE010000003.1:0-11829 GCA_036277315.1 Sulfuricurvum sp.
AAGTTTGTCTAACTATCAAAAAGCGATTATCGGTGCTTTTAACGATGCTGACAATGCCCTCGGTCAAAACAGCAAAGCAGATGAGCAGCTTCTTTATCAAAAAGAGCGCAGTGATGCGATTAAAACCGCCTTTGAACAATCCAAACTTCGTTATCGTGTCGGTACCATCGCCTACAATGATTTGCTGATCGTTCAGCAACAATGGATAGCCGCACAGCAAAACTATCTTCAAGCCCGTCAAAATGCTCTGATTGCTACCGTTAACCTCTATAAGGCATTTGGCGCAGGTTGGGACAGCCATCAAAGCGTCCCCAATCCCAGTATTTTCCCGGCGGGGAGATAAAAACTACATCATCGCAATCGCATCGATCTCGACCAATGCATTTTTAGGCAATGTCTTTACCGAAACGGTAGAGCGTGCCGGCTTATGATTGCCAAATGCTTGCGCATACAACTCATTCACTGCCAAAAAATCATCCATATTGTCTAAAAATATGGTTGTTTTGATCACCTTGTCCAACGAACTTCCTGCTGCTTCCAAAACCGCTTTTAAATTCGCCAATACTTGAGCGCATTGGACGTTGACATCTCCGGTTAACATTTCACCTGATGGGGTAAGGGCAATTTGTCCTGAAGTAAAGACCATACCGTTTGCAATCATTGCTTGAGAATAAGGGCCAATGGCGGCAGGAGCATGGGGAGTCTGTACAATTTTCATAAGAACCTCTTTTATTTTTTAAATTTTCGTAATGCATCATCAAGAACAGAGTTATAATCTTCAGCTCCCCAGTATCCCGGAATGGAATAAAGGACCTTCCCTGTTTTTGGATCGATAAAATAGCTCATAGGAACCATTTTTGCCGTTAAGTTTTTAGGGTAAATACTCTTTTCTTTCGTCACATTGACGGCTTGAAATTTCGCATTGATACGGGCGACGATCTCATCATCTTGGAGAGTGGTTGACTCAAGTTTTCGACACCATCGGCACTGCTCACTCGTAATAAGCACCATGAGCGGTTTGCCTTCTTTTTTGGCTTTTGCCAAGCCTTGCTCATACGAATCATTCCATTGCACATCTGCGCCAAACACACTCATCGCAAGCAGACACATCATCACTGTTTTTTTCATCATGTATCCTTTGGCTTCACTATATTCTATCAAAATCGTTGAATCAACGCACTGAAAACACGATACAAATTCTCTACTTCTGTGATCGATGTTCTCTCATTAGGGGCATGGATCGTGTCATTAATCACCCCAAATTCGATAACATCGATCCCGTACGATGCGATAAATCGGGCATCAGAGGTTCCGCCTGCCGTTGAATGTTTTGGAATAACCGCACAGACATCTTTTATCGCCTCCCTCAATGTTTGAACAATATGGGTATGGGCATCGGTAACAAAAGGTTCAGCCGATTGATCAAGAGTAAGCGTATAGTCAACCCCTTCACAATGACGCGCCATAAATGTTTCAATACTCTTTTTGTCCGTCTTGGTGGAATTACGGACATTAAACATCATCTTGAGTTTACCGGGAGAGACATTTGTGGTCTCAATACCGGAGCGAATATCGGTTATAACCAGCTGAGAAGGGGCAAAATATTCGTCCCCTCCATCCAAAAAAGCTCCTGCGATATTCGGTAAAACATTCGCCATTTGATGAATAGGATTAATGGCTTTTTCGGGATAGGCTGCATGCCCTTGCTTGCCGTGAACTTCTAATACCCCATTGATAGAGCCTCTGCGTCCCACCTTGATAGCATCCCCAAAAAGTGTCTCACATGTAGGCTCTGCCACGACAACCGCATCGGGTAAAAGGTTATGCGTTTTAAGATACTTCAAGACCTCTGCCGTTCCAAACTTTGCCGGACCCTCCTCGTCGGATGTAAGTAAAACCGAGAGGGTCCCTTTAAATTCTTTGGCTTCTTTAAGTGCTTGGGTAAAAGCACTCACCCCGCTCTTCATATCCTGAGCACCCCGTCCATAGATATACCCTTCATTCTCATACGCCGTAAAAGGATCCGTATTCCAGCCATCCCCGGCAGGGACCACATCCACATGTCCTGCAAAACATAAATGGCTCCCCTCGCCAAAGCGACGATAGGCAAACAAATTTTTCACCTCATTCACATCGATTCGTACAACGGTGAACCCCTGAAGATACTCGGCAATAAAATCCAACAACCCTCCATCCTCAGGAGTTTGACTTTTAGATTCAATCATTTTTTTAAAGAGCTCAATAACGTCCAATTTTTATCCTTCTCAATACATGACGTTATTATAATCTGCAACGGTTTGATTTCGCCTTTTGACTTTTGTTTGATTTACTGATAATATACATAACATTTAATTTTAGTTTATAGGATTTAAACAATGGTAAGACCTACACCCATCGACGAAGAGATCCTTTTTGACGGAAGAAGCTTGATCTCTGAAACCGACACAAAAGGGATCATCACATTTATCAACCGTAAATTTACCGAAATGACCCTTTATACCAAAGAAGAAGCCATAGGTCAGCCTCACAATATTTTACGCCATCCCGATATGCCAAAAGCGGCCTTTGAAGAGATGTGGAAGATCATCAAAACAGGCAAAACATGGGAAGGATACGTTAAAAATCTTCGCAAGGATGGTAAATACTATTGGGTTGTCGTCAATATCGTCGCCAAACGCGATGAGAGCGGTGAGATCGTTGGCTATATCGCTTCACGAAAAAAACCCGATCGAATTCGTCTTCAAACCATTATTAATCAGTACAAAGCAATGCTTGACGAAGAGAAGGGAAACTAATCTTTCTCTTTTAATAATTGCGAAATCTCATTCATGGCTCCAAAAAGTTCTTCTTTGGTCTCGAATCTCAGCTCGACTCGATTAATGGGAACTTCTCCCACAGGATCAAAGTCGCAAATCAAGACATACGATTCAAGGACGATCTTCCCTTCTTTCATCTGAGCCCATTCCAGTGATACCGAAGCACTTTCCCCTCCGGCACTGATAAGTGCTGCCGGATAAAGACGTGTTATTTTTGTGAGGTCAATCTCATAATTTTGGTGTTTATAGATCATTCATGTCCAATCTCTTTTAATGTGTAGCGTGAACGGATCCAATGATAATAAAGGGCTGCAGCCATAAATGCACTTCCTACAATAGAAGCAATCACTCCAAGCGAAAATGCGCGATCCACTAAAAATCCAATCAATAACGACACCATACCGCCCGTCGCTAAAAAGATCATGTCATTGTATGCGACCACACGTCCATAATAATCGTAATGGGTATGTTGCTGCAGCAGCGTATAGGTATATGACCACAATGTAGTCGTGACCAGACCGATCAAAACAGAGGCTGCCAGAGAGAGATAAAAATGTTCAATGACGACTCCCCACAAGATGATTGCGCAGGCTTCCGCAATCAAAAGAAATTTAAGCCGATTGAGATTGACCCACTCTCCCAACAACAGCGGTCCGATCGTTAATCCGATCGCTCTAAAGGCATTTACAAGTCCTATCCCTAGAGATACCGCAATGACACTGCTGTAATAATGTTTGACACTCAACACCACCAAGGCATCAAACGCGGTAAAACCAACCACTGCGTGCAAAAGCATCAAATGCAGTACTATAGGTTCACGCCGTATATAACGAAAAGCATCTCCCATCATCGTCCTAAACCGTTCGCCTCTTTGCCCCATTTCAATCTCGATTTTCAGGAGCAAAACAAGAGCAAGGACAAGAACAAATAGCAGTGCATCCAACAAAAAGGCATACGTGGTTCCAATATAGTAAACCACAGCACCGCCCAACGCCATTCCGAATGTATAGGAAAAAGACCAAATGATCGAGTGGATCTCATTGGCATACTGCAATGCTTTACCCTCTAAAATTTTCGGTAATAATGACATTTCAACCGTAAATTGAAAACTCGCAGCCCCCATACGGACAAAAACCAACAGATACAACCATCCAAGCTTGGAGACATCATCAATACTGATCAATGAAACCGTAGCCACAATCTCCGTAATGGTCAGTAAAATCATAAGTTTTTTGGGAGAAATTCGATCGATAATCACCCCGCTCAAAGGAGCTTGCAACACCCCTGCAAAAAAATGGAGTGCTGCAACAAAAGCGATGGTCGACGCATTGACATGCAATTGAATAAGCAACGTATAAATAGCCACATTGCTAAACCACGCACCAAAATAAGCAATAAGTTGAATAAGAGAAAGGCGAGCAAGCAACGGTTCTTGCGATAAAAGAGTCCAATAACGTTTCATAGTCGCAAGAGTATCATAAAAGAATCTATTGAGAAATTAAAGTTTTTATTTTTTAGGGCGATTTAGTGTATAACAAAATGATTTGAGATCAAAATGTAAGGAGTTTCCCAATGGAAATATTACAATCGACTGCGAAAATGCAACAATCGCAAATGTCTGCACCAAAAGCAGCTCCAATACAGGCGGCTCCAAGTGCTCAAGCAATACAGAAAACGCAAAACGTGCAAGAGAAAGCTGAACCAGCCAATAGCCAAGCCAACCCTTCAAGGGCAGAGTACGAAAAACAGATGGAAAATCTTGTGATGGAACTCAACAGTTCGCTGAATCCGTTTAATACCTCCTTGCGTTTTGGTTTTGATAACTCATCGGAAGCTTTTTACGTTTCCGTCATTGACACGAAAACCAACGATATGGTTCGCCGCTTTCCTGCTGAAGACGCTAAACTGATTTTGCCTAAAATTCAAGAGATCAATGGTCTTTTGTTTGACCGGACAGCCTAACTAATTTTTAGATTGAATGCATAAAGAACCACCAAAAGAACCAGAAGAAAAAGGATTTTCGATGTACAACAATAATCTTGCCTACAATACCTATGCCCAAAATGATATGGGGGTAGAATCGCCGGAAAAATTGGTCCAAATGATGTACGAAGGTATCTTACGTTTCAATATGCAAGCCAAACGCTCAATGGCTGAAGGCAACATTGAACGACGTATTTATTGGATTAATCGATCAAACGCCGTTATCTGTGAACTGATCAATATTCTGGATTTCAGTCAAGGTGATATCTCTTACTATCTTTCCGGACTTTACAACTATCAGCTTCAGCTTTTGATGGAAGCCAGCATTCACAATGATCTTACAAAATTAGACGAAGTCACTCATGTTGTAAAAGGGTTGCTTGAAGCTTGGAGAGAGACCACGAATGTGGCTTAGTGAACTTAAAAAAGCACTCATACTTCAAGATTTCGATAGCCTCGAAAAATTAATAGAATTGATGCCTGCTTTCGATTCTCTTCAAGAGATGAAGGAAGCCACGTATTTACTTGACCATGCAAAAACCCTGTTAGAAACTGAAAAATCGGCAACGTTGCATTCGCTTCAACAGCTCAAAGACACGATTAATTTTCTTAAAGCAACCGAAAACACCCCCTCATCTTCTATAAATCTTAAACTTTAACCAAAGACTCATCTATTTTTTGCTAAAATCGCGCTATTTACTCCACATTTGTGGAAAATATACCCCTAGGAACCGTTATGAAAAAAGAAGTCAAAAAAGTTGTACTAGCCTATTCGGGCGGTCTTGACACCAGCGTTATCCTCAAATGGCTTCAAGATGAATATAAATGTGAAGTCGTTACCTTTACAGCAGACATTGGTCAAGGTGAAGAAGTGGAACCAGCTCGTGCAAAAGCAATCAGTCTTGGTATTAAACCCGAAAATATCTACATCGAAGACTTACGTGAAGAGTTTGTTCGCGATTATGTTTTCCCCATGTTTCGTGCCAATGCGATCTATGAAGGGGAATACCTTTTAGGAACTTCCATTGCCCGTCCATTGATCGCTAAACGCCAATCCGAGATTGCACGTATTACCGGAGCCGATGCGGTAAGTCATGGTGCAACCGGAAAAGGAAACGACCAAGTTCGTTTTGAGATGGGATACCTAGGACAAAACAGCGCCCTCACCATTATCGCTCCTTGGCGTGAATGGGACCTCAATTCACGAGAAAAACTCCTAGCGTATGCCGCAGAGCATGGGATTAAAATTGAGATGAGCGGAAAAAAATCTCCTTACTCAACCGATGCGAACCTTCTTCATATCTCTTATGAGGGCGGGATTTTAGAAGATCCGGCATGCGAACCGGAAGAGAGTATGTGGCGCTGGACAACATCCCCTGAAAATGCTCCGGATGAAGCGGAATACATTGAATTGGGCTATGAAAAAGGCGACCCAATCAGCTTAAACGGGAAAGCTCTCTCCCCTGCCAATATGCTCGAACAGCTCAACATCATTGCAGGACGTCACGGAATTGGACGTGCCGATATCGTTGAAAACCGCTTCGTAGGGATGAAAAGCCGCGGATGCTATGAAACACCGGGCGGAACGATTATGCTCAAAGCGCACCGAGCCATCGAGTCAATCACTCTAGACCGTGAAGAAGCACATCTTAAAGACGAGCTCATGCCGCGCTATGCTACCCTTATTTACAACGGTTTTTGGTTTGCACCAGAGCGAGAAATGCTCCAAGCCGCTATCGATAAAACGCAAACCAATGTTCGCGGTACCGTCCGTTTAAAATTGTATAAAGGTAATATTATGGTTGTTGGGCGCAGTTCAGACATGTCTCTCTTCAATCCTGAATATTGTACGTTTGAAGAGGATTCAGTCTACGATCAAAAAGATGCCGGCGGATTTATCAAACTCAATGCGCTTCGCTTTATCATTGCCGGTAAAGCTCGAAAAAACAAATAAGGAAGTTATGATGAGCACAACAATCACTAAAATTGATCCAGAATCAATCGAATTTAAAACAGAGCTTGAAAAAACCATCAAATTTACCGATAAGGTGTGCAGCCAGTTTGGCTTTGTTTACAACCCTGATGCGGAGATCAATCAAGGCATCCAGTTTGGTTTAACTCGAAACAAACTGATGCACGGTAAGCGCTACTGCCCTTGTTTTTTCATTACCGGAAACAAAGAAGAAGATCGTATCTGCCCTTGTAAGCCTGCGTTGGAGCACGAAATCCCCGAAGACGGTGTTTGCCACTGTCAGATTTTCTGTACCCCGGAGTTTGCTGCTGCTCAAGCCAAAACGGAAGAACTTCAAGAAATCACTCACAAGCATTCACGCGGTCTTTCTGCCGAGGAATGCGAATTTTTACTGCAAAAACAAAATATTGACGGCGACGAACTTACTTCGCTCTTTGAAGCACGAGACTTGGGGATGGTCAATTTCAAAGTGGTTGACGTACGCGAGTGGATGGAATGGAAATCAGGTCGTATTGAGGGCGTTGATGTACTCGTTCCCACAAGCAGTTTTTTCCAAACGCTTACCGAAGCGCAATTAAAAAACGATGATCATTTAATTGTCTATTGTCACGTAGGAAGCCGAAGCGCACATTGCCAGCGTATCCTTACCGATATGGGGTATTTAAAAGTTTCCAATCTTGCAGGCGGCATCGTTGCCTACAGCGGAAAAATCACTCGCGGCTAAATTTATTTCGAAAGAAACAAAATTTAGTGCCAAGCGCCTAGCGTAGTCGAAGGGATATCATTCCTTTGGCGTTCAAAATAGAAGGTATCACTATGAAAGTATTATTGACCAAAGATGTTAAAGGTGTAGGTCGTGCCGGCGAGATCAAAGAAGTTGCAGACGGTTACGGTAAGAATTTTCTTATCGGGAAAGGGCTCGCACTGCTTGCAACGAACGACGTATTAAAAAAATACGAATCCGATCAGCGCAAAAAAACAGCTCACGAAGCTGCCGAAATTGAGCGCTTAACTGCCATAAAAGCAACACTCGCTGAAATCAAAGTAATCATCAAGAAGAAACTAGGGGACACAGGGCATCTTTTTGGCTCTGTTACCAAAGACGAGATTGCACAAGCCCTTCAAGATCAGCACGGAATCGAAATTGACAAAAAAGAGCTGGATGCAAAACATGGTATTAAAACCGTTGGATTGCATGACTTGGATCTTAAGCTCGGACATGGGATACACGCGACACTGCATCTTGAAATCCAAGGCCTCTCGTGAGCAAAGCAGGATTTGTCGCTCTCATAGGGCGTCCTAATGCGGGTAAAAGTACCATGATGAACTGGATACTTGGCGAAAAAATCGCTATGGTAAGCCAAAAAGCCAATGCTACTCGTAAGCGTTCTAATGCTATCGTCATGCACAACGACGATCAAATTATCTTCGTGGATACTCCAGGACTCCATCAAGCCGAAAAACTTCTCAACCAATACATGCTTGAAGAGGCGTTAAAAGCGATTGGAGATTGCGATATCGTCGTTTATCTCGCTCCCGCATCCGATAAAACCAGTTATTATGAGAAATTTTTAGAAATTAACGGGAATAAGCGTAAGCATATTATTGTTCTCAGTAAAATTGATCAAATCTCTCAGGGTGATTTGCTTAAAAAAATCGGTGAGTACAATCAATACAGTGATAAGTTCGAAGCCCTTATCCCCATGTCAGTGACCAAAAATGTCGGTAAAGAGGATTTGCTCAATACGATTGTCAAGCATCTAAACGAATCTCCCTACCTCTATGATCCTGAAAACATCACAACCGAAATGATACGGACCATCTACAAAGAATTTATCCGTGAAGCGATTTTCGATAATATCAGTGATGAGATCCCTTATGAATCGGATGTTTTAATCGACAAGATCGATGAAGATTCTCCAACAGAACATATTCGTGCGACCATTATTGTCGAAAAGGAGTCTCAAAAAGGGATTATTATTGGCAAAGGAGGCATTGCCATTAAGCGCATTGGTAAAAGTGCCCGTGAAAAAATCGAACGTCTCGCAACCAAGCCTGTCTATTTAGAATTATTTGTTTCTGTCAAAAAAGGGTGGACAACCGATAAAAAGTTTTTAAGCGATCTAGGATACGAATGGTAAAAAAAATCTTCTTCTTTCTTCTATTGGTCACCTCTTTGAGTGCAGGCGAAGTGATGGAGCTTTATCGTGCGGGAGGGATGAATGCGATTTCCAAAGAAATTGATCGAGGACTGGGTGACTCAAGCTTTTGGAATTCAAAGCTCACCAATAAAGATCTCAAATTTGGCTATTATGAGTCAGCGGATACGCTCCTTGTCTGTGAAAAAAATCAACCTTCATTAAGTCTTTATCGTAAAGAAAACAGAGGAAAAGAAGAGCGTTTTGCCCTTTTAAAGACCATTCCGGCATTTACGGGAAAATACGATGGCGACAAAGTAAGCGAGGGAGACAAGCGTACCCCTGTTGGGATTTACACGCTCACCCAAAAGTTATCCACAGTCGACTCCTTTTATGGTCCCATGGCCTTTGTAACTTCTTATCCCAATCTGTACGATCGTATTCGTGGGAAAAGCGGAGATGGTATTTGGATACACGGTCTCCCTTCTTCCGGAGATCGAGATAGCTTTACGAAAGGTTGTATCGCCATTGATAATAATGAACTCACCAATTTGGATCAAAAAATTGATTACAAAAACACGTTCCTTCTTATTGACACCAAGGCAACACCAAAATCAAACGTCCCCTATGCAAACATCCTATCCCAGCTTTACCAATGGAGATACGCATGGAAATACAACGATTTTCAAACCTATCTCTCTTTTTATGATACTACGTTCGTTCGGCATGATGGGATGGAATATTACGATTTTAAAAATTACAAACAACGTATCTTTGAGCGAAAAGAGTCCAAAGAGATCCTTCTCTCTAATCTCAATATTATCCCCTATCCAGGCGAGCGACAAAACCTTTTCATGGTTACCTTTGATGAGATTTATACCAGCGATAAGCATACCTTTTCCGGACCAAAGACTTTAATGCTGCTGCTGAATACCGATCAATCCATCTCCATTGTGTCTGAACTCTAGTCATGAGAATACTCTTATTTCTTCTGTATATCGTCTCCTCATCTCATGCTCTCCCTTTTTCTCTTATCAAACAAGAACCGTCAAATCAGGAGGGACCTACTCTATTAGTGATAGGCGGTATCCATGGAAACGAACCCGGAAGCTATTTTGCCGCATCCATCCTCTCTGAATATTACACGATAAACAAAGGAAATCTTTGGGTAGTCCCTAACCTCAACGCACTGAGTATTGCCATGAACAGTCGTGGAGTCAATGGGGATATGAATCGAAAATTTGCCGATATGAAAAGCGATGATCCCGATAGGCACATCGTCCAAGAGATACAAAAAATCATAAGCGATCCAAAAGTCGATCTTATCTTAAATTTGCACGATGGTCATGGTTTTTATCGTAAAGAGTATAAGAATACCATTTTCAATCCCGCTGCATGGGGACAGACCTGTGTTATCGATCAAGAATCGCTCGATGGGGATCATCCGTACAAAAATTTAGATAAGATTGCTCTAGCCGTACGCCAAGAAGTCAATAACGGCCTCATTGAAGACCATCACTGTTTTGATATACGCAATACGAATACCCGTTTTGATGATGAAGCGATGAAACATTCCCTTACATTTTATGCGATTAATAATAACAAGCCTGCGTTTGCCATCGAAACCAGTAAAAATCTTCCAACCCTTCATGAAAAAGTTTTTTACCAGCTCCGCGCCATTGAAGGATATATGCGTTATATGGGAATTACTTATACAAGATCTTTCGATTTAAACAGCGAAAATTTAAAAAACATCTTAAATTATGATGGAAATGTTACAATAAATAACACTACAACCCTAAATTTTGAAAATTTAAGAAATGAATTAAGTTTCATTCCGTTACAATCAGAAGGTAATGACTTTAAATTTTCCCATCCATTGGGGTTTGCACTAAAAAATAGTGATAAGTACGATCTTTATATTGGTAACAAAAAAGCCTGTTCATTGGCACCGAGTTTTCATGAAGTCGGTAATCATGAAGGAAGTGTTACCGTTGAAGTGGATAAAAAACAAAAAGAAATCGCTTTCGCTACAGAATTTACAGTAGCTGCCGATTTTAAGGTTTTATTTCACAACCAAGACATGCGGGTCAACATAATCGGGTATACTCCTAAGAAGGGTACCGATGAAGCGAATACGTATGTTAGTAAAAATGATTTAGATCCTAAATATTCACTCGATCGCGACCGGAAGGTCTATCGCGTTGAATTTTACAAAGGCAATCGTTTTTGTGGGATGATTCTCGCACATTTTAAAGAGGACATTAGATGAGTAAACAACAATCATTTTCTACCATCGTATCAATCAATCCTTACCGGAAAGACTATTACCTTAGTACCCTTAACAGTATATCTGAAGTAACATCCCCTTCTTTTTCAAAAGAACAGTACACTGTCTCTTTTTTGAATACTAAAAGTTTTATTACAACTCTTATAAGTGTTAGCAAAAATATTCCTGAAGATGATATTTATGATGCATTGGAAAATAAGGCGTATGAAGAGCTCGCTCTTGATATGGCAGTAGAATACCAATTACATTATATAGAAGCTGTCCACAGGCTCAATGAAAATGAACGCTTCTTTCATGTTTTTGTAGTTGACCCCCTGACATTAGAGGAAGAGTTTGCTCCAGCCGTTGAATCTCTCAAATATATTGATCAGATCATTCCGGTACCACTTTTGTTAAAATCCCTCTATGTCAAAGAGTTCATAGAATCCAATGGGACCCATGGTTTCATCTACTTTCAAGAAAATGATGCATTTTTTACGGTCTACAGTGAACAAGAATTCGTTTATACCAAATCTCTCAAATATTCTCTGAAACAAATGCATGAGCGTTTTTGCGAATTGCTTGGTGAGTCTCTGGAATTAGCAACTTTTGAAAATCTACTTGCATCTCAAGGATTAAATAGCAGTAATC
>DASUNE010000004.1:0-6363 GCA_036277315.1 Sulfuricurvum sp.
TTAAATTGACTTCTTTTGGAAGCACTTCAGAGTACTTTGGAATCAGCAAGACATCTTCAAAAGTGAGGGCGCGTTTACGAATATTCATGAATTATCCTTTTGGTTTTAGTTGAGATTCGAGGCTCAAAGCCCCGTTAAATAGTGTCTGTTCATCATATGCACGGGCAACCAGCTGTAATCCGACAGGCATTCCGTTCTCCGCGGTATCAACGGGAAGTGAAATTGCCGGAAGTCCTGCAAGGTTCACCGAAATCGTGTAAATATCGCTCAAGTACATTTCCAATGGATCACTCAAAGCACCAAATTCGTATGCCGTACGGGGGGCTACAGGTGTGAGAATCAAATCCACCTCTTCGAAGATCTTATTATACTCTTCTTGGATCAACGTTCGGACTTTTTGTGCTTTGACGTAGTACGCATCGTAATATCCCGAGGAGAGGACAAAGTTACCCAGCATAATACGGCGCTGCACTTCGACACCAAATCCAGCAGAGCGTGTTTTCAAATAGGTATCTTTAAGGCTCTCACCCTCTACACGGTTACCGTATCGGATACCGTCATAACGGGCCAAATTCGTCGTTGCTTCCGCGGTTGCGGTGATGTAGTAGGCTGAGATATCGTATTTAGGATCCATTAAAGATTTTTCAACGATGGTGTGCCCCGCATTTTTAAGCGCGTCGATTGCTTTTGCATAGGCGTTACGAACTTCTACCGAGGCATCTTTCACATAATCCGGAACGATGGCAATTTTCAGTTTTACGGACGGATCGAGCTTATCGCTCACCTTGCCATCGTTGCGTTGGCTGCTTGTTGAATCTTTCGGATCATACCCTTGGATGATGTCGTACAAAATCGCCGCATCTTCGACATTCTGGGTCATTGGTCCGATCTGATCGAGGGAGCTGGCATACGCACCCAAGCCATAACGACTCACCCGTCCATAAGTTGGTTTCATTCCGACAATACCGCAAAATGCAGCAGGTTGACGGATCGATCCACCCGTATCGCTTCCAAGAGCCGCTACTGCAAGCCCTGCTGCGACCACAGCCGCCGAACCGCCTGAACTTCCACCGGGAACGCAATTGTGATTGAGAGGATTGAGCGTTTTTCCATAACAGCTGCTCTCCGTCGTCGAACCCATTGCAAACTCATCCATATTGGTACGGCCAAACGGACTCATTCCAGCAGCCAACAGTTTCTCAATAACAGTGGCGTTATACGGTGCCACATACCCTTTGAGAATATTTGAACCGGATGTAACGGACCATCCGCATACTTGAATATTGTCTTTGATGGCAATGGGAATACCCGAACCGACATTTTCAACATCGATATAACCGTTTAGCTCAGGATAGGCTGAAATTTTGACTTTCAACTCTTCTTTGAGCGCAGCCAATTCATCGGCAGAGAGTTTCAGGGCTTCTTTTAATGTTATCATACGCTCTCCCTAGCTGTAGTGTTTTTTCTTTTTTTTGCACGTTGCACCATTTTAATTCCCAAAAAAACGATAATTAAGATCACCCCTATGGTTTGCGTAATAAATAAAAAGGTTACGGGTTCGTTCATCATACTGCCACCGATGCACAGCGTTCACACAGCGTCTCTTCGTCAACACTGTGATATTTCCAGCAGCGAGGACATTTGGCTTTTGTGGCTAACGCAATATTGAATGTCTTACCCTCTATCTCGAAGCTTCCCAAAACGTCTTTGAGGGTACAAGCACACCATTTGGAAATAACGAGATACTCTTCAATATCTTCTTTTTTCATTGCACTCAACAGTGGAGACGTTGTTGAAATAACCAATTCAAGGGTATTTTTAATCACTTTTTCTTTTTTCAATCCGTCAACGATTTCATTAAAGGCAACACGGACAATCTTTGCATTTGCATCATCCCAATGGCTTTGAACTTCATCAATCGAAGCATAGATAACGTCAAAAATATCTCTTGCATTGCCCTTGATAACGGCAGGAGCATTTTCAAAGATCTCATCCGCCGTATAAGTCAGAATCGGCGCAATCAGCCCCAGCATAGAGCGTGCGATGATTGCCATAGCACTTTGCGTGGAACGGCGTGTGTGAGAATCGGCTGCGTCACAATACATACGGTCTTTCGTAATATCGATGTAAACACCGCTGAGCTCATTAACAATGAAATAGTTCAGTCCGCTCATCCCATGAACAAAATTGTATTCTCCGAACAGCCGATGTGTCTCATCAAAAACTTCTTTTGCTTTGGCAACGATCCACTTATCGATCTCACCCATTTCACTGTAAGCAACAATCTCTTCGAGCCCATCGAGGTTGGCGAGCATAATACGAAACGTATTACGAAGTTTGCGATACTGTTCTGCGGTTTGCTTGAGGATGTTTCCGGAGATCTTCAGATCGCCTTGATAATCGCTCATCGCAACCCACAAACGCAAAATCTCCGAACCGTATTCTTTGAGAACGGTGTCAGGGGCGACGACATTGCCCTTGGACTTTGACATCTTTTCGCCCTTCTCATCCACGGTAAATCCGTGGGTCAAGAGCGCTTTGTAGGGAGCGATATGCTCGACCGCCGTACTCAAAAAGAGGGAAGACTGAAACCATCCGCGATGCTGATCGCTTCCTTCGATGTACAAATCAGCCGGATAGGTTCCCGCATCGTAGTTACGGGATTTAAGTACCGCATTCCACGTCGATCCGCTGTCAAACCATACGTCCAAAATATCGGTTACTTTTTCAAGTTCATCCGCTTTATACGGACATCCAGGATACAACAACTCGGAAATTTCCATCGCGTACCACGCATCCGACCCGTGCATCTCAAAGATCATCGCCGTAAAGTTGAGCGTTTTCTCATCCAAGATCACTTCACCCGTCGCTTTGATACGAAAAAATGCGATGGGAACACCCCAGTCGCGCTGTCGTGAGATACACCAGTCGGGACGGTTTTCAACCATGGAGTTTAGACGATTCCGCCCGGTTTCCGGATAGAAGACTGTTTTTGCCACTTCTGCTTGAGCTATTTCACGAAGCGTTTTCGTTTCACCCTCAGGAACTCCGTCAACACTAATAAACCACTGTCGTGTTGCACGGAAGATCAGTGGGGTATGCGATCTCCAACAATGGGGATAGGAGTGGCGGAATTTAGAGACTTTCAGTAAGTTTTCCCCTAATAACTCAAGAATCGGCTCATTTGCCTTGAAAATATGCATCCCGACAAAGGTTTCCGGATTCGGAAGAAGCTTTTCTTTGACGAGGGTAGCATCATAACATCCCGTCTCATCGACTGGCATTACCACTTCAAGGTTATAGCGCAATCCGATACGATAGTCATCCTCACCATGTCCAGGGGCTGTATGGACACACCCCGAACCGTTTTCCATCAAGACATGCTCACCCAAAACCAAGTGCGATGGACGTCCGTTGAGAGGGTTGATCGCGTAAAGATTTTCAAACTTGACCGCGTCGATTTTTTGCACGACAGAACCGCTGAGGACACCCTCTTCGATCATCGCTTCATAACGTTTTTGGGCGACAATGTATCCATCACTGGTACGGACATACGTCTCTTCAGGATTGAGAGAGATACCGGTATTTGCCGGAAGGGTCCATGGGGTCGTTGTCCAGATGACAATGCTAGCATTTCCCTCTATCCCCACACGTACTTTTGCTTCATCGGAGAGTTCAAACGCGACATAAATCGAGTAATCCTCTTTATCCTCATACTCGACTTCCGCTTCTGCCAGTGCCGTTCTCTCTGCCCAGCTCCAAAAAACAGGCTTGGAACGCTCGATCAACAACCCTTTTTTTGCCACGGCACAAAGAGTACGGTAGATATTGGCCTCAAACTTGTAATCCATCGTCAAATAAGGGTTGTCCCAATCCGCGATAACCCCCAATTTTTTAAACTCACTGCGTTGGATATCCACAAATTCAGCTGCGTGGGCACGGCATAGTTTACGTATTTCTGCCGTACTAAGAAGCTCTTTTTTTTGTTTTCCGCCCAGTTTTTTCTCCACTTGCTGCTCAATGGGTAATCCATGACAATCCCATCCTGGAGTAAAACGGACCGATTTGCCATTAAAATAGTGGTACTTGACAATAATATCTTTGAGTATTTTATTGAGCGCATGACCGATATGGGTGTTTCCATTGGCATACGGAGGCCCATCATGAAGGGTAAAACTTTGTGCCCCTTTACGATTGGTTTTCATCCGACCATAAACATCTTCCGTAATCCATGATGCATAGCGAAGCGGCTCATTATTAATGAGGTTTCCACGCATTGGAAACTGTGTTTGTGGTAACAGGAGGGTATCTTTATAATCCATGGGATCCCTTAAAAAATTGTAGTTAAAAAGTTGTGCATTATAGCTTTTAGGGGTTTAAATTTTGCTGTCGTACGCCGCGTTGTGCTATACTATCCCAAACAATACGAGGGGTAAAAATGAAACGTGACGTTATTTTTGTCGGAAATAGATTGATTTTAAACGAATCGTATGAGCGATACATCGTGCGTCATATCAAAGAAAAACTCTCTTCAATTGACTCCATCAGCTATTTTGAAGAGTCCGATAAAGATCTCTTTCTCCACCTCGAACAACGTTTGAAAATGGAATCCAAACTCGTCATTATTACCACAAAGAACACTTTTACTATTGTCGGGAAACTCTTAAGTACCGTCACCGCCGATAATCAAGTCTTAAAAGAATCGATGCTGATCCCTTCTCGTGCAAGTATTTTGGAAAATGGCAGCTATCTTTTGGGATTTAATGCTTCTGAAATCAATGTCCTGTTAGCGCACGAAGGAAAAAAACTTCCTCCCCTTTTAATCGATGATGAAAGTCGTAGCGGCTGGATTCATGTTTTTAACGAAGAGCTCTCAAGTGTTATGGCACTGTTGGAACCATTGGCTCAAAATTTTGACGTCAAACTGGAATCCTCTGAACTCATAGAAGGGTGGGTAAAAGTCAAAATAACCGCTCGAAAACATGGGAATATGGCTCAATTCATCGCCTCATCAAAAGGTTTACTGCATCATAAAGTAATAGCGGCATCGAATATTTCTGCTTATATCATCGAAAAACTTTCCAAAAATCACAAAAAGATCTCCTTTGCTGAAAGTTGCAGCGGAGGGTCACTTGCTTATTATTTCACCTCCCAAAGCGGAGCCTCCAATGTCTACGAGGGCTCTCTCATCACCTACGACAATACGCTTAAAGCCAATTGGCTTGCAGTCGACGATGGCTCCCTCGAAACACACGGTGCGGTAAGCGCTGATGTTGTCAATCAAATGTCCGAGGGTGCGCTTAATGTCAGTTATGCCGATTTTTCCCTCGCCATCAGCGGTATAGCCGGTCCCACAGGTGAAACGGAAGGAAAGCCTGTCGGTACCGTTTATATCAGTGCACGCTCGAAGACATTAGTCCATACAGAACGGTTTCATTTCGAAGGGGATCGGAATTACATCCAAGAACAAAGTGTTTTAATGGCCGTAAAAATGCTTCTAAACATCGATCGAGAGATGTTTTTTAGTTAGAAATTTTAAAGCTGGATTCCCGCCTTGGCGGGAATGACGAAACCTTTTTGTCTAATCGCTTCTTTTTCCTTGACAAAACAACATCTTTCCCCTATAATTTCGCCCTCCCAATCACCTATTTTGATGGTTGAAGAGGTCCCGTTAGCTCAGCTGGTAGAGCATTTCACTTTTAATGAAGGGGTCGATGGTTCGAATCCATCACGGGACACCATGTTGACAGTTTTAAGTGACCCTTTCGTCTAGTGGCCAAGGACATTATCACTTCATGGTAAGAACAGAGGTTCAAATCCTTTAGGGGTCGCCATTTGTTCAAAGAAGACATTGGGAGTTTAGCTCAGTTGGTAGAGCGCTACCCTTACAAGGTAGATGTCACAAGTTCGAGTCTTGTAATTCCCACCATAGTTGTGCAGCCGTAGTTCAGTTGGTTAGAACGCCTGCCTGTCACGCAGGAGGTCGCGAGTTCGAGTCTCGTCGGCTGCGCCACCACTCTTTATGATCACTTTCCCTCACTTTATGTTATCATTCATCCATGCAACTTAAAACAACTCTATTTACCCTCTATATTTTACTCTGGATTGCCCTAGCCTATAATCCTTCTTATCGCGATGATTGGCTGTTAGAAAATATTTTGGTTTTTATTGCCCTTCCCATTCTCATCTGGGCTGATAAACGTATCCGATTTTCTCGCGAAAGCGTATGGATGCTTTTTATTTTTTTCGTTTTACACGGAGTCGGTGCGCATTATACCTATAGTGAAATGCCCTGGTTTTCTCCCGTCACCGATTTTTTCGGATTCGAACGCAACCATTACGATCGACTTATCCATTTTTTAT
>DASUNE010000005.1:0-9790 GCA_036277315.1 Sulfuricurvum sp.
CTGAGCTTCCATTGCATCGTGGTATTTGATGTCTCCGGTTAAAAAACAATCGGCTTCAATATTTTTCATGAGAGAAGCTCCCGAACCGGTCACCAAAGCACATGTTTTGATCGTATCATGACATTGTACCCCTCGGATATGACTCAAGCCTAATGCCATTTTGACTTTTTGCGCAAATTGGTCGAAGGGCTCATCGACACCTAAATAGGCCACAAATCCCTCTTTGGCAATAATCTCATACCCCAAAACTTTTTTGGCAACGTATTCATTGAGATGGGTTTGATCGAAGTTTGTGTGCATGGCAATATTGGAGATATTTTTACGGATCATCGGTGCCAAAAGTTTGGCCGGGTATTGGTTAAACTGCAGCTGCTTGAGTCCTCCAAAAATAATGGGGTGATGGGTGATAAGCAAAGCATTGTCGGGGATGGATTCAATCAAGGCTTCGTCCACATCTATCGACAAAACGACGGTAGAGATTTCCTGGGTAAAATCACCGACCAACAGTCCCGAATTATCCCAATTTTCTTGAAGAACGAAGGGAGAGAGTTCATCTAAAAACGTATAAATTTCTCGTACCGTCATTTTTCATAACTCCTTTTCTTGCGTTTAAGCCGAACGTGAATAGACTGAGAACCTGAGAGGGGATCGGAGTATTTAAATTCAAATTCTCCCAATCCCTCGATCAGATCAACCAATTTTTTATACCCAAAACTTCGAGGATCAAATTCGGGGGATTTGTTGATCAAGTTTTGGCCGATGGCACCCATATAGGACCACCCTGCCTCGTTGGTCGTGTCTTCGACCGCATTGCGCACCAGTTCCAACAGCGCTTTCGTGTCATGCTTGGCGGTAGAGGGGGCAATAGGGGCTGTAGTGCTGGCAGTACGGCGAAGATTTTCGGTATAGATGAATTTATCGCATGCGCCGATAAATGATTTGGGTGTTTTTTGCTCTCCAAAGCCATAGACTTTGATTCCGGATTCACGGATACGGCTGGCAAGTCGCGTGAAATCACTGTCGCTGGAAACAATGCAAAAACCGTCAAAGTTTTTCGTATACAACAAATCCATCGCATCAATAATCATGGCGCTGTCGGTCGCATTTTTTCCTGTTGTGTAGGCAAATTGCTGCATTGGATGAAGTCCGTGTTCGAGCAGCACATTTTTCCATCCCTTGAGTTTTACATCCGTCCAATCCCCATAAATGCGTTTGACGCTTGCGACTCCATGCCCTGCGATTTCATCCAACAAACCCGCAATAATAGAAGGCTGTGAGTTGTCCGCATCGATGAGTACGGCCAAACGGGCCTGATTCTGGTTCACTTGATTTCCTTTAATTTTTCCAGTGCTTCTTGCGCTTCAGGGAAATCTTCTCTCAAGACAAGTGCGTGAGAATACATCTGCGCAGCTTTGTCATTCTCGCCCATCTCACTCAAAAGGTTTCCATAGTTGTAATACGTAATGGCGTAATTGTCATCAATTTCCAGTGCTCTTTCATAATGCTCTTGCGCAAGAGCCAGCGATCCTTGCGCTTTATACATGGAAGCAAGGGCATTGTGCGTCAAATCGTCGCTGTCATCCAGTTCAAGTGAGCGTACGTATAATTCAACCGCCTTGTCTGTATTGCCAATCTTTCCGTTGATAAATGCGAGTTTATTGAGTATTTCGGGATTATCGGCAAACAGGAGATTGGCACGGTTGAGTTTGTCCAAAGCCCGTTCCATATCTCCTTCGCTGTACGCTTCATCGGCTTCATCGATCAAGGCTGCTGATTTATTCGTCACAACCGGCTCAGTAAAAACAGGAGCCGGTTCTTCATTTTTCTCTGCAGGATCTTCCAACGTTTGAACATGACGATAAATCTGATAGGCAAAAAATGCGGTGGCTGCTAACATAATAATGGCAAATGTACTCATAAAACTCCTTTTTGTTATCAAAGTATACTATAATCGCAACAACATAATAATAGGCACGAAGCATGCATAAAAATTTAAAAGATCCATCCCTCTATATCAACCGCGAACTTTCGTGGCTTCAGTTTAATACCCGTGTTTTGGGGCAGGCACAAGATGAATCTCTCCCGTTACTGGAACGATTAAAATTTCTCGCCATTTATGGGACCAATCTTGATGAATTTTATATGATTCGTATCGCAGGTCTTAAAAAGCTCTTTAGCGCAGGGGTCAATGTATCCGGTGCCGATCGCTTTACCCCTCTGCACCAACTGCGTGAAATACGCACTTATGTGCACACCGAACAGCAAGCGGTTGAAGGGTGTTTGCTTGGAATCATGAGCTCTCTTGAAAAAGAGGGGATTTTTTTCAAATCGTATAAAGAAGTTACTCCCGATCAGCGTAAAATTTTAAGCAAATATTTTTATGAAAACATTTATCCCGTTATCGTCCCCATCGCCGTAGATACCACCCACCCTTTTCCTCATCTTAATAATCTTAGTTTCGGTCTTATCGTCAAGCTTCGAGACTCCGATGATGAGAATATTGAGCGCTATGGAATCGTCCGAATTCCGAGAGTACTGCCGCGCTTTGTCGATATTGACAACCGTATCTATGTCCCTATCGGAAGCATTGTTGCCGAACATATCAATGACCTTTTTCCGGGATACGAACTCATTAAATTTGCAGCCTTTCGCATCACCCGAAACGCCGATATCGCCATCGAAGAAGAGGAAGCCGATGATTTTATGGAGATGCTCGAAGAGGGATTGAAGCTTCGTAAAAAAGGGGAGATCGTTCGACTCGAACTGAGCAATCACGCGGACGATGATTTGTTGAATTTTTTCAATCGTCACGCCAATGTTTTCAAAGACGACATCTACCGTTTTCAAACCTATCTCAATCTCGGCAGTCTATGGCAAGTCGTCGGGAACAAAGATTTTGCGCATCTCACCAGTCCCAGTTTTAAACCACGGAATCTCCCTCCACTGGAAAGCGATGAAAGCTTGTATGGGATCCTTGATAAACAAGATTTGGTCATTTTTCATCCTTTTGAGAGTTTTGAACCCGTCGTTCGTCTCATCCAAATCGCAGCCAAAGATCCCGATGTCGTTTCCATTCGTATGACCCTGTACCGTTCCGGTTCCAAATCGGTGATCGTCCAATCCCTCATAGCCGCAGCCGAAGCAGGGAAGCAGGTCACCGTTATGGTAGAGCTCAAAGCACGCTTTGATGAAGAGAACAACCTCATCTGGGCAAAAGCGCTTGAAAGTGCAGGAGCGCACGTTATTTATGGGATCACCGGATTTAAAGTGCACGCCAAAGCCGCCCTCATAACGCGACGTGTCGATGGGAAACTGAAGCAATACGCTCATCTTGGTACCGGCAATTACAATCCTTCTACGGCTACAGTGTACACCGATATCAGCTATATGACGTCCAATGATGCCATCACCAATGATATGACCCGTTTTTTCCACTTTCTCACAGGATTCAGTAAAAAAGGGAAGCTAAACGAGCTGTATATGGCTCCGACGCAAATCAAACCAAAAATTCTCTCCCTTATCCACAACGAAACCCGCATGGGAGACGAAGGAGTCATCATCGCCAAGATGAACGCTCTGGTCGACGATGACATCATCAAAGCACTTTACAAAGCGTCTCAAGCGGGGGTTAAAATTCAACTTATCATCCGTGGAGTCTGTTGTCTACGTCCCAGAGTCGAAGGGATAAGTGATAATATCCGCGTCATCTCTATTATCGGAAAATACCTCGAACATGCCCGAATTTTTTACTTTAAACACTCATCTCCGCAGACCTATATCTCAAGCGCGGATTGGATGCCTCGAAATCTCCTTCGTCGTATCGAACTCTTAACACCGATTGCCGGTGAAGAGGCTTCGAGCAAACTGATTCAAATTTTGCAATTACAGATTTCCGATAATGTTTTAGCGCACGAACTCCAAAGCGATGGAAGCTACGTCAAAGTCCCTCATGAAAGCAGCAGTGTCATCAATTCGCATCAAATTGTCGAAAACACCACCAATAAAGTATATAATTCGGCCAAAAAACAGTCTCCAAACTACATGCAACAGCTCTCATCGCGCTTGTTTAAAGAAAGCTGATTTATAAGGATATATATATGCTGAGTAACTATCTCAATTACACCCCCTCTCTCAAAGAACGCGTGTGGATTGCTCCTTCTGCGGATGTCATCGGACGTGTGTCAATGGGGCAAGATGTCAGTATCTGGTTCGGATGCGTCGTACGTGGCGATGTCCATTTTATCACCATTGGAGACCGCTCCAACATCCAAGATCTCAGCATGGTTCATGTCACCCACCACAAACGTGAAGATATGAGCGACGGCCATCCGACGATCATCGGAAACGACGTTACCGTAGGCCACCGTGTAATGCTTCATGGCTGTACGATTGAAGATGCGTGTTTGATCGGGATGAGCGCTACAATCCTTGACGGTGCCGTCATCGGTAAAGAGTCCATCGTAGGTGCCGGTTCCCTCGTCACCAAAAACAAAGTCTTTCCTCCACGATCGCTTATCATGGGAAGTCCGGCCAAAGTCGTTCGGGAGTTGAGTGATGAAGAGGTTGCCGAACTGTATGCTTCCGCACGACGCTATGTGAGTTTCAAAGAAAACTACCGCGCACCCAATGTTTGAATTTAATCTCGTTGTTGCCGCGGATATCCTGGGGATTATCGCTTTTGCTCTAAGCGGTTTTCTCATCGGCGTACGACACAAACTTGATTTGCTGGGGATCATCATCTCCTCCTCCATCACAGCCCTTGGCGGCGGCGTGGTTCGAGATGTCATTTTGGACCGAACCCCTTTTGCTTTCAATGAATATTACCCTGCGATTACGGTTTTTATGACCATCTTTTTTGCTTTTATTTTTCGCCAAAGACTCCGTGACGAGCTCGAGCGCCAATGGATTTTTGTTATCAGTGACACCATCGGACTGGTTGCCTTTAGCATCACGGGAGCACTGTTGGCGATCGGGCATGAGTTTAACTTTTTTGGGGTCATCATATTGAGCTTTCTCACCGCCGTCGGAGGGGGAGTCCTGCGCGATACGATGATCAACCAAGTCCCCTCGGTTCTCATCAGCGATTTTTACGGCTCCATCGCCCTTATCGTCGCCGTACTTCTGGTACTCTCTGATGCCCTTTGGAGTACCAATACCTTGAGCGTTGCGATCATTGCCACCCTTGCTATTACCTTGCGCCTCCTGGCTTACACCAAACAATGGCATCTACCAAAACTCAACACGGAAAACCCATGAAACCTCTTTGGAAAATCACCCTTGCCCTTATCCTGCTTGGAGCACTGGACATCGGTCGCTACTTCGTCTATCCGAACATTTCAGCACTCAAAAACGATCGCCCTGTTCCTACTGCATTTATGGAGTATCGTGAGTCTCAGTGGGCAGACGAAAACCGGGATATGCACATCAGCCAAAAATGGGTCAGCATGAACCACATTTCCCCTAATGTGATTAAAGCGGTACTGATCGGCGAAGACGACGGTTTTTGGAAACATGACGGTTTTGATATCAAAGGGATGGAAAATGCCATTGAACGAAGTATAAAGAAAAAAACACTCGCAGGCGGCAGCACCATCAGTCAACAGCTTTCCAAAAATCTCTATTTGTCTCCAAGCAAAAATCCCGTACGAAAGATCAAGGAAGCAATCCTGACGTGGCGTATCGAAAAAACCCTCTCAAAACGTCGTATTTTAGAGATTTATCTCAATGTCGCCGAATGGGGAGACGGCATTTTCGGGATCGAAGCCGCCGCGCGTCACTATTATCACAAGAGCGCTAAAAATCTCACCGCACGCGAAGCATCACGTCTCGTAGCCGTCTTGCCCAATCCCATCAAATACAATCCGACAGGAAATCAAAAGTACGTCAAAAACCGCGCCCGCATCATTTACAAGACTATGAAACGCCGAGGAGTCATCCAGTCCATCTATAAAGAGGTAATGACTCCTCAAAAAGAAGAGAATATACCAACAGAACCAATCGAAGCCAACAACTCTTTGGAATCGTTATTTGAGACGGAACCCAGTGAGAACAGTGAAGTTCCTGTGAGTGATACCCCGGTTGAACCTTCTGTCTTTATGCAAGACGAAGGCAATGTGACCCAATAAAAGCTAGTGAGTTTTTATCCGTCCCAACGTATCCAGCGCAATCAAGGAAGTAATCATAATCAAATAGGCAGGGGCATAAACATTTCCGCTAAATTCTACCAGGGATGTCATCAATGCCGGAGTAGTCCCCCCGACAAGACCTGCTGCACTCCCTAATATCAACGCGGTAAACGAGGCTCGGTATCCATGATATTCAAGTGCGTGAACGACGGCTGAAAAGATCGGTGCTTGATAGGCGCATAACAACAGAACCATCCCCGATGTTGCGGCTAACGCCCCGTAAAATCCACCATGAATCATCGCGTACATGAGCGGATAGATGGTAATGGCGGTAAAAAACGAAGCGGTTCTCATAACGCGAATCGAACCATATTTATCAGCTACCATCGCCATCAAGGGGATAAAAATCACCCCTAAGATTATTGAGAGAGTATTGATGTTTCCCGCTTGCGATTTGCTCAATCCTGCGCTTGTTTCAAGCCATATCGGGAGATAGATAAACAACGTATAATACAACATCCAAATAACCGACGCAACCAGCAAAAATTGTCCAAAAATCTTTTTATGATCTTTGAAAATTGCCACGATCGGAATCGTTTTATCTGTGTTGGGCTCATAATCATCGGTCAGATTTCTACGCAAATAAAGTCCCGCAGCTGCGATTGCAATACTCAAGATAAACGGGATTCGCCAACCCCACTCTCCCATCGCATCCTCGCCCAGATACCAAAGCAACCCTCCGCACAAAGCAGAACCCAGCGCCATGCCGATTTTTGCCCCGATAGAGACAAACGAGCCATAAAGATTTTGACGATTGGGGCTGGATTGCTCTACGAGATAGACGATGGAACTTGCGTATTCTCCTCCGACCGAAAGCCCTTGGATCATACGAAGCAGGACCAATAATACAGGAGCCATGATCCCGATTTGCGCGTACGTCGGTAAAAATCCGATCAAAAATGTCGGCAATGCCATCAATACCAATGACGCCATAAGGGCATATCGCCGTCCGATTCGATCGCCTATGTGACCAAAAACAGCAGCGCCCACCGGACGCATAATCATCCCTGCTGCAAAGGCTCCAAATGAACCTAACAAGGAAAGAAACGGATCATCGGAAGGGAAAAAAAGTTTCCCCATCATCACCGCTAAAAAACCGATAAGAGCAAAATCATAATATTCAATGACGTTTCCGATGATACCTGCCGCAATAATGCGCTTTTTTTGGTTAAACAATCCAGCCGCCGCCGAGCAGTTTATCACCATCGTAAAAAACGCCTGCTTGTCCCGATGCAACTCCCAGTACCGGCTCATGCAACTCCACCGTAGCGTGATCACCCTCGATTACGACATGACACTTAACCGCCGTTGTACGATAACGTAGTTTCACTTCACACTCAAAATCGACACGGTCGTCAAACATATTGACATTTTCCAAGATCACTTTATGACACTCTAATGCCTCACGCGGACCGACAACGATTTGATTTGTCTTGGGCCTAATTTCCACAACGAAATGGGGATCATGCGCACCGTGCACACTAAATCCTTTTCGTTTTCCGATGGTGTAGTGCATATACCCCTTATGCTTTCCGACCACTTTTCCCTCAAGATCCAGGACATCCCCCTCCACATCAACATTGACATACGGTTTTAAGACATCGGCATAGGTTGTTTCAACAAAACAGATTTCGCTGGATTCGCCTTGTGATGCGAACGATTCCAAGCCCGAAATTCCTGCGGCATACGCCTTTATATCCGTTTTATGTTTTTCTCCCAACGGAAAAAGAAGACGCGGAACCAGTGCAGGATTGATGTAAAAGAGAAAATAACTCTGATCCTTGGTATCATCTTGGGCCATATAAAGATACTTGCCATCATGGCGGATATAATGACCCGTTGCAACAAAATCAGCACCGATACTGTCCGCAAACTCTACCATTGCCCCAAATTTAATGTTACGGTTGCATAAGGCACACGGATTGGGTGTTTTTCCTGCTTGATACGTTTCAATAAAAGGGGTAAAGACCTTTTCATTGAATTTTTCTTGTAAATCCAAAATATGGAGCTTCACTCCCGCAAAATCAGCCGCTTTTTGTGCTCGGGCTTGATGAATCTCATGGTAGCCGGGCTTCGAATGCAGCTTCATGTAGACACCCTCGACCTCATACCCTTGCTCTTTAAGTAGTAACGTCGATACGGTCGAATCCACTCCCCCGCTCATGCCAATAAGAACTTTTTTTCCCATCAAATACTGCCCTCATCCAAATTAAATCGATCATTGACATGGGTAGAGAGAGACTGATAATACTTGGTATTATTCAATCCCTCTCTTTCCAAGTCTGCAAGTTGTGCTTGCAATGATTTTTCAATCTCTGCAACCACCAGATCCAAATCATCGCACAGAGTAATCAGACTCATATCAAGTTCATCGATCATCCCTTCAGCCAAGAGTTTTGTTCGTATAAACTCCATAAGCGGTGCGTAAAACTCTGTTCCGATAACAAACAAGCGCACGCCCCAAACTTTTCGGGTTTGAATCAGCGTCAATGCTTCGAACATCTCATCAAGTGTTCCAAAACCGCCGGGAAAAATAACGTACGCCATCGAATACTTAACCAACATCACTTTACGAGAGAAGAAATAATCAAAACTTCTCCCTTTGCTGATATAAGGGTTCGGCTTCTGTTCTGAGGGGAGCTCGATGTTCAATCCTATCGACTCCACATCCTCATGTTTAAACGCTCCGCGATTTGCGGCTTCCATTACCCCTGGACCGCCACCGGTGATGACATTGTAACCCTTGCCTCCCAGCATATCCGAAAGCTCCATCGCTTGCTGATAATACGGATGCTTTTCATTGACACGGGCACTTCCAAAAATAGTTACCGAAGGTCCCAAATCCCCAAGCTCATCAAAACCTTGAACAAAATCGGCAATAATCTTAAAGACACTCCACACATCTCCGGATTTGATATCCTTGATGTAGCGACTGCTTTGATACTCCTTGCTTTTCCCTTTTCGGCGAGACATACTATTTACCCTTTTAATTTCGTCAAACGATCACGTTTGCTTCCAATGGCCGTAATTTGAACCCCAAAGTTACCATCAACAATCACAACCTCACCTTGCGCAATCACATGATCGTCCACCAAAATATCCAAGGGATCATTGGCGAGCTGATTGAGCTCGATTACGGAACCGATGTCCATACTCAAAACATCTTTAAGCAACATTTTTTTCTTACCGATACGGACTCGAACAGGAAGTTTGACATCCATGATGAGCCCAATATTCTTCATCTCTCCCTCATCGAGCTTACGTGACGTATTGGAATTATTGGGTACTGAGAACTCATTTTGCACCGGATAGTCAATCGATGCTGCCTCTGGGGTTCCTTCAAGCTTAGAAAGGATACTCTTATCGACCGCTAACATAATAAGAGAATTGATTTCTCCTAAAACAAACGAAAAAACGTACAATTTTGCATAGTCATCGAGATCAATCTCTCCATCTTCGGCAACAAAAAACGTATCTTCGGTTTTAATGGAGAATTTCGGAAGTTCTTTTTGGGAACTTAGCGTCGTCGTCATCGCTCCCGTTATGTTTGAAATGATCTCTTTGATCGCATCAAGATCATCGTCGTTCATGCTCTCTTTGCCTTC
>DASUNE010000006.1:0-5651 GCA_036277315.1 Sulfuricurvum sp.
CTCAATGCTTTGGATAAAGACGAACCTTCTACGACTTTGACCGAAGCTTGTTCGAAAAGTTCTTTGATCACTTCCGAGGAGAGGGTGATGCAGGAGAGTTTGATCGTATTGACCATTGGTATCCCTGAGCGCATCAACAGCGACGCAATCGTACAAAAGCGTGCCAAATCTCCCGTTTCGATCATTTTGCCGACTATGGGGAGTTTAAGGATCATTGCATGAATGGTTTTTTTGAATTCGTAGTTCGTTGCCATTTTATAGGAAAAAAATCCGACAGCCATCAACAATCCCACGGCCATCACAAACCAGTATTGCACGAAAAAATGGGCCAGATTGATAATCCATTGGGTGAGTGCGGGAAGTGCCTGACCCGTTGTCTCGAATATGGCGGTGATTTTTGGAACGACGACAGTGAGCATAAAGGAGATCATCAGAAGTGAAACTACGATGATAAACGAAGGATAGACCAGTGCCTGGGAGAGCTGTTTTTTGATCTTTTCCTGCAGCATCAGATACGACGAGAGCTCATTTAACACTTCTGCAAGAATACCGCGATCTTCAGATATTTTCAGGGTGCCAATATAGAAAACGGGCAGTTTGTAGTGCTCTTGGGACTCAAGTGCCTGGGCGAAGCTTTTTCCCTCTTGTATGTGGGAAATAAGGGTTCCAAAAAAACGCTCCATACGGGGATGTTTTCGGTTTTGATGTTTGAGCAAGGTTAGGGAGCGCACCAGAGGGATTCCGGCATTGAGATAGACGGCGAGATCACGGCTCATGGTCGCAAGTTGCTGTGAAGGGAGATTTTTTTGTTTAAAGAGTGCCAGAACACCGAAAAAACTCTGTTCGTGCTGCGAAATAGTTGAAAACAAGATCTCTTGCGATTTGAGCTTCATTTTGGCTTCATCGAGAGACGAGGCTTCGATGGTTGCTTTTAATGAGGTTCCGGTACTGTCAAGTCCTTTGTAGTAAAACTCCATTATGCCTCTTTGACTCCCACACGGATGATCTCATCGAGACCGGTCGTGTGATTTTCCAGCAGGGCAATGAGCTGATCGGAGAGGAATTTCATCCCCTTGCTTTTCATAAGAGAGCGGATTTCCACATCTCCCTCGCTGTTTTTGAGGATCTCCCGTACCGATTCATCCACCAGTAAAAATTCACCGATGGCGACGCGCCCGCGGTAGCCGGTATGGTGGCAGCTAGCGCACCCTTTGGGCTGTGAAACAAGCTGCCCGTGAGGCAAGCCCAGCTCATTTGCATCTTTGTTGGAAAGGGTCACGCTCTCTTTGCACACGGGACACAGACGTCGTACCAGCCGTTGCGCCAATACACCCAAGAGCGTCGAGGTGATGAGAAACCGATCAAGTCCCATGTCGGCTAAGCGGGTCAGGGTGGCCGTAGCATTGTTGGTGTGCAGTGTCGAGAGGACGAGGTGCCCAGTCATCGCCGCTTGGATAGCGATATGGGCTGTTTCGGTATCCCGAATCTCTCCGACCATGATGACATCGGGGTCTTGGCGTAAAATGGAGCGCAATCCGCTGGCAAAGGTGAGTCCTGCTTTGGTATTGACGGCGATTTGACTGACGTTGGGGGCATCGTACTCGACGGGGTCTTCGATGGAGATGATGTTTTTTTCAGGGGAGGCGAGCTGTTGTAAAAACGAGTGCAGGGTGGTCGATTTACCGCTCCCCGTAGGACCTGTCACCAAGATGATTCCGTGGGAAAACTCCAGCAGCTGCTCAAACTCCGATGTCGTTTTTTCATCAAATCCAAGTTCCCGTAGGGTAGGGATAGAGGCCGCTTGCATCAATAGTCGCAAAACGACCCGTTCGCCGTGATAGGTAGGGAGAACCGAAACACGGACATCGAGGCTTTTTCCCGCTACTTTGACTTGTGTCCGCCCATCTTGGGGAAGCCGTTTTTCGGAGATGTCCAACGCCGAGATGACTTTGATACGGCTGATGATAAGATCGATGATGTTTTTGTTGAGATCGACATGTTTGATCAATGCTCCATCGATGCGAAATCGTACTTCTCCGCTTTTTTCATGCGTTTCGATATGAATATCACTCGCTTTTCGTTTGATCGCCTGGTAAAAAATCGTATTAACAAATTTGATGATGGGGGCCGACTCTTCACTGGTCAAAAGGTCGGCAGAATTTTTAATAAAATCGACCAAAGAGAGCTCTTCATCGATGATCTCTTCCTGATTTGCAGAGGTTCTGGTGATTTCAAGGTCGGTCTTGAGTTCCAAAAATTTTAAATAAAGGTTTTCATATCCAGCTGTGGTCAGATGTGCCAGCGCATAGGGGAGGGATAGTTTATTGTAAAGCTGCAGTGCCGATAAAGGCTCCGATTCGGGAACAATGGCATACATGCGCCCCTCATACGCACAAAACAACAGCGAGTGACGAATACACAACGAAATATCAATGTTTTCGGGATGAGAAAACTCAATACGGGTTTCATCCAAAAACGGTAATGTGATCATGGTTGAGATTCTTTTTTGGTTTCGATATTTTTGGTGATGTTGGCGACGTAACGCTCTTGTATTGCATCCAGTTCGGTCAACTGGGCTCGAAGGGTATTGAGATCACCGCTTTTTTCAATGATATAAGGGGTGAGGATGATGACCAGATTGATTTTGTCACGACTGGTTGCTTTGTTTTTAAAGAGATTTCCGAGGTAGGGGATATCCCCTAAAAGTGGTATTTTAGTATTGGCCTCATCGGTTTTTTCGCGAATCAGACCTCCGATGATGACGCTTTCCCCGTTATTGACGATGGCGGAGGTTAGGACTTCTCGTTTGGTTGTACTGGGGCGACCCGAATTTGAATCGGATTCGATATCTTCGAGTTTGGCTGCTACTCCCAAAAGGACTTTGTGATCATTAGAGAGGCGCGGTTTGATTTTTAAGGTGAGGCCGATATCTTGACGAGTGAAATTTTCTTGTGATATACCAACTCCTTGAGTGGTTCCTGAGCTGATAGATTGTGTTTTTCCCACATAGATAGAGGACTCTTGGTTGTCGATACACAAAATAGAAGGTTCGGATAGGATATTGGCAGCACCGTTTGAATTTAACAAAGCAATATTCGCACCCAACGCAATCCCGCTTGTGAGACTTGGAAGACTAATCGCACCCAGTAAAAGGGGATCCATTGATATTGCCGATGTTTTACCGTCTCCTAAGAGAGAGTCAAACGTAAAAAGGCCGTTCGATCCCACTTTTCCCCCAGACAGACCGTATTTTATCCCCACTTCTTGCGATTTATTGTCACTGATTTCGATAATTTTTGCTCTTACATAGACCTGCTGACGAGGGTGATCCAGCTCCAGAATCGTGGCTTCCAGACTTTTGAAGAGCTCATCGCTGGTAATGACAATCAGTGAATTAGTACTGTCGTCACTGGCAATACTGGGAGGCTGCTGACCGGGCATCAAGGTCATTTTCCCCAAAATGGTATTGAGCGTGGTAACGAGCAGTTTGGCATCCGCATTTTTCAATGGGATGACATGGGTCGTATTGGCGATCGTTTCATCTCGGGTGTCCAATATTTTTATCGCTTTTTCGATGGTGGCAATATTTTCGGGAAAATCGGTCACGATGACGGAGTTGGACTCTTTGGATGCGGTGATTTTTCCGTTTTTACTGGTGAAATGTTTGATCTTTAATCCCATCGTTTCGGCGGATGCGAAACGGAAGGTAAAGATATGATTTTGCATTTGAGCAATGTCGCTTTTTTGCATCAGCGGAAGATTCATCTGCATGGCATCGGCGGTTTTGACAACACTCAAATAGCCTGCTCCCGTATCAATGAGAGTATATCCCTTGGCATCGAGGGTGCTTTGCAAAATAGTGAAAAGATCTTTTTTATAGATGGGTTTGTTGCCGGCATAACTGATGGTACCCGGAATCTCTTCACCGATAAAAATATTTTTATGGGTTGTAGCGGCCACAAGTTTGATCAAATCGGTGATCCCCATTCCATCGATGGCAAGGGATACTTTTTCATTTTTGACAGGAGCAGCGACTAAAAGAGCCGCGAATGAGATCGATATGAGTAGTGTTTTAACGGGTGATTTCATAGACGATATCCTTTTGAAGATTATTGCGCAGTACGGTAATGCGGATACTTCGAAGCCTTGGTAATTGACTTACAACGGCTAATGCATCGGCGTAAGATTCGAGTTTTTTGTTGTTGACGGATTGGATGACATCCCCTTTGAGAATGCCAAGCTGGGAAAAAATAGAGGCTTGGGCGATCGTATTGACCCGAAATCCGGAAATTTTTGATCCCTCTTGGTTTGGGGTGATGTCGATGGTTTTTCCGATGTTTTGGAGATTATCCATGTATTCTGTGATCGTTTGATAGGCAATCGTACGCCATTCATTTTTTATGCTTTCCGGCTGTGTTCCATCGGTGATGGACCGGGTGATAACCTCTTGACGACTTAAGTTGTCATCGTATCCCAATCGCAGACGGTACGTTTTGCCATATCCGCGAAAGACCGCAGAGGTATCGTTTAGACCTATGAGACGAAATACCCCTTTGTACTCACCGTGCAATGGGACAATGGTGGTTCCCCTCGCATCGCTGATACTTACAAAGGAGTCGGAGTGTGAGCGATAAATCGCTTTGATTCGATGGGCATCGGGGACCAAGGTCGTGGTGATCACTTTTTTGGTGTTGATCGTTGCTTCTCCATAATGGATGAGTCCAAATTTTTCTCCCAAATGAAAAATTTCGAAAAAAGGTTCAAACGGGGATGAAAATTTTTCCACACTGGCGGTAGATAAAAAGATCCCCGCTATTGAAGAGATACTCCATGCTGCAACCAACGGCCACGCCAGAAGGTTGAAGCGTCGAAGATGCAATTCGTTAAAAATTGGATTCATAGACGAGCCCCTCCTTCTCATGATGCAGTTTGGAAACAAGCAGCGCATAGCGTCGCAGCTGGGGAAGAGGGCTGAAGACCACTCTCATTTTCTGATCCACCAGATCAAACGAACCGCTGCAGTGGCCAAAATCTCCTTCTGAGTAAATCTGGACACTTAAGGGATGCCACAGGGAGTAGGTGAGGGTGATCTCATCGACGGTTCCCGGGAAAAAGGGGCGGTAGAGAGGGGAAAAGGAGACGGATGAGATTGTAATGCGATTGAAAAAAATCCAGGGCGAAACACGGATATTATCGATTGACGCGATTTTGAGATTATCGATCATCAGCGTGGGGGTTTGGATGTTCAGATACAAAAGACGGTTTTCAAAGCTCTCATCGCTGATAAAAATATTCTTTTGCGAGAGGACCTGCTCGAAGGTAAAATAGAGCTTTTCTTTAGGAATCAGCACGACAACGAGGATGAAAACATAAAGAGCGTAAGCGAGACGTTTCATGATTCAAACTCCACGATGATAATCCCTTTTGAATCACTGCTGCGCTGAAGCGACAGTTTTTTAATGATGAGCATGGAGTTGAGGAGTTTATTGGCAATGGCGTTAAATTCACTCGATGAAAGATGGTTAAACTCCAATGTGATACTTCCTCCTTGTTTCTCATTTTTAACCAAATTGGGATGCGCGGTCAAATAAGAAAAATCGCTTTGAGAAGTCTCGCGGGACCAGCGTGTTTTAATCGTTTCAATCTCGTAG
>DASUNE010000007.1:0-5311 GCA_036277315.1 Sulfuricurvum sp.
GCGGCATCATTAAATGATGGAACCATTTGTCCGCGTGGGAAATAACCAAGATCTCCCCCTTTGGCTGCACTTGGTCCTGTTGATTTTGATTTTGCTTGAGCTATGAATTCTGATTTTAGCTTATCACCGCTAAGGCTCTTCATACTTTCAATCACATCTTCAGCATCATTTTTTGTCTTCAACAAAATATGGCGCGCATGCACCCTTTCTTTATCCACAAACTCATCCGCATTTGCATCATAATACGCCTTGACCTCTTTGCCATCAACTCTAATAGCATTAAACTGCTGCTCTTCCCACACTTTTGCTGCGAGTTGCATTTTCATCCGCTCTGCTAATTTTTGGTATTCAGTTTTATACTCTTTGGATTCGAGTATTCCTGTTTTTTTGGCATCATCATAAACCAATTGCTGAGCGACCATCCCCTCGATAATCCGCTGACGAAGTTCATTTTGTTTATCCGCCGGCAAGGAGTCAAAACGCCCTTGCGTTCCTTCCATAAGGACACGATTGACTTCATCCGATGTAATATCATCACCATTGACTGTTGCCAAAACTGCCGCATTAGCAAATGTTGCGCTCACTAAAATTCCCAGTACCCAAAGTGCAAACTCTCGTCTCATTATCTTCCTTATCTGTTTTCGAATAATCGAATTATAATACAATTAGAAGAATATCGTACATTAATTAATCAATGTTAAATATGCCCATTTTGTCGCTTTTGTGCGACCATCTTCAAATAACGATCAATCGTTTGCAATAAAAAGTTTTTATCAATAGGTTTAGCAAGATGCGCATCCAATCCTGCACTTATAATACGTTCTCGATCACCGATCAAAGCATGTGCTGTTAGCGCGATAACAGGGACAAAGCCGCGTCCGTCACGCTTGTCTATCTCTTTGATCAGTCTATTGGCTGTCAAGCCATCCATCACCGGCATGTCAATGTCCATCAATACCAAATCAAAGGATTCTTTTAAATACGCATCCACAGCTTTTTGACCATTCTCGACGAGCGTCACACAAAAATCATGCTGTTTTAATATCGTTTCAAGCAGACGAAGATTGATAGGGTTGTCTTCAGCTACTAAAATCTTCGCATTTTTAATACCCTCTTCTGGTGCACTCTCTTTCACCTCTTCAATCATACGATCAGCGGATGCGGTCTTTTCAAGCAGGGAAAGTGTCTTATGTAAGCTCGTCGGCAATAAAGGAGTTACAATAACCGCCTCAATAATTTTTCGTAAAGCGTTTTCTTTCTCTGTATTATGCGCATCCAACACGGCGACGATTTGCAAATGAGGATATGTCTCCTTTAGTGATTCAACTTGGGATGGGGCGAGATGAGGGATATCGACAACGACAACATCGCATTTCGTTAATTCCTGATTGATAAGGGAAGATATTTTAATCTTCTCCAATCCAAAAAGGTCAAAATATTTTTCCAACAAAACGCTCTGTGTCGAATGAGGTTCATGGGAATATAAAGCAATTTTTTTACCTTCTATCGGCTGCAAAACGGTTGCATCGCTGATAGGGTGGGAGATTCTAAAAGAAAAACGGGAACCTCGTCCCACCTCCGATGCCAACATCAAATGCGAGTCCATCATATCGATGTATTTGTGGCTTAAGGCAAGGCCTACCCCCATTCCATCTTGCCCCTGCTGCTGATTCTCCCATGCTGACGAAAAAGGTCTCAAAAGTGTTTTCATTCGACTTTCATCAATACCTGCACCCGTATCGCTAATGGCATACTCCACTTCAATCGTGTCTGCACTTTGTTGTACCCTAAGTACTTCCAGAAGTATCTGACCCGATGCGGGGGTAAATTTAAACGCATTTTGAGCCAAATTACGTAAAACAGTAGTGATTTTATCTTGGTCACCGACGATTCCCATGGGGAGTCTTGGATCAATCAAAACACTCCAGCGTATCTCTTTAGCTTCGATCAACTCATCAAACTGCATTGAGAAACTTTCAAAGACTTCAAGTGGATTGAATTCACGTAAAGCAGCATAGATATCACCGCTTTCTACTTGCATCAACTCCAACAGGTTTTCAATATTACGCATCATTGAATGGGCACTTTTACCTGCCAAATCAACGTACTCCTGCTGCCAAGAGCTCAAGGGACTCGTATGAAGCAAATCAACAAATCCGATAATCGCATTCATAGGTGTTCGAAACTCGTGTGAAATGTTGACTAAAAGTTTCTTTTTAAATTTGTTAAAATAACGCTCTGCTGCACGTGCACGCTCGAGAGCAGAGGTATCTTTGAGCTCGATCGCAAGAATAAATTCATCTCCGAGGGTTATCATTTCCATGCGAATCGACACATCGACGGTTGTGTTCTTTACGTCAATTTTACCCCGATAAACTCCAGAATGAGTAAGGAGAAAAGAGAGTTCCACCCCCTGAGGAGTGAACCATTCCTCAATCTTGGGAATTTCTTCTGGTTTACTTGCCCCAAATAAATTCAAAAAAATGGAATTGACTCCAATAAGCTCACCCGTAAGATTGGTGTATACAAAAGGCTCACTGTGCGTTTTAGCGCACGCAGTGAGAATCCCAAGAGAGGGGACAAATGAAGGATTTAATAATTCTGTATAAACCATGAATAACCCGCCTTACTTCACATCATGTAAATATTTCTGAAGAATGTATTCAAGCTTCTCTCTCGTGAGAGGCTTCGAGATATAATCATCGAGTCCTTTTTCCAGTATGTATTCACGATCACCTTCCATCGCCAGTGCGGTCAACGCAATAATTGGCATCTTACGCTTGGACTGCCCCTCTTCCGCTTTGATCTCTTGTGTTGCCAAAATACCATCTTTAATGGGCATATCGATATCCATAAAAACAATGTCAAACTGTTGATTTCGACACACTTCGACCGCTTCATTTCCATCAGAAGCACACACGACATTTAGACCGTACTCTTTGAGTAAGAGACGAATCAAGCGTTGATTGATAAGGTTGTCCTCCACCACTAAAGCATGAATCCCTTTTTGCAACTTGGCGGCTATAGGCTCGATTGGTGCGGACAATCGTAGCACTTCAATCAAATGGTTCAATAAGGTTGTCGGCAACAAGGGCTTATGCAAAGCCGTATCAATAACATGCAGCGTTCGAGCCAATAGTTTCTCGTGTTCTTCCAACAAAAGGACGGTCTTGCAGTTTCTCTTAAACGATGCGAGCTTCAAAATCCAATCGCTTTTTTCTTGAGAAGCTATAAAATAGACCAAATCCGTATCATTGAAAAGAGTCTCGTCCACCAAATGCGTCTTTGTGACACTCACCCCAAAACTGCGAAGATAGTTGGTCAAATGATTGGCATCTTCAATCTTTTTTTCATCAAGCAATACCACTTTTGCCGTGTTGGCATTAATCATCCGCATCGCCTGATCGGATGAACCGTCCAAGGTCAACGCAAAACTAAAAGAAGAGCCTCGCCCCTCTTCACTCGTGATTTTAAGCTCACCGCCCATAAGATTAACCAATCCGTGTGACAAACTCAATCCGACACCCAGGCGATTATCCGCATGATCTCCAGAAACGAAAGGACGCGTAATGAAACCGAGATCTCCTTTACTGATCCCTTTGCCCGTATCTTTAACACTAAATCCAATATTACTGCTGCCCGTCGTATTGCGTTTAAGCAGTTTGATCTCTATGGTGATTCGTCCTTGAGATGCTGTAAATTTGAGCGCATTATTAAAAAGGTTGGTCAGTGTTTGTTTGATTTTTCGAATATCCCCCATCAAATGGGTTGGGAGCTTTGGATCAATAAACACAAAAACCCCAATGCCTTTGTCCGTTCCCAGAGAAACACACCCGCGAGCAAATTCTTCCAATTCGGTAATGATGTTAAAATCCGTCTTGCTGATCGTCAATCGTCCTGTTTCCATTTGCGCCAAATCAAGCAGATTTTCAATATTTGACATTAAGTTTCGAGCAGATCCCTGAACGGAGTGGATGTATTCCAGCTGCGTATCCGTCGGTGACGTTTTGGATAAAAGCTCCACAAAGCCTAAGATTCCATTCATAGGCGTCCGAAATTCATGACCGATATTGGCCAAAAACTTCGTCTTCAATGCTTCCACTTGGACAACTTCTTCTTTTAGCTCGACCATATTGGTTTTATCTTCAAGTCTTAGCAAATACAATTCACGAGAACCTTGCTTTAAAAGGATGGAGGTTGCAGACATGGCATGGCGCTTACCCTTGGTGTCAATAATTCCTACTCCATAACCATTAGGGCAATGAGTACGCAGGTAATCCAGCCAGCTTTTATCATATTCCGTAAAAACTTCTTCGTCCTCATCGCTAAAAAGTTCACGAATGCTTCCATACTGGGTTCGAAGTTCCTCTATCGACTTTACTTGAACCAACTTGAAAAATGCCTTATTGGCGCCGATCCAGCCCCCCTCTTTGGTAAAAAACAAAATGGCACAGGGATCCGTATCTAAAATTTCATAAAACAGGTCCTTATCGATAAGGTTTTCTTCCTCTTCTTTACCAATGCTGCAATTTACACCTATTAATTTTGATAGCCATTTTTTGAGTTCCAATGAAAGTCTCCTGTATAGAATGCGGATTCATTTTTCGCTTATTGTAACACAAAAGCGTCATACTGGCTTTATAATTAAATGTTTTATTTTAATTTTAATTTCACAGTGTGTAAAAGTTGATGGTACAATGCTCCTAAAAAATGGATTTAATTTTTAATGAAGAAAGCGACAAAACAGGAAATAAGTCTCATAAAAGAGGCCTTTTTAGAACATTATACGGATGCCGTCACCGAGCTTACCTATTCCAATGCCTATGAACTTGTCATCGCTGTCGCCCTTTCAGCACAATGCACCGATAAGCGTGTCAATCTCATAACACCCGCGCTCTTTAAAGCCTATCCCACCCCCCGTTCGCTTGCCGATGCCAACATTGATGATGTCAAACAGCTTATCGGGACATGCTCTTTTTTCAACAACAAAGCAACCAATCTGATCGCCATGGCAAAAAGAATCGTCGATGTTTATCATGGAGAGATCCCGCTGGATGAAAAAGAGTTAATAACACTCGCAGGAGTAGGACAAAAGACAGCTCATGTTGTCCTAATCGAATACACACAAGCCAATCTAATGGCGGTTGATACGCACGTATTTCGTGTCAGCCACCGACTGGGTTTGAGTGATGATCTTACCCCTGCTTCCACGGAGGCCACATTGGTTAAAAAATTCAAAACAAACTTGCATCAATTGCATCAGGCCATGGTACTTTTTGGACGTTATATCTGTACCGCCAAAAATCCAAAA
>DASUNE010000008.1:0-8205 GCA_036277315.1 Sulfuricurvum sp.
TTCGAATATTTATGAAGATATTTTAGCGTTATTTCGTTAAAATTTACTATTGATACGTGCAGATGAGGAATAATACAGTGAAAAAAATGGTGATTGCCCACTCCCCTGATGCGGATGATATTTTTATGTATTACGCCATCAAGTTTGGGTGGGTAGGGCGTGAAAATACGGCATTTGAGAATATTGCCCTCGATATCGAAACACTCAATACGGAAGCCATCAAGGGGACGTACGATATTACGGCCATTAGTTTCGGTCTTTATCCTCATATCCGAAACGATTACGCGCTTCTTCGAACTGCCGTGAGCTTTGGGAGCGGTTACGGACCGAAGCTGATTCGTAAACAAGAGACGGTTCTTAAAAAGAAGTTCAAAGTCGCCCTCAGCGGACAATATACCACGAACGCCTTACTCTTTCGGATTGCTTATCCCGAAGCCAAAGTTGTTTATATGAATTTTCTCGACATCGAACAAGCGGTTTTGGAGGGGACAGTCGATGCCGGTGTGTTGATTCACGAGAGCATCTTGGGGTATGACGACTCTTTGGTCGTCGAACGAGAGTTGTGGGATATATGGTGTGAGCTTAGCGGCGGCTCCCTGCCTCTCCCTTTGGGCGGAATGGCGATTCGACGCTCATTACCGCTGACAACGGCTATTTCGTATGAAAATCTTCTCACAAAAGCGGTGCAAGTAGCGCGGGATCATAAAGAACTGCTCTCAAAAATGCTGATTGAGCGTTCTCTTGTCCGCATTGATGCTCAGACATTGGAAAAATATCTTGAGTTGTACGCGAATGATGAGTCGATCAGTCTCAGCGAGATACAGTTTGAAGCGATCAATAAACTCTTTGAGATAGGGCATCAGCACGGTTTTTTTGATGCAAAACTGGATGCGAAAGATTTTTGTATTCCGCACGAATATACCCAATTGAGGAATTCATAACATGATGCAGTCGGAATTGATCGGCCTTGGGATTGAGACGTTTAAAATCGCATTGATTTTATCATTGCCCGCATTGCTTGTGGGGATGTTTTTGGGTCTTGCCGTGAGTATTTTCCAAGCAACGACTCAAATCAACGAAATGACCCTGAGTTTTATCCCTAAAATTATCGGAATTGTTATTATCATCATTTTAACGATGCCGTGGATGATGAATGAGATGCAAGACTTTACGATTCGGATGTTCAACATGATTCCGACTTTTATGCAATGAACACCAAATCTGTCGATTTTTCCAAATTCAGTTCCATCCGTATCGGTCCGATCGCAGAAGTCGCCTTGATTGAAAATGATATTGTCCCACAAGGTCGAATAATTGTGGGAAGCGCCAACAATCTCCTTGTCTCCCCTACGCCGCCGCCGCTTATGATCCTCTCAAAACAGTATGATTTTATCCGTATCGAAGGCAACCGTCTCATCATCGGGGCAGCAACTCCCGGAGGACGGGTCGTCTCTTTTTGTAAAAAAAATAATATTGCCCATTTTGAGTATCTCTCCAAACTTCCGGGGACAATGGGCGGAATGCTGAAGATGAATGCGGGACTTAAAGAGTATGAGATTTTTAATCATCTCATTTCCATCCGTACACCAAGCGGATGGATACCCAAAGAAAAAATCCAATACGGCTATCGGACAACGTCCATTAATGAAGTGGTTTTTGAAGCGGCTTTTGAGTGTGAAGAGGGGTTTTCGCTTGAAAAATTGGAGATGTTCGGACAAATGCGCTCCAATCAGCCCAATGAGCCAAGTGCCGGGAGCTGTTTTAAAAATCCCCAAGGTGATTATGCGGGACGGCTTATCGAAGCCGTTGGGCTTAAAGGGCAGCGTGTAGGTGCTATGGCATTTAGTGAGATTCATGCGAATTTTCTCGTCAACTATGGCCAAGGAACGTATGAAGATGCGCTGTCCTTAATCCAAGAAGCGCAAAAGCGGGTACAAGATCAATTTGGAATTCAGCTGCAATGCGAAGTCGTTATTTTAAGTGATACAATTGTGACGAAATAAGGAATTTTTTTATTGACTTAAGTCGTCGATATAGGCTATTATGATGATTAAATTCAAGATTTTAAGGGATTTAATCGCTATGACCGTCAGTTACATACGAGCCGATAAAGATTTTGACAACATATACGAACAGTTAAAACTCATCAATGCCTACAGTGAACAAATGGATCTTCCTATTGATACGGAGATGATCGATCACCTTTCTCAAAGTAAACGGATTTCTGATCGCGGCAATGTCGTTGAGCTGTTTCGCTCTTTGAAAAATGACACATTGCTGATGTATGACGTGTGGGTTATGAGCACCAACATTGAAGATGTGGTGCAAATGTTTAGTTGTCTTCTCAAAAATAATCTTGAAATCCATTTCATAAAACAAGGGATAAAAGTCAATACCCAAAGTGATATAATGGTTGTTTTAGGGTTGATTGATCAGTTGAGACAATGGGTGCAAAATGAGGATAAAAAAGGGATAGGGCGCCCTCGCGGCTCAAAATCCGTATCGAAATTCGATATCTATCTTGAAAAGATTATTGTTTTATTAAAAACAGGGCAAAGCGTAAGCGAGATAGCGCGTCAGATAGGGGTGAGTCGAAGCTCTCTCAAAGATTATATAGAATCACGAGAATTAAAAACGCTGCTGCTGGGTCCGATCCCTTCGAGCAGCAGTACAGACGCACGTGCATTGATGATAGAGACGATTCAATGTCCGGTGCTCAATCCAGTTAAGGAGAAGTAATTATGAGTGAAGAAATAAGCCCAAAGGGAAAAGAATATTTAAAAGGGTGGATCCCCTATCGTATCAAGCGTTATTGGTTTTTTGCATTTGTGACGGCTTTTTCTTTGGCGGTCCCTTGGATACGAATCGATGGAAATCATCTCTTTTTGCTCAGTTTTGATAAATTAAAACTTCATTTGATGTTTGTTCAGTTTGATATGCAAGAACTCTATCTGATGCCATTTTTACTGATGTTCCTCTTTATCGGTGTGTTTGGGATTACCGCGCTAGGCGGTCGCTTTTTTTGCGGATGGATGTGTCCTCAAACGATTTTTCGGGTAGCTTTTCGGGATTTGATCGAGACAAAAATATTCGGTCTTCGAAAACGGATTAAAAACAAACAGCAAGAACCTGATTATTCTACAACAGAAAATAAGATCAAACGAATAGTGATTCTTTTGATTTCTGTTGGATTGGCACTTCTTGCCGCAACCGATTTAATGTGGTTTTTTGTCCCGCCTGAAGACTTTTTGGAGTACATGCAAAATCCGGGTGAGCACCTGGCCTTGATAGGGATTATCGTGGGCATTGCCGCCTTTTTAGTCTACGATATTGTTTTCTTGCAAGAGAACTTTTGTGTCTATGTATGTCCGTATTCACGTATTCAGTCGGTTTTATATGATGATGATACGATCATGGCGATTTACAATCCCAATCGCGGCGGTGAGATCTATAACGATCAGCACATTAAAAACTTTACAACCCAAAAAGATCTATTAAGTGTCAATGCCAATGCAGAATGTACCACATGCGAGAGCTGTGTCACCGTTTGCCCTACGCACATTGATATTCGTAAAGGGTTTCAGCTGGAGTGCATCAACTGCTTGGAATGTGTCGATGCCTGTACCCAGGTCATGGGTAAATTGGGAAAACCGTCTCTTGTCGAGTGGTCGAGCGAAAAAGAGACGTTGTTTATGCAAGGCAAGACACATTATTTCCGTCCAAAGATTATCGGGTATATTATCACATTGCTGATCACCACGGCCATTATCATCATGATGGGCAGTGAAAAAGAGTACATGCTTCTTAACATTAATAAAGAAAATCGTCTCTATTCGATTAAGCATACCGATGAGGGAAAAGTACGCGTTGAGAATGCCTATACTTTCTTGTTGCAAAATACGCTCAATGAGGACCATCGCTACTATTTTGACGTCATTGCACCGAAGGAAATGGAAGGAAAGATTAAAATAGGAACGCCAACGGAACCCTTTAAAGTTAAGCCAGGTGTGGTTAAGAAAAAAGTGATTGTTTTGTATACGGACGAAATGCTCGTTACGCACTACCGAAGTGATACCATCATCCCCATTACGATAAAAGCATATGCCGTGGACGATAAGCTTAAAGTGACCGTCTTGCGTCAATCGACCTTTACGTTTCCAAGAGCGGATTTGGTGAAATAATTCCCCTTCGACCGTTCGTACTACTTCCGTCATTCCGTGTTACGGAATGACAAGAGATATTTAGTCCTCTTTCCCTTCTTCTTTTCCAAAGGTTTTTTCCAAACCGCGTATGAGTTCTTGTTTTTCAACCTCGCTTAGTTTGGCTTCCGGATGGATGAGGGTATAGATCCACATGGGCATTTCACCCTCACGTACTTCTTTGGCAGCCTCTTTGCCTTCATTCTTTTTTTGTATGCCCCATGTAGAGACATTAAAGTGCTCACGCCCTTCATTGATGTCATGGGCTACAAGCCAAGAGACAGGGGCAATATTGCTGTACCATGGATAGGCCGTTTCATGCGAGTGGCAATCGGCGCATGCCTGTTTGAAGAGCTCTTTGGTTCGGGGTGAATCCCATGTCGGTTCACCGGTGAGGGGGGGATTGGCAAATTGGGGACCAAGAGGGAGTATTTGCAAAAGGGCAAGAGCTCCGATGGCAGCGATAGAAATGATTTTAAGATTGGGCTTCATGGTACATCCTCTAGAAAGATTCTAAGGATGATTGTAGCATAGGTTAGACTAATACGGCTTCGCGTTGACCCGCTTCTAGATGACCGATAACGTATCCATCGGTTGCACTTAATACAGCATCGACATTTTCAGGGCGTACGACCAAAATCATCCCGACTCCCATATTGAAAGCACGGAACATTTCTGTACGTTCTACGTGCTGACCGATGAGTTCAAAAATCGGCAATACCTGAATAGACGATTCGGTGATCACGGCACGCATCCCCTCGGGAAGTACACGTGGAAGATTTTCAACGATTCCGCCGCCTGTGATGTGGGCCAGCGCTTGGATCTTCTCTTTGAGTGCTTTAAACGTTTTGACGTAGATACGTGTCGGTGTCAGAAGGGTATCGATGAGAGGCTTGCCGTTGAAATCGTCCTCAAATTTCATCCCCATTTTTTCAAACAATACTTTGCGAGCGAGTGAGAAACCGTTCGAGTGAAGTCCTGAGCTTGGAAGGGCGATTAAAATATCGCCTGCTTTGACGTGAGGCGTTCGGTCGAGTTCACTTTTTTCTCCGACACCGACCGCAAATCCTGCGAGATCGTAATCATCACTGTGATACATCCCCGGCATTTCTGCCGTTTCGCCGCCGATGAGAGCACATTCGGCTTGAATGCATCCTTGTGCGATTCCGCCGACAACGGCTGTGGCAGCCTTCACATCGAGCTTGCCTGTTGCGTAATAATCGAGGAAAAAAGACGGAGTTCCGAAGTTACAGATGAGGTCGTTGACGCACATCGCTACGAGATCGATACCCACGGTATTGTGGATACCTGAGTCGATGGCCAGTTTCAGTTTGGTTCCTACGCCGTCGGTTGCGGCGAGCATAACTGGCTCGCGGTAACCTGTCGGGAGTTCAAACGCTCCTGCAAATGAGCCGATTCCGCCCAGTACTCCCGGGATTCTAGTCGATTTGACGAGAGGTTTGATGTTTTCGACAAAACTGTTGCCCGCGTCAATATCGACACCGGCATCTTTGTAGCTGATGCTGCTCATTGGGTTACCTTATCTGGTTTAATGACGCAATTATAACTAATCTTTTTTTTAGAACAGATTACTTAGCGGGGCAGTTTCCAAAGAGTTTTGAAAATACCCAGAGGGAGGGACAAAAATCTTTGATGGCCCAGACAACAACCATTAAAATAACAAAACCTTGAAGGATCATTCCGTACAGCGTGAAGCCTTGAAAAAAGAGAGCCATTGAGACGGTTAAGACGATTGCCATTAAAAGGCGTTGAATTTTTTCTGCGCACATTCTATTTTCCAACTTATAATAAAAATTTTGCAAAATTATAATGGTTTGAGTTTCATTTAGTCTTAAGGCGTACCGTGTTTGATTTCACTTTCAATGAGGTTTAATCTGCGCGTGTTACAATCGCTTTGAAAAATTAACTAAAAAGAGCTTTCTCCAATGAAAACATTTATTTACCCTGAAATGATGGTGCACGTCGCTTTGTGTACCCACAAACTGCCGACATCCGTATTGCTTGTAAGCGATAATCAAAACGCACTCATGGGAGAACTTGGTCGCTATCGTGACTCAACTGTGGTTACAGCAGGGGCGGCGGATCTTCTTGCGTCGTTTCGTAACACCCAGGACAAAAGTACGGATGTTATTTTGGTGGACGCACTCACAGCTGATCCGGCGGTACTTGCCCACATCAATCGTACGTTAAAAGAGGATGGCTTAGTTGTAATGCAACACCCAAATTTGGATGAGCTAGAAGCGAATACAGCATTGATGCAGATGTTAGGAAATTATTTTAAAATCATTATGCCGTATCATCTCGAAGACGGAACGACTTTGCTCTTGTGTTCCAAAGAGTATCATCCGACAGCGGATATCATCTTGCAGCGCAGCGATTTGCTTGAGGGGCATCAGTATTACAACTGTGATGTACACAATGCAGCGTTCGCAATGCCTCAATACGTCCGTAAAAATTACTTGGGTATTATTCGTAACTAATGGCGTATAAATATGCTATTGCCTTAACGGGAGGGATCGCAACGGGGAAAAGTACGGTTGCATCGCTTCTGGGGCTTAATGGTTTGCGTATTATTGATGCAGACGCTATTGCTCATCGCCTTTTAGATGAAAACAGCTTTTGGATCGCGCAGCATTTTGGCGAGCAGTATGTCAAGAACAGCAAAGTAGATCGTCCAGAATTGGGAAAAATAATCTTTGCCAATCCGGAAGCCAAAAAAGAGCTTGAAGCTTTTTTGCATCCAAAAATCCGTATTGCCATCGAAGAAGCAAGCGAAAAGCAAGACCTTTTAAAGTATCCCTATCTTATTGATATTCCCCTCTTTTTTGAAACCGCTTCGTATCCGATAAAAAATTCAGTGGTTGTGTATACCCCAAAAGAATTGCAATTGGAGCGTTTTATGAAGCGTAACGGTTTTTCTCGTGAAGAGTCTCTTCGCCGTATCGAAAGTCAGATGGACATTGAGGAAAAACGCTCTCGTGCCACATGGGTCATCGACAACTCCTCGGATCTTAAGCACTTGCAGCGTGAGTGTGAAATATTTGTCGAGACAATTAAAGCGCTTTATCCTGCCCCTAAGGTATAATTACCGCAATTTAATCTAAGGATTATTCCATGCTTCAAATCGCTAAATACTGCGCGAGCGGTAATGATTTCGTCATTTTTCACAGCCTTAACGGAGCTGACCGTTCAGGACTTGCTCGAGTTCTTTGTGATCGTCAAAAGGGGATCGGTGCGGATGGATTGATCGTCTTGCTTCCGCATGAAACATATGATTTTGAATGGGAATTTTATAATGCAGATGGCTCTACCGCATCCATGTGTGGCAATGGAAGCCGTGCGTGCGCCCACTATGCTCACCGTTTTGGATTGGCAGAAGCGAGTATGGAGTTTTTAACCGGTGCAGGGGTGATAAAAGCCAGCGTGGAGAACGCTATGGTCCAAAGTGATTTAACGCCTCCGTTTGTCATTAACGATGAGATTGTTGAATACGAGATGCGATGGTGGCTTATTGATACGGGTGTTCCCCATCTCGTCACGTTTGATGCGGATATGGAAAATTTTGACATAGAAATGGCACGTACTCTTCGTCACAAATACAATGCGAATGTCAATATCGCGCATGTTCAGAGCAATGGAGCGATTCAGGTACGGACGTATGAGCGCGGGGTTGAAGATGAGACATTAGCGTGCGGAACGGGAATGGCGGCCTCTTTTTATCGGGCTTCGATCGAAAATTCGGTCGCAGATAATGCACGTGTCTATCCAAAAAGCGGCGAAACGCTGTATCTTGGACTAGACGAGGGGACGATTACCTTTAAAGGTGAAGTCAAAGGGATATTTGAGACATTTTGGAGAGAATAGGTTTATAGCCCGTTTCGCTCCATCAGTTTTGACTGCATATCAGCAATCAAAGGCTCGATAATATCATCCATCAACCCTCCCTGCATGATCTCTTCGAGTCGATAAAGGGTCAGCGTAATAC
>DASUNE010000009.1:0-10871 GCA_036277315.1 Sulfuricurvum sp.
TTGGCAAAATGTCGAAAATTCTCTTCGGTTCCTTCATCTACTAGAGTATGAAGCCACGACGTCCACTCCAGCGCTGCCACACGTAAATCGCTCACCTCACCAAAAGCATCACCGTCTATACTTGACACATAGTCTTCTGCGGTAATTTTATGTACAAAACTTTCTCGTAAAACCTGATGGTCTATCGCACCTATTGAGCGTGTTTCTTGCACTGTTTTCACAGAATCATCTTGTTCAATTATTGCACAGGCAAGCTTCACTTCTGTAACCGTACAACCTTTATTTTTACCGTTTTCCATGTTTAGACGAATTCGAAATGCAGCCATATTCTCATCAATAAGACACATATCCCCTAGTCCCTCAATCAAATGATCCATCTTTTGATCACGTTTGACCTGCTTAGGTAGAGGAACATGTATAAACACCTCATCAAAACTCTCTTCTATCGTAATTATTATCCTTACATGATTCTTGATTTCTTGGTTAAGAAGCTCATACAACAGCTCGATAATCATATCTATATTGGTGCATACCGAAACATTAGCACAATCAAATCGAACCAAAAGCCACATCCCAAAATCCATAATTGCATCAATGGTATAGATCTTAAAGGTAATTGTAAAATTACGAATTTCATTGCTAAAAGGGTTAATGGCAGCAGTGCTATTCAACAGCTTGTTGTCTTGTGCACCTCTAAAAAGAGCACCCGCATAACTTTGCAATTTTAAACGAATGAGCTCTTTATCGATGGGCTTGCGTATATATGCCGCTACCCCGATAGCTGCCATCTTTTCTTCCATTTTTGGATCAATCATTGCGGTAACCGCCATAATGATTGTTTCGGGATAATGTACTTTAATCAGCTTAGATGCTTGAAATCCGTCTAGACGAGGCATCATAATATCCATAAGGATGATGTGCGGCCGCACTATCTCACACTGCTCCACCGCATCCTGACCATCTACCGCCTCGAAGATCTCAAATCCCTCTAATTTTCGACAGATGGCCCGTAAAACGAGCCGGTTATCTTTGACATCATCGACAATAAGCAGCTTTATATTTTCCATGTTTCATCCTCTTGCAATTTGTTTATAATAGGTGCTTTAAGAATAAATGTACTTCCGGCCCCAAGAGAAGATATAACCCTTAGCTCCATTCCCATCCCTTTTGCATATTCGCTTACAATACCAAGACCCAGTCCCGTTCCCTGGTCGTGAACACCGACTTGCTCAAATGGCTCAAAAATACGCTCCAGCTTGTCTTCAGAAATACCGTATCCAGTGTCTTCAATTTCAATCCAGCACTCATTATTTACCTCTTTGACACGAAGTCGTACGTATCCTCGCTGAGTAAACTTAAGCGCGTTGGATATAAGATTATTAAGTATTTGACGCAATCGTAATTCATCACTTTGAATAAATATTTTCTCATCTGGAAGTTCCAAGAGATATTCCAACATGATTTTCTCATTTAAAGCACTTGTTGCTTCATACACATCTTGAGCTAGATCAATAATATTCGTCGTAACACTCTCGTATTTCTCTTTTCCAGAGCGCAGTTTTGCCATATCCAATAATGAGTTAATTAAATGAAGAAGTTGCTGCGAATTCTTATGAGAACGATCAATGTACATGTGTACCAAATCACGACTCTCTTCATCAAGAAAGATTTCATCAAAACTTTCCAACGCTTGGTCTGTAAAGTTAATAATCGCATTAAGCGGTGTACGAAGTTCATGAGAAACCTGGTCAAAAAATTTATTTTTTTCTTCAAGGGTTTTAATCGCTGATTCTTTTGCCGCCATAACCTCTGTAATTTCATGGTGAAGAGATAGCAATTCAACAACATTGCCCTCTTGATCCATAATCGGCACTATAGCGATATCAAAATAGTGAAGCCCACCTCTCTTATCCACATTTTGCATCACACCCCGATGAATTTTTCCCTTTTTAATCTTTTCCGATATTTTGTTGTATTCATTATCTGTGATTGCTGGTCCACGGAAAATAGAGATGTTTTGACCCAGTAATTCACCATATCCGTAAAGTAATGCATGGCTCAATTCTTTGTTAGCATAGCTAATGATTCCGTCTAAATCACATTTATATACAAGGGATGCCGATTCAATTGCTTTGTTATACTGACGAAATAAAAACTGTGATTTTTCACGTTCTTTTACATTGCTTATGATTTCCTCTTCAAGTACTGACTTATATCCCATTAAGCTGGTAACATCCGTTAGCGTCATCACATAAATAGATTCGTATGGCTTAAAAGGGACTAAAGTAAGATTAAATGCGTGAACCACTCCATTTTTCACTATTCCGACACGGTAATCTGTATTTTTACCCTCCAAGACTACTTCGTACCAACGTTTATTTTGATAGCCGTCATAAATATAACCGAATTTATTAATGGACTCAAAAAAAGTCATAAAGCTAAAATCGTTCGAAAAAATTGAATTTTCCAACGAATCACAAAAATTGATCATCGAGGTATTTGCATCAATTATTTTAGTACCATCGGTTAAACTAATCATATCTGTCGTCGCATTGAAGATTGATTTATAGTAATGAGCTTGCAGCACTTATTTTTCCTGATCTGTTTGTAAATTACAATAGGAAGAATTAATTGTTTCAAAAGGTCCATTGATAAAATATGAAACAATCGTTTCTTCATCTTTAGGAGCACTGTAATAAAACCCTTGGATGAGATCACAACCACGTTCTCTCAAAAACGCCAATTGTTCGAGGTTTTCCACCCCCTCCGCTACAACTTCAAGCTTCAGCGAATTGCCCAATATAATGATAACCTCTGCCAAGGTAGAGCTTTGGCTATCCTTGCCGATATCATCGATAAACGTTTTATCAATTTTCAGCCGTTTTACCGGAAAAAGTTTCAAATAGGCCAACGATGAATATCCGGTACCAAAATCATCGATGGCAAATTCAATGCCGTGCTGCTGAAGCTCTTCACAAATTTGAATCGCTCGATGCGGCTCTTCCATGACGGCACTCTCCGTCACCTCCAGCTCAATAAGATGTGCTGGAACTTGACATGCCTGAATCGTTTGTTTCACCACCCCCACAAAATCGGGATGAGCGAACTGACGCGCAGAGACATTGATAGCCATTCGAATCGGCTCAAATCCCGCGTCCAGCCAACGTTTTAACGTCCCCATTGCTTCGCGCATCACCCATACTCCGAGTTCTAAAATAAAACCGGTCTCTTCGGCAATAGGGATAAATTCTACGGGAGATATAAATCCTTTTTCCGGATGATTCCAACGGATCAATGCCTCTACTCCCAAAATTTTCCCGTTCATAGGATCGACTTGCGGCTGAAACACGAGATTGAATTCCCCATTGGCAATTGCACGTTGGAGATCATTTTCAATCATCATCCTGCGCATGGTCGTCTCATTGAGTAACGGATTAAAGAGTTCGTAGCACTTTCCGCCCTTCTTTTTAGCAGCATACATCGCTTGCTCGGCATGCTGAATCACCGCATCTACCGTCTCACCATCCGAGGGGAAAAAACTGATTCCTATACTTGCAGAAGTGTACAACTGCGTCTCATCGATTAGACAAGGAAGCGCAAGTGCCTCGAGAATCTTTTCGGCAACTTCTATCGTATCCGAGACACTTTCCACAACCGGGAGTACCACCAAAAATTCATCTCCGCCCAATCGAGCGACGATATCATTTTTGCGCACTGTGGAATGGATCCGTTGGGCTACTTGCATAATCAGCCGATCACCGGCCGTATGACCCAATGAATCGTTAATCAATTTAAAACGGTCCATATCCACGAGCAGTAATGCAGATTTTTGATGAGAAAGTTCAGCCGAAGAGACCATTAACGTTAATTGTTCATTGATGTAGTGACGATTGGGAAGTTGTGTCAGCGCATCGTAATACGCCATCGTATCAATGATTTTTTCGGTCTCTTTTTCTTTGGAAATGTCCGTAAATACACCGATATAGTTAACGATCACGCCCTCGTTATTCTTGATCGCCGTTATACTAAGCCACTTTGGATACGTATCTCCGTCCTTACGACGATCCCATACTTCCCCCGACCATTGCCCATCCGATAATAATCGAAGCCACATTTCCTGATACGTTTTAGCCGAGGTAACCCCTGAGGATAAAAAACTGGGAGTTTTGTCTTGCAATTCATGCATCGAATAACCGGTAAGTTTTTGAAAAGCACCATTTACGCGAATAATTTTATTGGTTGCATCAGTAATCACAACCGCTTCATCGATCATTTCCACCGCGACATCAAGCAGCTGTGCATCATGAGAATAGTCCTCTATGCTCAATAAGGGAAAAAGAGAAATAAGCACATAAGAACCACTCATCTTATTCAAAACGAGCGGAACAACGTGTATCATGGCTGAACCGCCTCTATCATTCTTTATATGACCGTAAAATGGCGATAAGCTCCCAGATGCCTTGAAAACAATTTCTTGAAACTGACTTTCATAACCTGTCCAATCATATGACATTTCAAAAGAATGAATGAGCTTTCCATTCCAACTGTACAATGCCGATACAGGTATATCTTTTATGATACTTTTTAAAAATGCATTTCGCGAAAGATCTGTCATCGTTATCTCCGTTTTTGGCTATCATAAAACTCTAGGGTGTATTTGATTTATAAAATACACCCTAGAACAATTAGTTGAGTAACTTATGTGTTTATCATGTTATTATTTCCCTATGCCAAAGATGCAAACTCCCCTTTTTCCATCCGATTACGTCCGGCTTGCTTTGCTTTATACAACGCCAGATCAGCCCGTTTAATCGTATACTCCATCGATTCATTCGCAACATACTGAGTTACACCGCCGCTAATCGTCACACTGCCGCATGCGAAAGTGCTTTGTTCTACTTTATTTCTAAGACGCTGGGCCACAAGATAGGCTTGGTCTTCGTCTGAATACGGACATAAAATCAAAAATTCCTCCCCTCCCCAGCGAATAAAAATATCCGTGCCACGCAGCATTTCAATACCTATTTTTGCCAACTGAACCAACACACTGTCTCCAGTATCATGTCCGAACTGATCGTTCACTTTTTTAAAATAATCAATATCGAATAAAATGAGTGACAGTGGAGTTTTGTAGCGTTGGACGTACGCTGTTTCACGCTCGGAAATTTCATCGAAACGTGTCCGATTTAATAACGAGGTAAGCTTATCCGTCGTTGCTAGCTTTTCAAGCTGATACTCTATCTCTTTACGCTCACTGATATCAATCATCGCCCCTAATTCAGCCATCTTTTCACAATAAAGAATGGATGCGATCGTCGCATACACCCATCGAAATGTTCCGTCTTTTCGTATTATTCGCAGTTCGTTGTAGCTTCTAGATTCTTGCAGCGTTCCCGCCAGTCTCAGCTTGATTCGTGAACGAATCAGCGCTCGATCTTCAGGATGGATGAGATTTTTCGGCTCCATCATCAAAAGTTCATCTGCCGTATATCCCGTCATCTCTTCAAATGCTTTGTTAACGTATACATAATGCTCTTGATACATAAAAATACCTGTGAGCAAACTCTCAGCCAATATTTTGAACATATACTCACTCTCTTGAAGCGCTTTTTCGGTCAAGACTTTATTGGTTATATCTTTTCCCGTAGAAACAAAATGGGTTATTTTTTCCCCTTCCATCCGTATGGGAGTAATCGTTTTCTCTTCATAATAAAAGGTATTATCTTTTCGTTTATTTTCAATAATGCCGTGATAAACATTTCCTGAAAGAATCGTTTTCCATAATAACGTGTAATCTTCTTTGCTGTGTTTCCCCGATTTTAAAATACCAGGGCAAGTGCCAATAAAATCATCTTTTTTGTATCCTGTTGTAATCGGATAGGCATCATTTACATATTCTGTAATCCCATGACAATCGGTAATCATCACCAAATCGGCACTTTGTCGAATAACGTGTGCAAATTTTAACAGTTCTATTTTTTGTTCTTTATGTAACGTTTCTATCGTATTGCAATCACGGACGATTTGGCGCAATGGCCCGTACAACAAAATATAAAGCATCGGAATTTCAAAAAAGAAATGACCTATATGCTCTGCAACTCCTATTTTAAGGAACAAAGGCTGAAACACATTATCAACAAATTGTTCACTAATAATAAATAACATAGTAATCATAAAAAACAATCCGATTGGATATGTAAGAAGGATTTTTTTATACATTTCTGTCATCATGCATCTTTTATTGATTTATGAATGGCTAATTGATAGCCATAAGAATTGAGATTCTTAATGAGTTCACTATACGTTTTACTCCGCAACAGTTTCACTAGCGTCCGAACATTAGCCACACTGCTCATGCTTTCTTCAGAAATTGCGATCAACAACTGATCGTAAGAAACAATGCGATCTTTATAGTCGATCAGTATTTCCAGCAATAACACTTCTTGTTTCATTAACGGGATCAGTCGCTGATCTTGACGTATACATTTCAAATCGTAGTGATACAAAAAACCCTTCCCCAAATCAACCGTTGTTTCTTCAACACTCGCAATAGCCTTGATAGGATGAGTTGCAGCTTTTGCCGGGTCCCCTCTGGGTGGCATACTCAACGAGAGGTAATTTTTAACCCGAAAATAGAGTTCACTGGCATCCACAGGCTTTCGTAATAAATCATCCCCCTGGACTTGGGCAATTTTATCGTCGATTTCATCCGTAAATAAATACGTCATAAAAATGACAGTCGTTGACTTCAACTGCGGATCATTTTTGATCTGCCGACATGCTTCATAACCATCTATTCCAGGCATAACAACATCCATTAAAATAAGTTCTGGTTGACTTGCTCGAGCAATTTCAATTGCTTCTTTTCCATTTTCTGCTTCTAAAAAAATGACAGAATCAAGTTTTTTAAGTACTTTTTGAATGAGTTGACGTGCATGGATATCATCATCAACGATCAATATTTTTTTTATACATTCCATAGCTATATTTCGTCTTTATCTATTTATATTTTTCTTCGTCACTGCGACTATTTTATCCTGATCAATTTTGGATACAATATCATTTGTTGGTGTAGAAAAAGTGTATAAAAAGTGTCAACCACTCATAAGTGTGATAAATCATGAAGTTAAAATGAAAAGAAGTTAAATGCTGATAACAAAAAATCCAAACAGTATATTGATTATTGAAGATGATAGGGAAAGCAACGACAATATCGCTTATTTTCTTCAAAAGCGATTTACCCATGTCATCAGTGCGTACGATGGAGAAGAAGGATGGACCCGTTATAATGAAGAAGGTCCCGATCTTATTATTACCGACATTGAAATGCCAAAAATAAACGGTCTCAAGCTCATTCAAAAAATACGTAAAAATGATCCGAATATCCCTATTATTGTTTTAAGTGCGTATACCCATCAAGACTACTTGTTCAAAGCAGTTACCCTAAAACTCGACAATTATTTGATCAAACCCATTACCTACGCCAAATTAAACGATGCACTTAATCTTATCCTTCAAAAAACCGATTTTCATAGGGGTTCGATCTGTATCGATGGTATGGGAACCGCCTATTACCATTATGAATCTAAAACAGGTTTAATAGAAGGCAAGCACGTTTCACTCACGAATAAAGAGATTTTACTGCTCGAATTACTCATCGAAAACCGAAATAACGTGCTCCAATACGATCACATCGAAGAAATCCTATACAACGCTACTTCCGTCACTCGTAATGCATTAAAATGTACGGTTCGCGACCTTCGCAAGAAACTCCCCTCGATTCATATACAATCCATCGCAAAAGTGGGATACAAACTCTTATGAAAAAAACACCCATACACATGAGCAATGAACATCTGCTGAGCTTACTCGATCATACAGACAATCTGCTCTCTTACGTTGACACCGATTATATCTACCGTGCTGTCAATGGAGCCTACACCCGCAAGTACCACAAAACAGTAGACGAAATTGTTTTGCATCATGTGTCCGATATTTTAGGGATCGAAGCTTTTGAAACCATTGTCAAACCCAATCTGGACAGAGCTTTTTTAGGAGAATCCCTCCAATTTGAATCGTGGTTTCATTTTCCAAACATTCCCCGATGCTATTTGATTGTTACCTATAACCCTATCTATCGTGATGACGGAACCGTCGATGGGATTGTAGTAAGCGGCGTCGACTGTACCCCTATGAAAATCATTGAAGAAGAAAAACGAAAACAAGACGACATGATGTTGGAAATCTCCAAAATGGCTCAGCTGGGAGAGATGATCTCTTTTATTTCTCATCAGTGGCGTCGTCCCTTGAATACCGTTGCCACCTATCTTCTCAAAATACGCAGACTGATCGGTACCAATGACGAAGCCATAGAAGCCATTGAAAGAAGTGAAACCCTACTTGAACACCTCTCTTCAAATCTGGAAAGTATGTATGCGTTATACACAAGACACTCCTCATCGGCAGAAACGAATGTACAAAAGTCCGTTGAGCATATCAACACATTGGTGTTTGATCGAGCACAAGGGCTAAATATTACCATTAACATCGATGTCCCCAATTTACTTAGCGTTAAATGCCACAATGATGAATTGATGCATATTCTTCTGGTAATTATTGAAAATGCAATGGATGCAATCGCTCAAACAAACGAATCCTCCAAATACATCCGCATCGAAGCAGAGAAAAAAGACAATCACATTATTATCGATATCAAAAACAGTGGCGATGCCATCAGCCTTGAAAATTATCAACGTATTTTTGAGCCTGGTTTCACCACCAAATCGTTATCAGGTCAGGGGTATGGACTCTATTTCGCCCGTAAAATAGTCACCGAAAGACTCAAAGGAAGTTTAGATATTCATCCAACAGACAACGGAGCGTGGTTTCGTGTCGCTCTTCCCGCATACGGCTTATCTTCCGAAAGTGAAACATAATAGTTTAAATCATTCCTATAAAAAGTGGTACAAAAGCAGTTAACCTCAAAGAGGCTAAGCTATAATTCGTGAATAAGAAGATCAAAATCTTCAATACCTATACCCGGCAAGCGAGAAGAAAGCATGAATGAAAGAGGGACCTCTCCACAAAATCACGAAGCCTTGATTTCAGAAGCGCAATACAATTTGAGCGGTCTCTTGCGTGTAGCATTTAATCACACCGACCAAGAACGTGCCGTTGTCGTGTACGATACGGACTGTCTCTTGTCGACTATTTTGGCGCAAGGGTATAAACGTTGTTTGCCGAATGCAATATTGATCGATTTTAATCAGCAGCCACCCGAAGAGATACTCAAAATATTGGAAGATCTACACCCCTTTGATTTGGTAGCACTCGTCCAATCAAAGAGTTTTCGTCTGAATGAATTTCGTCTGCGGGTCGAGCTGTTTAAAAAACAGATAAAAGTCATCGAACATCCCCATCTGAGTCGTATGTCCGATGATGAAGCACGGTATTACATCGATTCATTGGAATATGATGCCAACTATTACCGTGGAGTGGGTCGTGCACTCAAAACCAAGATAGATGCCGCACCATCAGGAATACTCGACAGCGGCGGTGAGTTTTTGGTGTATGGTTCACCCTTTGAGTCAGCTAAACTCAATATTGGCGATTACACCGACATGGCAAATATCGGGGGTCAGTTTCCACTGGGTGAAGTCTTTACGGAAGCACAAGATTTGCGTGCAGTCAATGGGCGGGTACGAATTTTTAGTTTCGGTGACGTAACGTATAAACTCAATACGCCCAAAATACCCATAACCCTTGTTATCGAACAAGGGCAAGTGGTGGAGTGCGAAAATTCAACTCCAGAATTTGATCAAATCTTATTCAATATACGAAGAGATGAAGGAGTCGTGTGGATACGGGAACTGGGGCTTGGTCTCAACAGAGCCTTTACCAAAACACGTACGGTTGCCGATACAGGAACCTATGAACGGATGTGCGGAGTTCATTTATCCTTGGGTGCAAAACACGGTATCTATGGGAAGCCCGGATTTAAACGCAGAGACGGCAAATACCATGTCGATGTTTTTGCTGACACCCAATGCTTTACACTGGGAAATGACGTCGTCTATAAAAATGGTGCTTGGATTGTATAAATCTATCCGTTAATAATCATACATCTTCACATAATACTCATGCGCCATACGTCCTGAATCAAACGCAGGGATAACATCCCACATCGCTGTTTTAACGATTTGCGTCCATTGTTCCGGTTTATCGTAATACATTGGGATAATTTCATTTTCTAAAATATCCATCATGTTTTTGTTGTCTTCGTAATCTTGAACTTCAATCGGGGTCGTGTGATCGATCGGGGGAATCGTAAAAGCATTAATGCCGTGCTTGGCAAACTCAGGATGCCATCCGTCATTGGTCGAGAAATGGATCGATCCGTTCATGCTCGCCGTCATCCCGCTCGTACCGCTGGCTTCTCTTGAAACACGTGGAGTATTGAGCCATACATCAGACCCTTTTTTAAGAAAACGTGAAAGTTCCAGTTCATACCCTACTAATACGGCCATATTCTTAATGCTATGGCTGATATGAATCAGCTCATTAAACGCATTGACCGCATTGGTATCAAAAGGATACGGTTTTCCCGCCCAAATCACTTGTACCGGATTCTCGGTACGTTCAAGCAGTCTTTTAAAGCGTGCAAAGTCGTGCTTTAGCAATCCTGGACGTTTGTATTCCGTAAAACGACGCGCCCAGACAATGGTCAAAATATCGGGATTGAACATTTTTCCGGTCTGATCGGCAACAATGTTGAACAATGATCGCTTGAGATGTTTTTTTCGTCCGATAAGAGCATAATCTTCATGTTCATCCAAAGCCGTAAGCATCTCACCATCGGTCCAAAAACGGCG
>DASUNE010000010.1:0-3643 GCA_036277315.1 Sulfuricurvum sp.
TCCTTTTAAGCCTGATGCTCCTCTCGTCCAGCTGGGGACTCACACTCAATGAGATCAATGACAAACCCGCTTCACGCCAAAAGAACTTTTTGATTTGGCAGTTTTTACATCAGGATATCAACGCCTCCGAAGCGAGTGAGGCGTTTTATCAAGTGGAAAATGTCAATGAGCGATTTCTCTTTGACTATGCCGCGAAAACCGATGAAGCTGAAATCAAGTACACGGCAGATTGTCTTCGGCAGCAAGCGTGCAATCTCCCCCTTATTGAACAGGACGACTGCTTGATGCTCGCCCTGACCCCCGCTAAAGCGGCGGCGTTAACACCCCAAGAGCGTGAAACGATTGCCATGCGCCTAAACAACAAATACGGCAATACCGAATGGCTCAGAGCCATGAACCAGGAGAGTTTTTACACGTCGAACGAGAACCTCGAGAACGAAAATACCGTCTTTCGTCTTGCAGGCGCTTCGTATCGACATGAACATTTCAATCACCCCCTCCCTTTTGAAATGCTCAATGCTCTTTCTCAAACCAAAGCCTTTGAGTCGGTTGTCTACCTTACGGTTACCGATCCGAAGATGGACCAGCTGCAGCAATCCTTCTCTGATATCGCCGGCGGCAGTTACGCTGCCAAAACCCATTTTTATCTCGCCATGAATGCGATCAAGTACGGAAAACTGGGGATTGCACTCGATCACCTCAAAGAGGCCAAGTCACGTTATCACACCTCCATCGATCATGACAAAACACTTTTTTGGATTTATCAAATCACCCAAGATAGAAATTATCTGGATGAACTCTCGAAAAGTTTGGATATCAACATGTATGTCCTCTATGCACGGGAGATTCTCGGTCTGCCGACCGAAAACTATTTCACAACCCTTCCAACCACGGAACGTCCTGAGAGTATCAAAGGGATCGACCCGTTCGAATGGAGAGCATTTTCCGAAGAGATTATGAGTTCTAAACCCGATACGATCGCCGATTTGATCGACCGAAGTGACGGAAACGAGTCCGTCGCCGTACAGGGGTATATTCTCGAACGCACCTATGAACCCTACATTCATAACTTTACGATGGCATATGATCAGTATATGGGCACCCTCTCGAATGACAAAAAAGCCCTTCTCTATGCCCTGATGCGGCAAGAAACGCGCTTCATTCCGGGGCTCATCTCCCGTTCGTTTGCCCTTGGATTGATGCAGATTATGCCGTTCAATGTCGATACCATAAGCAAAGTTCATCCGCTCAAACCGACCACCTATTTCGATATGCTGCATCCCCAGTTCAGTATCGCCTATTCGATCAGCCATTTAAAACATTTGGAAGACAAATTTTACAATCCGATTTTAATTGCGTATGGCTACAATGCAGGCTTTGGCTCTACAAAACGGCTCCTAACGGAGGGGGGACAATTTTTACCGGGTCCGTATGAACCGTTTTTAAGTATGGAACTGATGGGAAATGATGAAAATAGAGAGTATGGCAAACGGGTCCTTGCCAACTATGTCATTTATAAGAAGATACTGGGTGAAGAAGTGAAAATCACTTCCCTTTTTGATAATTTAATACAACCTTCCCAGTCTGATTATTTTCGAGCCGAAGCGCTAAATTTCCCTCGCTAAAGGTTTTATAGCGAACCAGATAGTATCGATTCCAGTTATTGCGTACCGGAATCAGATTGCGTCTGAGATCGTTTTCTTTGAGCTCTTCGATCTCTACGGGCTGCGCACCATTCAGCGTCAGCGAATAGCCGATATCTGCAAAATCCCTCTTTTTTACGCTTCGGTTGTCATTTTCAAAATAAATTGCCGCAATAAAAGATTCCCCCTCATGATACGTTTCGGGATAAACAGGATTTAAATACAAAGCTGAGATAAGGGCTTTGGTCTCTAACGACAGAACAATTCCGCCCGTACGAAGCTGCTCAACAGAACGTTCATGCGCATCATCCATTTTAAATAAATCAAACGCCCCTTTTTCAGCGCATCCGCTCAAAGTCAAAAGCGCTATCAGCGAGAGTATGGAAAATCGCATAAGTATCCTTCATTTAGGTTCATATTCGCTATCTTAACAAAATTTCAATGATAGTTGACTATGTCGAGTTTCGATTTGGTAGCACTGCGGCGTAAAACCTAATCAGTTTGCTATAATATCTTTCATTTAACATAGAGGCACATAATTTGGCAATTTTTCAAAAGTCTGTTATCAATTCAATCAAACAAGATGAAAGCATTATTGCACTTCGATGGGCTTCCTTCCAAAACTATCTCACCAAAATTGATTTTATCAAAACCGTTAAAGAAGAAAAATATCAGGATGGATTTTTAAAAGATATTTTTGAGGCTTGTTTAGGCTATACACTGGACAGTACAAATCCCCATGATTTTAATTTGGAACGTGAGAAGAAAAACGAAACTGATGGCAAAAAAGCCGATGGCGTCATTTATGTCAATGGTGAGATTATCGGGATTGTGGAGCTAAAAGACCAAAAGACCAAAAATCTCGATGCGGTTGAAGCACAAGCATTTAATTATCACAACTCTCACAGCAACTCGAAATATGTCGTTATTTCCAACTTCGATGAGCTGCGCTTTTACATCGACAAAAAAACCGCATACGAAAAATTCAATCTTTTTTCTCTCTCTTATGAAGATTTTAGAACGCTTCATTTGTTGTTGAGCTACGAGAGTATCCAAGAGAATATCCCTCTCAAACTCAAAGAAAAATCCACCAATTTTGAGCAAACTATTTCCAAAGAGCTTTACCGTGATTTCAGCGCATTTCGTACCCACCTCTTTGAAAATATTATCAAAAACAATGACATGGAAAGATCGTTACTGTTGCGTCTCACACAAAAGCTCTGTGACCGTATTATCTTTATCCTCTTTGCCGAAGATAGAGAGTTGTTAAAAAAAGAGACGATCAAAGAGATACGAACACGGCATGCAAATGATGGTTTCGGTGATCGAAGCTTGTATGATTATTACAAGCTTTATTTTAACGCTATTAATACGGGAAATGATAAGCTCAATATCCCAAAATACAACGGTGGATTATTTGCCACCGATGAGTTATTAGACTCTCTCACTATCGATGATGCGTATCTCGATATGGAGGCGCAAAAGCTCTCAAATTACAACTTTATGACCGATATCAGTGTTAATATTTTGGGACATATCTTCGAGCAGTCTTTGACCGACTTAGAGGAGATAAACGCCTCGATTAATGATACGGAGTTTGATAAGAAAAAATCCAAGCGCAAAAAAGACGGCGTGTTCTACACCCCCGAATACATCACCCGATACATCGTCGAAAACACTCTCGGTAAACTGTGCAGTGATAAAAAAGAATCGTTGAAAATTGAAGCCGAAACGGTGGTTGTCAATCCTCGAAAACTTACAAAAGCAGAACAAAACTATAAAGAGACATTGTTAAATTACAGAGAATGGCTAACCCACCTAAAAATTCTCGACCCTGCCTGTGGAAGTGGTGCATTTCTCAACCAAGCGTTAGAATTCCTCATCCGTGAGCATACGCTCATACGGGATTTACTGTTGCCGTATGAGGATTTGATGATCGGATACGAGGTCGAAAAAAGCATCCTCGAACACAATCTTTACGGTGTGGATATAAATGAGGA
>DASUNE010000011.1:0-4450 GCA_036277315.1 Sulfuricurvum sp.
CAGCCTGGGTAATTTTAAAATGATGAAACTCACCTCCAATGCCGAATCGATTCTTAAAGAATTTGATCGTGCAAGTTCAGGCTATGCACAGGCCAATATCCGAAATGAAACGCTAACCCATTTTCCGCGCCTTTTTTTGGAGGCCATAGGATTTGGGATTATCATTTTTATCGTCATCTATCTCATTTATAAATACCAAAACGATATTTCGGGGGCCATGGCGCTCATCTCCATGTTTATACTGGGGCTGTATCGCCTGATGCCCTCAGCAAATCGCATCCTGACTGGCTACAACCAGATCCTTTTTCATAAAAGTGCTCTCGATATCATCCACAACGATTTGATGTACGATCCCGAAAATTTCGGAGATAGCCCCATCACGTTCAATGACTCCATTCAATTGCATCATCTTTCTTTCGAATATGACGACGCCAACCCCATTCTGGCTGATCTCTCCCTCTCCATCCGTAAAGGGGGAAAAGTTGCCTTTATCGGCGAAAGCGGCAGCGGAAAATCGACGCTCATCGATCTGATCATAGGCCTTTACCGTCCAAAAGCCGGCACCATTACCATTGACGGAGTTCTTCTGGATGAGAGCAATATCAAAGCGTGGCGCAGCAAAATAGGGTATATCCCCCAAAGTATCACCCTTTTTGACGGCACCGTCGCCCAAAATGTCGCTTTCGGAGCACCCATTGACGACGAAAAAATCAAACATGTTTTACGACAAGCCAATATTTTAGACTTTTTAGAAATGCATCATCATGGAATCAATACTTTCGTAGGAGACGGCGGCATCAAACTCAGCGGAGGCCAGCGCCAGCGTATCGCAATCGCACGTGCCCTCTACAATGACCCTGAGCTTCTCGTCCTCGATGAAGCCACCAGTGCCCTCGATATCGAAACCGAAGCCAAAATTATGGAAGAAATCTATAAAATATGTGAAAATAAAACACTGATTGTGATTGCACACCGCTTGAGTACAGTTAAGCAATGCGATAAGATATATACTTTACATTCTAAGCAAATAAATTTTACGCATGATCTATAAAATTGATACCAATCTCATTTTGTGACTCAGGAAGACAACTTTAATGGAAAAAGAATTATTACTGTATAAGTACTTAAGCAATCGTTTACCTCATATTCCTAGAGTGACCGGATTGGTTAATCGAATTTTCAAAAAAATTTATTTTCGCAATAAAGAGAGGAAAAATCAAAGGCACATTGTCGATGTTTATAACTTTCAAATGGAACTAGATCCTTTTGAATGTGTTGACGGAGCGTTGTTTTTTTATCCCCACATATATGAAAAAGAAGAATTTGATTTTTTGAAAAATATATTAAACCCTAATGATATTTTTTTGGATATCGGCGCCAATATAGGTATTTACAGCTTAATAGCTTCCCCTCTCCTCTGTGGATCAGGCAAAGTAATCAGCATAGAAGCCGATCCGTACAATTACCAAAAATTATTAAAAAACATCCAGCTAAATCATTTGAACAATATTATTCCTCTTAATATTGGGGTTAGTGATAAAACAGAAACATTAAATTTAGGAATCAATGAAACAGGCAACAGAGGAGGGAATTCCTTTTGCTTTGCTTCAGATAAAACAGTACACGTAAATTGCAAAAGCCTAATTGATATCATTTCTGATTTTAAATTAGACTCTATTAAAATGATAAAAATTGATATTGAAGGATTTGAATATAAAGTTCTCCATCACTTTATAAATAATGCGAATAAAAAACTTTATCCTGATTATATTTTAATTGAACATTTACATATGAGTGCAGAAGAAAACTCAATAAGCCTGTTGTTGACTAATGGATATACAATTATAAAATCAAATAAATCCAATACATTCTTACAACGATCAACACCAAGCAAATAAAAATATAATGAGCAATACTTTGCCTCTGATTTCATTGCCTGAAATTCAATTCACAATTTTTACTCCAACTTATAATCGCTCCAATACACTACATAGAGTTTATGAAAGTATTAAAAAACAATCTCTCCAAAAGATAAATAATACCTATATTTTTGAATGGATAATAGTTGATGATGGAAGTACCGATAGTACACGCGAGCTTGTTGAACTATGGAAGAAAACAAGCGAATTTGAAATTATCTATATCTTCCAAGAGAACAGTGGTAAAGTATCCGCTATGCAAAAAGGGATTGAAGCAGCAAAAGGAGAACTTTTTTTGATTATCGACAGCGATGATGCTTTTTTACCTGAAACATTTGAAACATTTTATATTGTCTGGAAAGATTTTACAATTGATCAAAAAAAACAGTGCGGAGGAATCGGTGTCTTATGCCAAGACCAATTTGGCCATCGTATCGGCAATAATTATCCAGTCGAAAAACATTTTTTGCCCACCATACAATCCTATTTTGGCTGGAGATCAAAAAGTTTAGGAGAAACTTGGTCCATACTCAATACCATAACACTCAAAAAATATTTTACGATCCCAAATGAAGCTGCAAATTTGAAGTTCATCCCTGAAAGTTTTTTTTGGAGCAAAATGGCAATAGAAGCACATGATTATAGTTATTATCTGAATAAAGTATTACGAATTTATTATATAAACGAAGGGGGAAATATCAGTGAGAACATCAGAAAAAAACACCCTGACGGTTTTTTATTCGAATCCAGATGGTTTGTCAAAAATTATTGGTGGATATTATTTAAATATCCAAAAGTATTTCTGAAACATTTACTCAAATACGCTTATTTTTTTACGCTTATTTTTTACAAAAACTTCCCAAAGAAAACAGAAATATGAATTTTCCTACACTGTCAATTATTGTACCTACATACAATCGAAGTGATTATCTTCAAGAGTGTCTCGAAAGTATCATCGCTCAAAATTATCCCTTTTTAGAAATTGTCATAACCGATGACAATTCTACCGATGATACCGAAACTGTGTGTAAAAGTTATGTTCAAAAATACCCTTATGTTGTCTACACTAAAAATCAAAATTATCCGCAAGGCCCCAATGGAAACAAAAACAATGGATTAGACTGTGCAACAGGAGAACTAATAACTATTTTTGATGATGATGATACGATGGTCCAGAATGCATTAAGCAGCATGGTGAAGAAAATAAACGATGGGTACGATATCGTTATGGGGAACTGTTCGATCTTATCAACACAAAAAGACAATGGCTGCTTCTCAGGATTTGGTGTCACTCGAAGCGAAGAAATAGACTCTCAAAGATATTTGTGCGGTGAAATTTATGGAGAGTTTCAGTTACTTTTTAAAAAAAAGCTTTTACGCAATAGACGCTTCGATATAGATTTATATGGAGGAGAATCGATTCTTTGGATAAAATTATTCGAATATGCAAAAGTTTTTTACCTTCACGAAGCGGTCAGAAACTACCGTATCAATGAAAACAGCGTCACCCACAACACATTCTCAAAAGCATCTCGCGTAATCAAAAATTATGAAAGAGCTATCGAATGTTTCGGCGAACAAATGAAAATCAAATGCCCTTGCCATTTATCCTCAATCTATACATGGGCTGCTTTTTTCGGAAAATTATCATCACAAAATTTAAAAGCAATAAAATATATATTTCAAAGTTTACAACTATGCCCTCAAAAAAATACATTGATGATGTTGATTCTTCTCGTTTTACCAACAAAATTTGTAGTTTTGTTATCAAAAATTAGAATGCAGATAAAAAGAAATTGGTTCAAATAATGAAAAAGTTAGCTCTATTTGTCCCTACACTGCATGGAGGAGGCGCTGAGCGGGTGATGGTTAATCTCGCATCAGGGCTTGTCTCGCTTGGGTATAATGTCAATCTGATCGTTGCAGATACGCATGGAGTTTTCCTATCCCAAATCGATCCAGCTGTTCATATCATTGATCTAAAACAGCCGCGGGTCCTTTTCGCCCTCCCAAAACTTATCGGTTATCTCATCAAAGAAAAACCGATTGGACTGATCTCAGCACTCGATTATGCCAATATCATCGCTATAATCGCCGGACGTCTGACACAAGTACCCGTCGTTATCAGCGAACATAGTACACACAGTAACGCATTAGAGAACGTAACAGGAATCAAGGCAAAAATCCTCCCCTATCTTATGCAATTCTTTTATCCTAATGCACATGCTGTTGTCGCCGTCTCCGACGGAGTAGCAAAGGATCTCTCTTCCGCACTCAAACTGGACATTCGTACGATCAGTGTGATTCCAAATCCTGTAATCACATCAGACTTGCCATTGAAAGCTGCTATGATTCCTAAACATCCCTGGCTTGCAAACAAAACAGTTCCGCTCATCCTGGCTGTTGGGCGATTAAGCCCTCCGAAAGATTTTTCAACATTACTTCATGCCTTTTCCCTAATGATCCACACTCGCGATGCAAAGCTCATCATACTTGGAGAGGGTGAAGATCGCTCCCCTCTCGAGCAGCTT
>DASUNE010000012.1:0-19403 GCA_036277315.1 Sulfuricurvum sp.
GACGTACACGATCATGCCGCTCAAAATTGCGCGCAAAGAGTGCTCGACCGATGGAACGATCAAGTATCTTTTTGAGCTTACCGATGGGAAAACGATTGAGACCGTGTGGCTTAAGATGAAAGATGAGTCCATTGACGACGAGGGAAATATCGAAAATGAGGCCCGTTATACGGTGTGTGTCTCGACGCAAGTCGGGTGTAAAGTGGGATGTTCGTTTTGTCTCACGGCCAAAGGGGGTTTTACGCGAGATCTAAGTGCCGGAGAGATCGTTGCGCAGGTGTTGGCAGTCAAAGCGGACAATGGTCTGGCGGCAAGCAAACGGCTTAATATTGTCTATATGGGGATGGGTGAACCGCTTGATAATCTAGACAATCTGGCCAAAGCCATCACGATTTTCAAAGACGAAGACGGTCTTTCGATCTCGGGAAAACGGCAAACGGTTTCAACAAGCGGATTGAGCTCTAAAATCGATAAACTGGGCGAAATGGATTTGGGCGTCCATATCGCTATCTCGCTTCATGCGGTCGATGATGAACTGCGTACCGAGCTTATCCCGATGAATAAAGCGTACAATATTGCTTCGATCATCGATGCGGTAAAGCGGTTTCCGATCGATACGCGCAAGCGGGTGATGTTTGAATATCTCGTCATCAAAAACAAAAATGATGATCTGGTGTCGGCGAAAAAACTGGTCAAACTTTTGCACGGAATCAAAGCCAAGGTCAACCTGATCTTTTTTAACCCTTATCCAGGGAGCGATTATGAACGACCGACGAGAGCAGATATGGTGAAGTTTCAAGAGTATCTGGTAAAGCATGGCGTGTTATGCACGATACGCGATTCCAAAGGTTTGGATATCAGTGCGGCGTGCGGACAGCTTAAAGAAAAAGATTTGAATGAGGTGTCCCAATGACCATGCTGGATTGGTTTCAGGTAGGATTTTTGGTGATCGTGGTGGCTATCGGCTTTGGCGGTTTTATCTGGGCGGTCATGAAGAAAGATTAAATACGTCTAAAAAATGTATTTAATCATCGCCTGAAAGACATCATTGTCTTGATGGTACATATTCTCATGGTAATAATGCCATTCTGTTCCCACTTCTAATTTCCCCGCAGTGATCCCTAATGAGGGAGAAAGATCGAATAGCAGCTGGTTTTGGGAGATAAAATCGATGGTCGTCCAATCGCTGAACCCTTCAAAATGCCATCGGTCACCTAAAGGGAGGGAATAGTTTGCCGAGAGCTGATAGGTATCCTTGCCGATATTGTGAATCTTCCGATAGACATTGAGCCCAAATACTGTAAATCCGGGAATATTCAAATCGGTTCCCGCACCATAAAGCCATCCGTGATAAGTATCCGAACGGTTGTATTGAAATGCCATATACCACTCTTTGATGATTCCCTCGGACGTTGGGATATTCGCTATTTTATTGAGACTGATACGCGGTGAAATCTCACCGTAAAGATCATTTTTGAGATTCGTAAACTGCAACCCCTCTTTAGCGTAGGCAAAATCTGCGAACATAAACAGATCCCCATACTCCCAGGTGCGATAGTGTTCTGCAGTAATGGTGTGTTTTACCCCTCTTTGCGTATCCAAAAAGGTCGGCCCTTCAAAATCACCGTACAGGTATTGAACATTCGTGGTTGAGAAAGCGCAAAGGTGGGAGATAAGCAAAGCCGTTAGGGCAAAAATTCGTCTCATTAGGCGTCTTTTGTTGTGAAGAGGGTGGTTTGATTGCGACCCGATTCTTTACTGCAATACAAGGCGTCATCGGCAGATTTCAACAGAGAGTCTTGTGTGATCCCATGGTCGGGAAAGATGGAGACCCCTGCGGAGATCGTCACATTGATGATTTGATCGTTATAGGAGATCGGCGTGGTTTCGATCATGAGGCGGCATGCTTCAACGCGTTTGATGGCTTGATCGGCAGGCATTCCCGGCATGACGATGATAAACTCTTCTCCGCCGAAACGGCAGGCAAAGTCGTTTTGTCGTATGGATGAGGTCAAAGATTGGGCCACTTTTTTAAGGACTTCATCTCCTGCCGCATGTCCATACGTATCATTGATACTTTTAAAATGGTCAAGATCGATCAGGACTAAAGCAATGGGATACGATTCTCGCACAGCGCGAGCCATCTCTCTGGGGAGCGTTTCATCGAGGTAGTAACGATTATACAGACCTGTCAGCGAATCATGGAGGGCTTGTTTTTTGATTTTGCAGTTTAAACGATAAATATACCAAGTGATGGATCCAATGATGAGGATTAAAATACATGCCGCTGCAAGTATGTAATGCAGCCAAACGTCATTGTGCTGGCCGTTTGGAGTGTAAATGAATCCCTCCGGAACGGTATCGGAAGGGGAAAACTCGAGCTCATGATAGGTTTTGGCAATGTAGATCCAGCGCGCCGGATTCATATGTCCGATTTCGATGAGTTCCGGCTCCATCAGCATATGGATAGCATCGGCTTCAAAGCGGAGATGCTCACGTGTCTTAGCCTGTGAATAGTGTTTTAAAATAAGATCAATGGCCTCTTCGGGATTATTCATCGCATCGGTCCACCCTTTTAGGCTCGCTTCTCTAAATGCTTTGACCCGCTCGGGATGGTCGGAGAGTTCCTTATCGCTGGTGAATAAACAGTCACTGTAAAAATCGACACCGTATTTACGGGGATCAATGGTGACATATTCGACCCCTTTTTCTTTTAGATAATAGGGTTCATTGGTCGAGTAGCCGTTAAACGCATCCACTTTCCCATTAATAAGGTCGTTTATATCAAAGGTGCTGTCGATGATATTGAGCTGGTTATAGTGAAGGCCTTCGTTACGAAAGAGGGCCAGCAGTTCCGCATTTTCAATGTTCTTGGTCATCATAAGGCGTTTATGTGCTAAGTCGACAACGGTAACTATGCCTGAGTCTTTGCGCGCTATCCAGACATTGGGGGAGGATTGAAAGATCGCCGCCAGGACAACGATCGGTTTGCCGTTGGAACGCTCGTTGATCAATCCGGAGTTTCCGACACCGTATTGTGCCCGTCCGGAGATCACTTCTTCAACAGGATAGGGGTGCTTTTTATCGGCTTCGAGAAGGGTGACATCGAGTCCGGCCTCTTTGTAATACCCCTTTTCTTTTGCCATATAATATCCGGCAAATTGGAACTGATGGAACCATCTCAGCTGAAGGGTCACTTTTTCCAAAGGGTTGGAAAAGAGCAAAGCGGGTAGAAAAAGTATCCCTAAAAGCACGAGGAGCGTGTGTCGTTTTTTAAGCACAAAAATCTCCCCTGTATTATTTCCCTAGATTATATCAAAATTAAATGAGATTTTATTTATCTGTAGTTTATTTGGGTACTTTTTGGGTGTTTTGAGCAACAACAAACGGTGGGGTGAAAAGAGTCTCTATCTGAGCCATAAAATCAAGCGGATCGGTTTGGACTGCGTGTACCATTATCCCAAAATGCAAATGAGGACCGGTAATGCGTCCCGTTGCACCGCTTAATCCGATACTCTCCCCTCGTGCTACTCTCTGCCCCACTTGTACATCTATTTGACTAAAATGAAAATAACAGGTGTAGACTCCCTCTCCATGATCAAGGATGACGGTTCCTCCTGAATAATAACGATCTTTTGCCAGTACGACGACCCCATCGTTGGATGCGAGAATGGGTAAGGGCGTTTTGGCTCTAAAATCAATCCCTCCGTGATAACTTTTTAAAACACCGTTATAGGTACGAGAAGAGCCATATTCGCTTGTAGTTATCGACTCTATAGGGCGTATAAACGGTTTGTCCCAATAACGCACTGCGTTATAGGTGCCATAGATCTTTTCGGCTTCGGCTTTTTCCTGCGCAATGCGTTCGAGGGTTTCGGGGGGAGGAGTCACTTTCGCGCTCTCAACGCTCAAGGTCTCGGTGGGATACGAAGCGTTTACAATATCCAGATTCAGCGTTAAGTTCTCATCGTGTCGGAGCCATTGAGCCTCTATGGTTTGCGGCGAAGTATGATAATCGATGGGAAGAATGGCAAACCCCTCTTGGGCATTGCGCGGGTGCGGAAGGATGGTGATGTTGCGGTCCTTGAGCGCTAAAATGCCGTGTGAGTCGTTGAACGTGACCACCAGGCTTTTGCCGTTTCCGACGTCAAATCCCCAAGAAAAGGAGGTGAAGAGTATCAAAAGAAGAGCTGATTTCATAGTCAAATACTTTTTTTTATGAAAGTATAATAGTTTTAGACACAATTGTTGCCATAGGCAGGAAAAATGGGAATCGGTACCCTAGGTAGAGTCTGTAGGAGAGGAAGCCATTTACTACAAGGGTGTAGAGATTGGTTTTGATGCGTCACAGGGCGGCTTTTTTTTACGAACCTTCCCCTGAACTGATCGGTAACTAAAATCATAAGAAATTATATGTCTCTAGTTTTATTTCAGTTGAAATTTAGACGTCTAACGTTAAGCTACCCCGCATATAAGGTTCACGTATGGAGGGATTATACAATGGCAAAAGCGGATGATGCAGAGTTGGTTGAGGGGTTAACATTTTTGGATGATGGCGAGGTGCTGTACAGTGATTTGTATTTGTTAAGCGAAACCGATGAAAAAGGGATCGTGACGTACGCAAACGATGCCTTTTTAAAGATTGCCGGTTGGAAACGAGAGGATTTGGTTGGTCAGCCGCACAATGTGGTCCGTCATCCCGATATGCCTCGTGCCGCGTTCAAATCTCTGTGGGATGATGCACAATCCAAAGGGTTTTGGACAGGTTATGTTAAAAATTCCCGTAAAGGCGGCGGCTTTTATTGGGTTTATGCAACGGTATTGCGCTCTACGGACAAAAACGGAAATATTAAATATGTTTCGATTCGTACCAAACCTTCACGTGATGACATCAAAAAATCAGAAGCGCTTTACGCGACATTGGACTAAGGAAATATTATGGCATTAATAAGACGAGCAGAGAGTTCACCTGTAGCAGCAGCTGGAAGCGTAGGTCCGGATAAACGACGTCAGCGTACATTGGCAAAACAACAGCAAATTTCTGAGAGTATTGCCGGGGTTGCAACCACGATTTTGGACAATGCCCAAGAGAGTGTCAGTGCCATTGAGCAGCTAAAAAGCTCGATGGAGCAAATCGCAACGGCAGCGGAAGAGAACAGCGGGGCAAGTGAACAAGCGCTTAAAAACGTTCGCTCTATCAGTTCCAATATCGGACGGATGACCACCAGTATTGATACGGTGATCAGTTCGACTTTGGCCGCGGGTGAGAACATTATGGGCTCCGTAGGGACGATTAATAGCTCAGTTGAGCGTATGGCAAAAGCCGTTAATGTCGCTAAAACCTCCTCTAAAAAATCCGAAGAGCTAAAGCTCTCCTCTGAAAATATTGGAGAAGCGGTTGGGTTTATTGCAAAAATTGCCGATCAAACCAATCTTTTGGCGCTTAATGCTGCCATCGAAGCCAGCCGTGCAAAAGAGCATGGAAAAGGTTTCGCCGTTGTCGCCGATGAGACACGTGCCCTTGCAGGAGAATCCGAAAAGAATGCCGACTTTATCTCTCGCCTTGTGAGTAAAATCCAAGAAAGCATCGACGGCATCATCAAAAGCATTAATACGACGACCAACATCATCGAGCAAACGGGCGGACGCGGGTCGGCACTCAGTTTCAAGATGGAAGAGCTGACGAAAATCGCAGTCTACTCCGTCGAAGCGGCACGCAGCATGAGTGGTTATACCCAAAGTCTCAGCCATTCGATCACTCTGATCAATGATGGTTCCAAAGACATCGCGGATGCTTCCAGCGAAATTGCCCGTTCCGTCGAAAAAACACTCAACAGCATTGAGATGCAAAGCAACTCCTTGATGCAAACCGAAGAAGACATTAAAGAGCTTAACAATCTCTCTGAAGAGCTCAAATATTCTACCGATACGATGAAATCGGCCGAAGAGATCGCGGCATCTGCGGATGCCATCAGTTCATCGATGGAAGATATCCAAAACTCTCTCAAAGAGGTAACGACCGGATTGAATCAAATCGAATCCGCATCGCAATCCACCAATCAAAGCGCCATTGCAAACAAAGAGTTGTTTGAAAGCGGCGTCAGTGCCTCCAAAGACATTGCGAAGCTCATCGAAATCGCACGCCGAAACTTCGATCTTTTAAAAGTCTCTTTTGCGGCTGTCAAAACTCAAATGACAGGGATCAGTAATGACTTTACCGCATCAATGACGGAGGGCGGAGCTGCAAGCAGTGAGCTCGATGTGATCGTCAAAGAGACGCGTAACGTTGATAAAACGGTAGGCAGTATCTCAAACAGTATTATTCAGCTCAACATGTTGGCGATCAGCGGTTCGATTGAAGCTGCGCGTGCCGGTGAGTTTGGAAAAGGGTTTGCGGTGGTCAGCAGCGATATACGTAACCTTGCCAAAGACTCTGAATCCAATACCGAAAAAATCAATGACACCATCGAGTCAATGAACGCTGAAATCGATACGGTACGTACGGAGTGGTTAAAACTGCTCGTTAATCAAGAGGGTGAAAAAGAACAGATCACCGCATTGATCCATGAGATTGACAAAATCACTGCGATGTTGATCGATTTGCTCGATCGTTTTACCGGGCTAAAATCGATCAATGATCAAAACATTGAAGGGCTTAATCAAGGGCTTATCGGAATCAGTGAAATCCAAAAAGCGGTGGAGCTGTCGGCTCGTAATGCACAAGAATCTCGAAAAGCGAGTGAACTCATCATCGAAACCGTGAGCCACATTTCAGAGGGAGTTGAAGAGTTGGCTGTTATGGCGGATGAACTTCAGCAAGGGTAATTTTATGCAAATCGAAGAAATTTTGATAGTCCGACACGGTGAGGTTGCGTTTGGCATACCCACTGCTTTTATTGGTCAAATTCTTCGTGTTCCGGATATCACCCCTTTGACCCTGAGCCCTGCTCAAGTACGCGGTCTGAGTGCTGTGGGGGGAAATATAGCCACGGTGCTGGATTTTAATTTATTGCTTGGACTTTCACGATGCAGCGGAGAGGATCAAAAAAATCGTGTTGTTACATTGGATTCTCCTTTTGATGCTCTTTGTCTGTTGGTGGATGAGGTGAGTGTCTCCATCAGCGTAGAACCTTCACAAGTGGAATACCTCAACGAGAAAAAAGATGTGATAATGGCAATCGTCCATTATGGTGACACGTTGATACAAGTAGTTGACTTGGAGTATGCGCTTGGGCTGCTGCAAAAAGTGAGTATTCAAAAACGCAGTATTAAAGAGAAGAATACGATTGACACCCTGCATGCATCCCACGAGGGCGAGACGCTGCGCTATTTGGTTTTTAAAATGGGCGAAGAAGAGTACGCTTTAATGATTGATAATCTTCGTGAGATTTTAAATGCCAATGTGGCGATGACTGCCATTGCAGGGTCAAATAAAGAAATTCAGGGGATGATGTCGCTTCGCAGTGAGCTGATTGTGGTGGCGGATCTGCGTTTACACTATAACTACGAACCGCATATCAGCGATAAAAACCGAATTATGATCGTTGAGCATCAGGCGAAAACGCTCGGATTGATTGTCGATGAGATTGTCGATATTTATGAGTTTGCCCAAAGTGATATTGATGCAGGCGGTGACAGTGACAATCAAATAGAGGGGATTGTTCAGTATGACAATCGGCTCATTTCATTGGTAGGACGTGATCTCGTTGAGACGATCATGACTCAAAATGAGGATATTATCGTTGCCAATACCACGGTGAGCATGGATGAAAATCAGATGAAAATGACGGAAGTGGTCATCTTCACACTGGGAAATGAAGAGTATGCGTTTCCTATTGAAGAGGTAGCTGAAATCATTGATATGACACCGGTAACCCCGATTATCAATGCCCCGGCAATGGTGGACGGGGTGATCAACATTCGAGGGCAGATCGTCACGATCGGCTCGTTGCACAAACGGCTTGGTCTCGATAACATCGATCCGAAAGAGCAAAAAATACTGATTTGTCATGCGCAAGAAGGACGGATCGGGTTTTTTGTCAACAGCGTCAGTGATGTTTTAGAAGTGACCGAAGAACAAATGCGTCCCGATGAAAGCGAAGGGGGGATGTTTTCGAATGTCTTGCATCTCGAAGAGGGGAAGAGATTGGTATTGTTGTTTAACCCTGATGTGTCCAAGCTTGTTGGGGAGGGGCTGTGAAAAGAGTGTTGATCGCGGATGACTCGGCCCTGGTGCGTAAGCAGCTTGGCGAAATGATTGCAGAATTAGGGTTTGAGATTGATACCGCTCGAAATGGTGCGGAAGCGGTTACGATGGCAACGCGGGAGCAGTATGATGTCATTACCATGGACATCAATATGCCAGTTATGGATGGGCTTACGGCCGTTCGACGAATCATGGAAGCTCGGCCGACACCGATTTTGATGATCAGTTCGTTGACGACTGAGAGTGCGGGAATCACGATGGAAGCCTTGGATGCGGGGGCGATTGACTACATCGCCAAACCCGGAACAATGAACGTGGGGAGATCTGAGAATCGAGAAGATATCCTCTCAAAAGTAAAGTCTCTCAGCCGTATTCCGCCCCGCAGACTCAAATCGGTTGTTCGACGCCCGGTTCAGCGAGAACGCCCTGCGAGTGTCCGGGAGAATGTTCGGGCCAAAAACCTTGGCAGCGGCGACGTTACCAAGATTTTACTGATCGGGGCATCGACAGGGGGGCCGGGATTGATCGAGCAAATTTGCGTCTCATTGCCGGACGGATTTCCGTATGCGGTGTGTGTCGTTCAGCATATGCCCCAGCAGTTTACGGCTGCGTTTGCGACACGGCTGGATAAAGTGAGCAAATTGCCGGTCATTGAGAGTAGAGATCATATGGAGCTTTCGAATGGGACCATCTTTTTGGCTCGCGGAGGAGTGCACATGCATTTCGCGAAAAAGGTCACGGGTAAAGTGGTGATTCGAGAAGAAAAAAATAAAAATCATCAATTCTTTCAGCCCAGTGTGGATGAGATGTTCGAGAGCGCGCTCAAAGTTTTTTCCGGCAATCAGATTACGGCGGTTTTATTGACAGGGATTGGTGATGACGGAGCGAAAGGGATGGTAAGCATCAAACAAGCGGGCGGATTTACCATTGGAGAGTCGGAAGAGACGGCAACCGTATACGGTATGCCCAAAGAGGCGTATGACCGCGGCGGAGTCTCTCAGCAGCTCCCGTTTCCGAAGATCGTCCGTTCGTTACAAACATTGCGTTAAGGGGGTACTATGGCATTAATCAAAAAACATACAGCACCGGTAATCGAAACATTTCCAGAGTTTAACACTCTTCCTGAAGCGATGGCATATTACCACGAAAACGAAGAAAATTTTGATGCGCAGGTGTATGCTGCCGAAAAAATTGCTTCGTTTGACGGAGGCGGGGTAAAGCTTGTCCATATGATGTATGATGATCCACACATACACAAAGATATGGCGAGTTACATCGCCTCCCTTCTCAGTGCGATGGACCCTAAAAAAGCACCCATCGAAGAGATCATGAATTTGCTCAAAGTGCGAAATGCCTACATCCGTAACCTAGGGATTACAACACTTCAAAGCTACGGCGATGCTATCCGCTATTACATTGTCAAATTTTTGATCGGAAATGATCGTGATTTACGTATTTTTGCTATCAATGTTTTGGGTGATGTGAATTTTGCGGAATCCCGTGAGATGTTGGTCGAGCTTTTGGAAGAAGAAAAAGACATTAACGTTGCCATGACGGCGGTGGACTATATGTCGGAAATCGGCGAAGTGAGCGATATAGAACTCCTTGAAAACGTCAAAAGCCGCTTTCATGATTCATACGTTGATTTTGCGGTGGACAATGCAATCCGAAGTATTCGGGGGTAGCGGATGACCTATCTTTTGAATGACGAAAATTTTCACAAGATGACCGACTATATCTACCGTAAAACGGGGATATTTTTGGAACTTGAGAAACATTTTGATAAACTTGCCAAATACATCGATGCGCGAGCCAAAGTGATTGGTGCCGACAGTTTCCGAAAGTATTTTTATACGTTGCGTTTTGAAGACAAAGAGGGTAAAGAATTTCAAGAGCTGATGAACGCGATGACGGTCAATGAGACCTACTTTTACCGCGAAAAAGAGCAGTTTGAAGTGTTAGTGGACCGTATTTTGCCCGAACTGCACAGTACAAAACCAAAAACAGCTCCCATTCGTATTCTTTGTGCCCCTTGTTCTACCGGCGAGGAGCCGTATTCGGTGATTTTGCATCTTCTTGAAGAGGCTCGTCTCATCGAAGATCGGGACATCGAAGTGGTCGGTATTGACATCGACAGTACCGTTATTGCAAAAGCCAATGCCGCGAAATATTCCGAACGTTCCGTTCATGCCATTCCGCCAGGGGTATTGGCCAAGTATTTTAAGAAACGCACTTTAGGATTTGAATTGATCGATGATCTGGTCGGAACGGTTGATTTTAAAGTTTCTAATGTCTTTGATAAGATGCAAATGCGCCAATTGGGGAAATTTGACGTTATTTTTTCGCGTAATATGCTCATCTACTTTGATGATGCCAGCCGAAAAGAGGTTGCCATGACGTTTTATGATATGCTGAACATCGGCGGATATGTACTGCTTGGCCATGCGGAGTACATGAGTCGTATTACTTCCGTCTTTAAGGCCAAAAAAATCGATTCCACACTAATTTATCAAAAATAAAAGGAGAATATTATGCCATTAGTTATATTTGTAGACGACAGTGAAACGGCTCTCGCTTCCACGCGTATGGTGACGGACAGCATGCCTATTACGGTGAAACAGTATTTGAGTGCGACGGATGCACTTCGTGAGATCCAAGGGGGAATGACACCCGATTTGATTATTACCGATATGAATATGCCGGTGATGAACGGATTTGAGTTTTTGCAAGGTCTTCGGGCGCATCCGGCGACGGCAAGAACTCCCGTGTTGATGCTTACGACCGAAACGCGAGATGAATTAAAGCAACAAGGAAAGGCATTGGGATTGACGGGATGGATTGTTAAGCCTTTTAATCCGGCACAGCTCAAGCAAGCGATTGCGCGCGTATTACGTTTGGCATAACCAATGCAGTTTTTACACACACTGGATGGTTTGTTGGAACACATCAAATCCGTAGAAGGTGAAGCGATAAAACTCACCAAAGAAGCACAACTTCGAATGATCCGTTTTATTGAAAAGCAAGGGCTCGTTTTGGATGATGAGACCCTTGAAGCGATGCAGTATCAAGATATTATTGCGCAGCAATTGGGTGCGACCATCGAAGCGATTGAGCATGTGCAAACGCATTTGGAGTATTTTACCCGTGCGTTTAATGAAGATGATTCGTTAGCCGTAGAAAGCTTGGAAAAAATGCAGGACAAGTTAACATCAGCGCTCGATCAGGCACGCGAGAAGCACTCGGCTTTTGGGGGAAAAATCCAGCATCAAGATGATGACGGGATAGAGTTTTTTTAGGAGAATAAGATGGCAACAGTTATGGTAGTCGATGATTCAAAAACAGTACGAATGTATCATGGTTCTCTTTTACGGGAGATGGGGATCGATGTTCTCGAAGCAGAGAACGGGATGGAAGCCCTCGAAAAGACACTGGACAACCGTGTCGATTTGTATCTCGTCGATGTGAATATGCCTGTCATGGACGGATATTCGTTTGTCAGTGAGTTACGTAAGCAGCCCACAGGACGATTTACCCCGGTGATTATGATTACGACCCAAGAGGCGGCTACGGATAAAATGGAAGCTTTCAAGGTGGGGGCCACTCTTTTTGAGACGAAGCCCATCAAGCCTGATATTCTCAAAGGGTATCTCCAGCTACTGCTAAAAGCTAAAATCTAAGGGACACACAATGGACGCGCTACTCGAACAATTTTTAGTGGAAGCCAGAGAAAATCTCGCTTTCATCGACCAAAATATCGACAAAATCGGTGGGGATGATCCCGAATTGCTCAACTCGGTTTTCAGAGCGGCTCATACGCTCAAGGGCGGGTCGGGGATTGTCGGATTTGAAGCCGTTAAGCGGATCACCCATCATGCCGAAGATTTGCTGGATATGCTGCGATCGGGTAATCTTGATTTTCAAGAGAGGATGGTAGAGTCTCTGTACAACGCATTTGATGAGGTCGTTAATCTAATAGAAGCAGCGGAAGAGAGCGGAGAGATTGTCGAGGCAGATGATGCGCGAATCGACGAGATAGCCGAAGAGCTCAGTGCGCTGATGGGTAAAACAATCGAAGCCGTTGTCTGGACGTGTCCGTATCGAGAGTCGCGTGATGTGAGCCGTATCATCAACCTCCCCATGCCATTTTTACGCTCTTTTACTCAGGTACTCCCTTTTGTTCCTAGCGCGGTTGATGAAGATTTCTGTGCACGTGAACAATTGTATGCCGTCGTTTTTGACATCGATGAATCGTGCATGGTATATGGAAATGACCCTATTTACACTCTTTCTCTGATTGGGGACAAAGTACTTGCGGTTCATTCTTGTATGACTGCCGATGGTGCGACATCGGTCCTTAGCGGATTTGACGATCCTGACGGATTGCTCTTGAAGTTGTCAATGGTGGCCTTTGTCTACGCAACGTATGAAGAAATCAACGATGCGTTGTTTAACTTTAGTGATGAGTTAACCTATCTTCCTCTTGACATTACAACACTGCTAGGGGTGGATGAGGGAGAACGCGGGCACGTCTTGGATATCCTCAAAGAGCTTGGGAAGAATGCGCATAATCGCGATGAGATCGCTCGTGATATTGCCAATACGTTGCCTCTTATCGGAGCCAATACGCTTCAAAATAAGCAGCTTAACCGACTTTTGGATGTTCTTGGATGTATCGATTCAACGGATTTCCCTCGTCTTGCAGGGATCATCAGTCAACTCCCTTACGGGAATGTTTTTGTGGAGGGGGCATCTGCAGAGGAAGTCCAAAGCATGACCGAGCAGACACCATCTGTCCAAGAGGAGAAACAGATATTGGATGAGGTGGCACTGGGACGACTGAGTGCAATCCTAACGCAACAACTTCAAACCCTTGAAAACGTGGAGGACCCTGAAGCATTTGAACGTGTGCGGGAGTTGCTGACCCATTTCCTTGGCGATTATTTGAGTGCAGTCCCGGGCAGTTTTGATTCACGAGAAACGTTGATTGGCTGGTTGCGCAAAGAGCTTCGACTGGACTCTTCCCAAGAGGAGATCACGGAATCGGAGAAGGAAGAATCTTCATTTCAAGAACTGAGTGTGCCGAGCAAAGAAGAAGCAATCGTACCGCTTTCTGAGCCTGTTATCCCTGAATTGGTAGCTCCTGTTGCGGTAGAAACGGCAAAAGCTCCTATAGAGCCTGCGAGTCTGGCCGTTGAGAAAACAGAGGGGGATGAAAAAACGGCAGCCGGGAAAAAAGGGGTGATCGGCAAAACGGTCAAGATTGATCAAGAATCCATCGATCATTTGATGAACGTTGTGGGCGAATTGCTGGTGGCTAAAAACTCTCTTCCTTATTTGGCGGATGGCGTACATAAAATGACATCCGAGGGGACCAAGAGGGCGATAATGGAAAAATACACCTTTATCAACCGCTTGACGGAGCAGCTCCAAGATTTGATCATGGGAATGCGGATGCTCCCTATCTCGTATGTTTTTGATCGTTATCCCAAGCTTGTCCGAGATATTTCGAAAAACCTCAATAAGCGCGTCAGTTTGACGATGGACGGCGGTGAGACGAAGCTGGACAAGAATATGATCGAGATGCTGGCGGATCCGATGATCCATATTATGCGAAACTCTCTCGATCACGGTATCGAACTTCCGGACATCCGTGTCCAAAAGGGTAAAAATCCTGAGGGAAAAATCACCCTAAATGCGTATGCTCAAAGCGATAAGATCGTGGTTGAAATACGCGATGACGGAGCGGGTATCAATGTTGACCGCGTGATTCAAAAAGTGTTGGAAAAAGAGCTTTTGACTCTCGATCAAATCGATGCGATGAACGATGATGAAAAAGCCGCTCTTGTGATGCTTCCGGGGCTCTCTACGGCCGAATCGATCACCGAGTACAGCGGACGCGGTGTGGGGATGGACGTCGTGCGTAAATCAATCGAGGCATTCGGCGGAAACATCCGGATTAAAACGGTTCCCAACCAGGGGACAACGATTTATCTCACGATCCCGATGTCTCTTGCCGTTACATCGTTGCTGCACGTGACACTCAGCGGGGTTCATTACGGATTCCCGATGGACAGCGTTTCGGAAACGGTTAAAATCGATCGAAGCTCCATCGAATATCTACAAAATGAGCCGTTTGTCTATTTGCGCGGAGAAGTCATCCCTCTATTGTTTGCCAAAGGGATGTTGGATGAAAAGGCACTGGAAAACAAAACCCTCCCTGTTGTCGTTCTAAACATCAAGGGCAATTTACTCGCTGTGGTGGTCAATGATCTTCTTGGGCAGCTGGAAGTGGTTCAAAAACCGCTTGAGGGGATTATGGAAAATCATCCAATCTTCAGCGGTACCGCATTGCTTGGGAATGGACAGATTATTATGGCAATTGATCCGATGGGGCTGTTGCAAATATCACATACCCTCCAAATTGATTATCAGCATGCAAGCTAAAGGATAAAAAGTGGAAGATTATATAGTATTTACGGTCGGAACAAATTATTATGCACTGAATGTGGAAAATGTGGAGCGGATCATTCAAATACCGGCCATAACGGCGATCCCTAATGCCCACCCTTTTGTGGATGGGATGATGTCGTATGAAAAACGGATTACCAAGGTGGTCAATTTCCGTAAGATGACAGCGATGGATCCGCATGAAGAGGATCAAACAGACGAAATTTCGGGGAAATCTCAAAAATTATTGATTTATCAGACGAAAGAGAGCTTTTTTGCGATCAAAGTGGATAAGATCGATGATATGGCCCGAATTGAACCCTCTATGATTAAATCGGTGGACTCAGCGAACACTATTGGGGCATTTTTGGAATTAAGCGGTGTGGTCGAGATGGGAGAACGACTGGTTAATGTGATTAATTCGGTCTCTATGCCGGCAAAAGAGGTAGCATAATGTCAATGATAATGGAAAATAATACCGTCATTTTTACGGGTGTGACGTACGAAGATGAGATTGGAGCGTTGCGCGATTATTGTCAGGTTTCAGCACCGGCATCGCTTCTTTTTGATTTTAGTGCATGTGACGATATTCATTTGGGGCTTTTGCAACTTGTTTTGGCCTACAAAAAATGTTATTCGGCTGAGTATCGATTCGGTGCAGATGAAAAACTGTATCAAAAAGTGTGTGAAGGGTTTGAGACTACTGAAGTCCATTGCGCGTAAAGGGATTTTATGATGTCAGATTTTATAATTTTCAGCATTGGCGTGAGCGATTACGCCCTTGACGTGAGCAATATTGATCGCATTGATCAAATCCCTCCTCTTACCCCTATTCCCAATGCTCATCCGTTTATTGAGGGATTGATGAGTTATCAAGATCACACCTTAAAGGTGGTCAGTTTCCGAAAAATGACTCAAGAGCGGACGACAGAGCCTCCGTTGACCTCTCAAAAGCTGTTGATTTATCGTTCAGATGACGGGCTTTTCGCGATCAAAGTGGATGGGATTAAAGACATTATCGCTTTGGATGATACACAAATAAAACCGTATTCGCATCAGGTTAAAGTGGGTTCATGCCTCCAAACACGCGGGGTGATAGAGTACAAAAAATCATTAGCCGTGGTGATTGGCAAGGTTGTTCTTCCCCATGAAGAAGAGGCGGTATGAAGACAATAGTCGTATCAAATCGCAAAGGGGGGTCGGCGAAGACGACAACCGCGGTCAATCTTGCGTGCGAACTGGCCCATCGCGGATCTGTTTTATTGATCGATTTTGACACGCAAGCCCACGCTTCTATGGGCGTCGGTGCTTCAGGTTCATTGGACAATGGGGTTCATTCGATTTTTTTTGGCAGAACCCTCAGTGAAACGTTTGTCCCCACCGTGTTTGAACAGCTGACCCTCTCCCCGGCGAATGAGTTTTTTGATGTCTATGAAAACGGCGATTTGCGCGGGATATTAAAAAATCGCTTTGCAAATGAGATGATCCATGAATTTTTTGATTATGTTGTCATCGATACCCCTCCGACATTTGATGCCTTGCTTAAAAATGCTCTTGAGGTTGCGGATGCCGTGGTGATCCCTTTCGCCCCTCATCATTTGGGTGTGGTTGCCGTGGGTCAGATGGTGCGCGCTATCTATCAAAATGCATCGTACCATGGGCAAAAGACTCCCAACGTGGGAATCTTGCCCGTCATGGTCAATGCCCATATTCCTGAACACCGTGACGCTATTGCCAAAGTCAAAATACAGTTTGGCGAGGAGAAGTTTTTTTCTCCAATAGGGATTGATGTCAAGCTTTCAAATCAGTTTGAAGGGGGAACCCCGATCATCGAGAATGGGCAACGTTCTCGCGGGATAAAAGACTATCAGCGCTTTGTCGAAGAGTTGCTAAATAGGATATAATAAACCCGATGCTATAACGTGGATGTGGAATGAAAAAAATACTGATTGTCGACGATAATCAAAACAACCGGATGCTGCTGAATGCGTTGGTTGAAGATTATTGTGAAGAGAATGATGAAGCCGTTATTATTGATGAAGCGGTGAATGGGCTAGAAGCTTTGCGAATGGCAAAAGAAAGCCATTATCAAATCATTTTTATGGACATCATGATGCCAGAAATGGATGGTATTGAAGCGACACGCCGGATTCGAGAGTTTGATTCTAAAACGATGATTATTGCAGTCTCTGCTGTGGATGAGGGAGAACGCCAAAGTCAAATATTGAGCAGCGGAGCGGAAGATTATATCCCGAAGCCCATTAGTGCCGATATTTTTGCGGCGCGTCTAAAAAATTATTTTTCGTTAATCCATTCCCGTGATACGGTTAAAAAACGGTTTAATCCCGGAGCGGCCAATGTGTTTAGTCCGGATGTCTTTAGTCGTAAACTGCTGTTTTATATCCAAAATGAGGATGATCTTGCCGAGTTCTGGGAGTATTATCTTTTGAACCATGAGGGAAGATGTGAAATGCTCAGCGGCGGGGTTCGTACGTTATATGCGATGGGAACGGTTGCCGTAAAGATGGGAATAAAAAACCAGATTATTGTTGAAGAGTCGGATGCTCAGTTGTATATGACAATGACGGAATTAGACCAGATCGATTCTAAAATCATTAAGCTTGTATTTTTAAAAAATTTGGATGTGACGGATTATAAAATCCAAGAAAATAAATTAACGATTCGAATTCCTATTCCTAAAAAAACCGATTGTTCTCCCGTGCTGCCTGTGAACCGTGTTAGCCCTTCAGTATCGGTCCCGTTACCGGTTATTGAGCCCATGATATCCACCCGCTATGTCGCAACGGAAGCCGCATTGCAAAGATATGACTATATGGAGTATGAGGATCTGGAAGATTTAAAAGAGTGCGTTGGAAAACTCAACTCGCTTATGATGGTCGTAGGGGGTGAGATCGAACCTGATGAGGTTGACGAGATTAGCAGCAACCTTCAACAAATCAGCCGAATCGCTTCAGGTTACACCGATAGCTATGCCATTGGTCAAGCGTTGGCGGGACTTGGGAGAGAGATTGGAAGCCATCGAGAGCTTTTTATGGAAAAATCGGGGGATTTGGCGCCAATGTGCGGTGCATTTGGGCGTGATTTAAACACGTGGATCCGTCTTATTTTCGTTGAAGGGGCATCGAGCGTCAACTATATGGATGATACGATTATCGCAAATGCACAAACCATTGAAAGTATTTTAACGATGAACGATTTGGGCGCGAATGGCGCAGAAGAAAATCTTGATGATATTTTTGATTTTTAGAGGCTGATGTGTACAAAGTAGAAGTCAAAAATCCGTGTCGTTGCTTTATGCGTGACGGTGGCGTTGAGCATCAGAGCTTTAATGCTGCCGCGGATGCAAAAGAAGAAGCAGAGGCTCTTTTGGCCCGGATGGAAAAGAACTATTGCAAGAAACATCGATTTGTTCTCACTCAAACGGCTGGAAACTATACGATTTCGATTATTCCCCGTTAAAAGACCTAAATCAATTTTGTTTATATCAGTGATGCTTCATTAGGGAACATTCTTGAGTATATTAGTCATAATTTGACGATAACAAGGAGAGCGCTTAAAGAAATGTGAGTATCATAAGTAATACAGATGAGCAATGAGGCAATGGAGGCTTTAGAATGAAAGAAAAAGCAGTGGTTTTGATTGTCGACGATGTCCGAATCAATCTCCAAACGCTAGCCCATATACTCAAAGACGATTACACGGTAAAAATGGCGCAAGGGGGGCGAGAGGCATTAGAGCTTGTGGCTCTTGATCCTATCCCCGATTTGATTTTATTGGATGTTGGGATGTCCGAAGTCAGCGGATACGATGTCTGTAAAATGCTTCGTGAAGATATCGATACCGTGCATATCCCTATTATTTTCGTGACAGGGAAAGATTCGATTGAAGATGAAGAGTATGGACTGTCGTTGGGAGCTGTGGATTACATCACTAAGCCCATACGTCCTCTGATCGTCAAAGCGCGCATCAAAACTCACATCACCTTAAAGCAGCAGCGAGATCTGTTAAAAACGATGGCCGTATCCGACCAATTGACCGGGCTTTACAATCGGCACCATTTGACTGATGCACTGATACGCAAAGTGGCACGAGCGAATCGGCATGATTGTCCTTTGTCGGTCATCCTAATCGACATTGACCATTTTAAGAATGTAAACGACACCTATGGCCATTTGACGGGCGATGATATTTTAAGAGAAGTCGGTGAGGTGATTGGCAGCGTTGCGCGTAAAGAAGATATTGCGGCACGCTTCGGGGGTGAAGAATTTGTTCTTGTCTTGGATAATTGTAGACTCGAAGACGCCTATCTAAAGGCAGAGAGATTACGCCAAAAAATCGAAACGCTTTCGCCAAGCAGACTTGATATTACGGCCAGTTTTGGAGTGGCTGAGTTAAATCTACAGATTAATAGCTGCACTTTGCTGTTAGATTCTGCAGACAAGGCTCTTTATGAAGCTAAAAATGAAGGACGTAATCGGGTCAACATGTATAAACGACCGGCAGTTTTGCAAAGTATATAAAGCGTAAAGATAAAAAGAGAGCAGGGTTTTTAGAAAAAAGCTTTGGTCACAATGGAAAAAGTTACTTGAAGAAGTGCCTGAAATAGGCGTTTATAAAGTGGTGGTGCGGATGAAAAGACTTGAACTTTCACACCTTGCGGCACCAGATCCTAAGTCTGGCGTGTCTACCATTTCACCACATCCGCACATAAAAAATCTAAGGTGGTACG
>DASUNE010000013.1:0-11113 GCA_036277315.1 Sulfuricurvum sp.
CCTGTGCTTTTTGTCTTAAGCAAATCGGAGGTTGAGATTGGTTTTATCGCTTGAATATCAGACATAATAGTTTATTCCTTAGGCTTGCAGGATGCTGATGGCACCGCTGGCTATATTTTTGGCACTTTCAAATGCGGCTACATTGGCTTGATAGGAGCGTGTGGCTTCTACTAGATCGGCCATTTCGATAACAGGATTAATATTGGGGTACGCCACGTATCCTTTACTATCGGCATCGGGATGGGACGGATCGTATTTCATGTTGGGTGCTTTATCATCGCGTACCAGTTTATCGACGATAACACTCATGACAGCAGGATTTGGTTTGAGTCCTGCCAACCCTTCCTTGAGCGGATCGGAGTATCCGAGTTGATTGGTATTTCTTTCGAGCGCTTCATTGTAGACACTGTTGAAGTCAATTGCCTTAAAGACCACTTCTTGACGGCGGTAGGGTCCACCCTCATCGGTTCGGGTCGTTTGAGCATTGGCGATGTTGGAGCTTATGACATTGACACGTACACGCTGTGCCGATAAAGCATAACCACTGATATCAAAACTGTCTAAAAATGCCATGATAAATCCTTACGAAGTTTTGCTACTGGCGTCGATAACGCTTTTGAAAAGCATTGAGTCTTTTTTGATCGCCGCAGTCAGTGCATTGAACATCATTGAGTTTTTTGCCATTTCAGAGCTTTCAACATCCAAATCGACACTGTTTCCATCATTTCGCGCCATGTGCCCATCACGAAAAAACGTAGTAGCTTTGGTAGAACTGTCGGTCTCTTGAGCACTTAAATGTGCTCCGGACGTTTGTGTCATTTGAAGTGTTTGCGATTTATCCGCATAAAGTTCACTGCTTTTACGAGCGAGTGCCTCTTCAAAACGAACATCTCGCGGACGATAATTTGGGGTATCCGCATTGGCAATGTTGCTGGCGATCATGTCTTGACGTGCAGCACGATAGTCCATTGCTTCTTTCATCAGTCCGTGTGAACGTGAAATATTCAATCCCATTTTATTATCCTTTCCTCTACGATATTGATACCAAGCAAAATTTATTCCATCTTCACTTTAATGGACTCTTTAACGAAGCTCGATATACTGCTATTAAAATTATACAGTAAGTTGCGTAAAGACAATATGCCCGATAAAAAACTATTTCTTTTTACTGTTGCTCTTATTACGATAGGGATTATCTGTTCGTACACTCTGTCTGCTTATACGGTTATCTATTTGGAAGTGAATAGTTTCCATTTTGTATTGCGTGAATTGGCGATTGCCATCATTTCGATTGTGTTAATGTGGTCGATTGCCCAGCTGGATCCTGACCGATGGCTTCATCCGTTGGGATTGACACTTTTTTGGGGCGGAATTTTGTTGATGGTGGCTATGCCGTTTCTCCCGTCTTTTTTGGTCACTGAAGTGGGCGGAGCAAAGCGGTGGATTAAAATCGCCGGATTTTCAATCGCTCCGGTAGAGTTTTTCAAAATCGGATTTGTCTATTTTTTGGCATGGAGCTTTTCCCGAAAACTGGGACATCATGGCGGAATGGGTGTGATGGAGGAGTTTAAGCGGTTTGCTCCATATGCCGGGCTGTTTATTTTGGTCATGTTTTTAATCGCGGTGGTTCAAAACGACTTGGGACAGGTCGTGGTCCTTTCGCTTACTTTGGCATTTATGCTCTTTTTTGCGGGGAGCAGTTTTCGTTTTTTCTTCAGTCTTATTCTGGGGGCTGTTGGTTTTTTCCTCCTTTTTATTGCTATGGCACCGCATCGGATCAATCGTATCCTCTCATGGTGGGCATCGGCTCAGAGCACGATCTTGGCTTTTTTCCCCGAATCCATCGCGAAACATTTGCGCATTGAGAATGGCGAAGAGGCTTATCAGATAGGGCACTCGATGAATGCCATTCATAATGGGGGGATTTTTGGGACTGGTCTTGGTAACGGAACCTTTAAACTGGGGTTTTTGAGCGAAGTCCATACCGATTTTGTCCTTGCCGGGATCGCGGAAGAGTTTGGATTTATCGGAGTGTTGTTTGTAACGCTTTTGTTCATCATACTGCTGCAGCGTCTCTTTAAAATTGCTAATCGCTCAACACAAGACACCGATTATCTCTTTAGTCTAGGCGTTGGGCTTCTGATCACGTTTGCGTTTATGATCAACGCGTACGGGATTAGCGGATTGACCCCGATCAAAGGGATATCCGTCCCTTTTTTGAGCTATGGAGGTTCGGCGATGTTGGCGTCGAGTGTCGGGATAGGGATGGTTCTGATGTTGTCCAAAAAGATTAAATATGAGTCGGGGGATAAAAAATGAATCTTATCTTTACGGGCGGCGGGACAGGCGGACATCTGGTGATTGCATTATCTCTTGCCCAAGCGGCGAAGGATCGAGGGCATAGAGTCGTCTTTATCGGTTCAACGTCGGGGCAGGACCGTCAGTGGTTTGGAGACAGTGCTTTATTTGAAGAGACCCATTTTCTGGAAACGACAGGGGTTGTCAATAAAAAAGGGCTTGGAAAACTAGGGGCATTGTGGAAAATTTTTAAAGCGGTAGTAAAGTCGCGCGAGATTATTGGCAATTTTAAAGCCGATGCCGTCGTCAGTGTCGGGGGGTTTTCAGCCGCACCTGCTGCGATTGCTACGTTGACTTTAGGTCTTCCCCTGACTATCCATGAGCAAAATGCCGTGACAGGAAAACTCAACAAACTTTTACGCCCCTATGCCAAAGGGTTTTACAGCTCCTACGAAGAGGGTGAAAACCATTGCGATTATCCGGTAAGCAAAATCTATTTTCAAAATGCACGAGTACGCCACGACGTAAAGACCATTGTCTTTTTGGGCGGATCTCAAGGGGCGAAGTTTATTAATGATTTGGCACTGGAGATCGCACCGTGGCTACAGGCGGGAGGGATAACTATCCTTCATCAATGTGGTGCCAAAGAGGAGGAACGGGTACGCCATGCGTATCATACATTGGGTATTGATGCGGAGGTATACGGGTTTACAACAAAAATCGCAGAACTCATCTCACGGAGCGATTTTGCCGTGAGCCGTTCGGGTGCGAGTACCCTTTGGGAACTGTGTGCGGCACGTGTCCCTGCGTTTTATATCCCTTATCCCAGTGCAGCAGCGGATCATCAGTATCACAATGCCCGCTACGTCATCGATCACAATGCGGGATGGTGTGAGCGTCAGGGTGAGGGGATAGTGGATAAGCTCAAAGAGGCAATACTGAGCGATATACGGGTGAAAAGTGAAGCGTTAGGTCAACTGATTGCACCGGATGGGGCGAAGAAGATTATCGAGAAGATCGAAGAGAGATAATTTAGATTAGTGTCTGCACATTCCCACTCGGAGAGTGGGAACGAGAGAGAAAAGATTTTTTAGAAAAGAATCGTCATGTTGACTGTTGGGAGAGTTTCTGCATTACCCCATGAAAGAACGGTTGCCCCATCCGTTAAAGCTGTTGTTGCTGCGGCACTGATTCTTGCATCGCCTGAATCAGCATCAGCAACACCGTCGATCATTGTATCGATGGCTAATGCAACATCTGTTGGAACGGCAGACATGTAAAACACATTTCGATTAACACCGTTAATTGATTGAACATTTAGATTTGCTATGACAGTAGAAGTAACATATTTTCCTTCTACGCTATAACTCCCTGAAACACCAGTATTGGTTACTGGAACATCTAGACCGATTTCAGCTAATTTTGTTTGTATTGAACCACTTGGAGCAAGCGCGACGCTTTCACGAATTCCATCTGTTACACCTGTACCACCATTATTTATACCATCTCCGAGTACTTGACCTGTTCGGTCTTGATATTGATTAACTGCAACTTGCCATGTTTTTACAAAAGTGTTATAGAACTTCTTTTGCTTAGCACTGTTAATCAGATCCGTCCCTTTTAATACACCGCCGATAATAAGACCGATGATAATGAGTACGATCGAGAGCTCTACGAGGGTGAAACCTTTTCTTTGTTTTGTCATGTTGATCCCTTATTGTTTTATCTTTAGTTATTATATCGGATAATTTAGAATTTTTTCAAGTGAGCGCTAAATTTTATAATAAACTATTATAAAAATATAATTTATTTATTCCCCATTTCGCCGATCAAATCGTACATCGGTCCCATGAGTCCTATCATTACCAGCGCCATAAACCCTCCTACGAAGATGAGGACGACCGGTTCGATCACTTTTCCGATGTTCTCGGCGTAGTAGTCCACTTTTTCATGGTAGTGTTGGGCTATGAGTTCGAGCTGACTGTCGAGATTTCCCGATGTTTCGCCGACGCCCATCATCCGAATCATAAAGGGGCTGAAGAGTCCTGTTTTTTTAAACGATTCGGAGAGCTGAAGCCCGTGTGATATATCGTCGTGTGCGGCAATCAATGCTTTTTGAAATACTTCGTTTTGAATGTTGTTCTTGAGTATTTCCAAAGCATTGAATATGGGAATGCCCGAAATAAGTGAGAGTCTCATGTATTCGGCAATAAATGCCATATTGAATCCTGAAACGATTTGCTTGATGATGGGGATTTTGAGGATGTATCGGTCGGTGTGAAAGCGGACGTTTCGGTATTTTTTATGAAGCAGTTTAAAGCCGATGATCGCAAGAACAAATCCAATGGCCATGTAGCCGATGTAGTTGGTCAGAAATTGTGAAGCGGCGATCAAAAACAGAGTCAGCGGGGGGAGATGGACGTTCATTTGTTTAAAAAGATCGGTCATCTGCGGTAAAACGTACAGCATCCATACCAGCATGGCGGCTGAGACGGTCGCAAAGGCAAAGGAGGGGTAGATGAGCGCTTGCTTGGCTTTTTTCTTTAGGGCGAGGGTCCGCTTGAGAAATTGGGCTCCGCGTTCCAGTGTCACTTGCAGCTGTCCGGTCTCTTCCCCGATGTGGATGAGGTTTACGATCATGGTTCCCAATGCTTTTTCATAGGGTTTAAATGCCAGTGATAACGATTTTCCGATTCGGATTTCTTCGGCAACGGTAATGAGCATTTTTTTAAAGTTCGGATTATTGGCCTCTTCGGATAAATCGAGGAGTCCTGAGTAAATGGGAAGCCCTGATTTAACGATGAGATGGAGACTCTCTATAAGTTCGATCACTTCATCGGGGGTGATCTTGACGTTAGCCGCAGGGATGAAACGGGCTAAAAGAGGAGGGACTTCCCGAATGCTTAGGGGAATGATCCGTTGCTGCGAGAGAAGTTTTAAGAGCAGTCCCATGGTGTCTGCTTCGAAAAAAGCATAACTGCGACGATCCTCGCTGTTGATATTCTCCACCAAAAAAAGCATTACAATACGACCCGATCTACTTCACTAAAGGTTGATATTCCTTGGAGGACTTTAATATGTCCATCATCGCGCATACTGTACATACCCTTATTTTGTGCGACTTTCAGGAGTGTTTGGGTCGTCGCGCCATCGACGATCATGGATTCCATCTCATCATCGATTTCAAGGATCTCAATGATCGCTTGACGGCCGAAATAGCCGCTGTTTTGACATCGTTCGCATCCGATAGCTTCATAAATGTGTTGTGTCGGGTACTTTTTTATCAATGCGGGATGAACACGGTGATGGAGCAGCTCTTCATCGGTGATCGGTTTGCTTGCTTTGCAATAAGGGCAAAGGCGGCGAACCAGTCTTTGGGCAATGATAGCAAGAAGTCCTGAGCCGATAAGATAGTTGGGAACTCCCAAATCACCCAGTCGTGGAATGGTCCCTACGGCATCGTTCGTGTGAAGCGTCGAGAGGACGAGGTGACCGGTTATGGAGGCTCGGATGGCAAGTTCGGCCGTTTCGGAGTCACGGATTTCACCTACGAGCATCACGTCAGGGTCTTGACGCATAAACGAACGAAGGGCTGTGTCAAACATGTATCCCGCTTTGCGGTTGACTTGGGTTTGCTTCACGAAACTAAAGCGGTATTCGATCGGATCTTCGACGGTGAGGACGTTTTTTTGCAAGGGGTTTATTTTGCGAAGGGCGGAATACAGGGTTGTTGTCTTACCGCTTCCCGTAGGTCCTACGACCAAAATAACACCGTAAGGCTTGGAAAAATAGTGTTCGATTTTAGCAATATTTTCCGGTGAAAATCCAAGATGAGTGAGTGAAAACAGGGAACTGTTGCGCCCCAAGAGACGCATAACGATGTTTTCACCAAAATTGGTGGGCATGGTAGAGACGCGCAAATCAAATTTTTCGTTTAAAAAATCGTAGGTAAATGCTCCGTCTTGCGGACGGCGCTGTTCGGAAATGTCGAGTTCACTCAAAATCTTGATTCGTGCGACGATCTGCTGGTGCAAATCGATGGGGATGGAGTAGTAATGGCGCATCACCCCATCGATTCGATAAAAAACATGCGTTGCCGACCCTTCAGGTGTCAGATGGATATCGGTAGATCGGTCTTTTACGGCATTGTTGAGAATCAAATCAACGAGTCTGACGATGTCGATGGGAAGTTTATCGGCGGCCTTTTTGGCGAGGGATCGGATTTCCGTTTCGATAGGGTTGGAGAGTTGATGGTAGTAGATTTGGGCAAAACGGGATATTTTATTTTTATCGGCGATGACGTAGCGAATTTGTTTGCGGGTCTCTTTACGAAGGTAATCGAGGGTAATGAGATCGTTCACGTCTTGTGTTGCTATGACGAGGGTTTCTCCTTCGATGTACAATGGAAGAATGGTCCGTGTTTGAGCCATATTCTCCGGCACCAACATGAGCGCTTCGGGAGTAGGGGAGATAGTGTCGAGATCGATGAACTCCAGATTGTTTTGGATGGCAATGGCTTCGGCGATTTCGTTGGGGGTAATAAAATCGAGTTCAACGAGGATTTCACCCAAAAATTTGGGATTGACTTTCTGGACATCGAGGGCAACATCGATTTGTTCTTCCGTGATGAATCCGAGTTCTTGGAGGAGTTGTCCGATGGGTTTATTGGGTTGCATGTTATTCACTTTAGTTATTGATATTTTTTACATGAACTTGCACAGGCTGTTGCATTCTTTCCACCTGCTAAGCATCCTTCGATACATGCATCATAAGCGCCTGTTCCACCTAAAGTGGGATTAGCATTTATGGTTAGAACCAGGTCTTTTTGTTCTGATACTGTGCCGATGCTATCCGTCACGGTAAATTTTAAGAGGTAATTGCCGGCAGTTGGCGTTGCCCATGTTATTGTATTGGTTCCTGGTGTAAATGTGCTTGTCGATGTATTATTAATTAACTGATAGGTGTAGGGGGACTTTCCCCCCGATGCGATAACAGCAGGAGTTACAGAATATGGAAGTCCTGCTGTTCCTGTTGGAAGAGTGGTATTAATAATTTTGAGTTTGTTGGTTTGACAATCGGCAAGTGATCGTAATTCGTCTAAAGTGACTTGTATATAGAAATCATCATAAGGCTCAGCACGATTTAAAACCGTGGTTTCATCATCAACGTTAATATTGATATTTCTTGGATGAAACCAAACAGTATTTCCTTGACGCCCAGTTTGAACGTTCATATTTTCACCTGCAATAGCTAGAACAAAGGCAACAGAAGTTGTATTCTGATCGTTTTGATCGCGAGTATTTAGAGGTGTAGTTGAAGAAGTACATATTTGTAGTGCGCCATCAGATACATAATGAATATCGGTATTCCCTGTTCCGCGAAAACCAAGAGTATTAAATTCTACTTGATCTGCAGGTAAGACACCGTTATGATTAATAACAAATCCAAGAACGGCTTCTTTCGCAGCCTCTAGTGTTTGTTTGGCTTCCGTGGCACGGGCTTTTTCCTGCATCACTTTTATCATTTGAAAGGCACCTCCGGTGAGCAAGCCTATGATAATGAGAACGATTGAGAGTTCTATGAGTGTAAAACCTTTTTTCATTGTATTCTCCTCAGTGTTTGGATACGTGATTGCGATGCCGTGCGTAATGGGTCAAAAGCAGAGCCTAACTGCGTGATCTGGGTATAGAGATAAAGCGCTTTTTCTTTGTCTCCCGATATATCGACACTTCGTGCGTAGGCATAGAGAATATGGGGGTCAGAGGGAGAGGCGTCATACGCCATTTTATAAAATGCGGCGGCACGTTTTGGGTCATTTTCCTGCTCGAAAAAATAGCCGCACAGCATGGCAAGTTTACCACTTTTATCGTAGATCAAATAGGGAGAGAAGGAGTGGTAAAGATCACTTCGTCCCGCTTCGAGTGCTCCTGCTCCATACGCGTAGAGATACTCATTGATCCCCCGTTTGCCTTCAATCTTCTTTTCAAGCAATCCAAAAGAGCCTTCCCGGCCATAGAGATAGGCTAGATTGAGGAGAATTTGGTGCTCTTTCATTCCGGAGGCTATCATTATCTCATAGCAGATGGTCGCCTGAGTGAAATCACGCTGTTCATAAGCTTTGCGGGCATCTGCGATAAGACGGGTTTGATCGTGTTGGTTGAGCGGCGCTTGGATGGGTTGATGATTCAAAGAGTTTGAGGCTGTTTTTGGCAGAGAAAGCGATTTTGGCTTGTCGGAGGCTAAGGATGATGCGTCAGAGGAGGAGACAACGTAAGCGTCTTTAAATCCTGCTTTTTTAAAATCACGAAGGATCCAAGGAAGAATGATGGGATATTTTGAATTTTGATAGCGTGTAATATAGTACTCTCCCTCTTGATAGATATCGACATGACGGCGATAATAAGGGGGGGCATTCTTGAGAGAATTAAGAGCGCTTTCCCTGTTTTTGGAACTGTGAAGCTGAAGAGCTTGCATTTTGGGGGATGTCTGGGTATGGTTTGGGACGTTTCCAAAGGAGAGTTCATTCGCATTTAAAAGCAGCCGTGACAGAAGAACCAGAGAGAAGAGTATCTTCATTGCTCTACCATATTGAGTTTGAGCAGGATGACGAGTTCACGTTTTTCATCTTTTTTGTACGTTTGTGAAAAAAGTGCACCTAAAACGGGGATGTCGCCTAAAAGGGGGATGCTTTTACGCTCATCTTTTTTGACGTTGTTGATCAGGCCTCCGATAAGAACGAGATCATTGTCTTTGGCATAGATGATGGTTCCGGCTTCTTTAATACCAAGAATAGGAGCGTTGGCCACTTCTTCGGTAGTGTAAATACCGGGAATGGCAGTCGGGGAGTCTTTTGTGACTATTTTTTCCCCTTCAATGGTAGACGTTACCGGGACAATATTGAGGATGATCTGCCCCTCTTCGGTGATTTTAGCGGTCACTCCAAGAGAGAGGCCATCGAGGACATCGCGGCGTGTATACTGATAGATAGCCGGCGTTATGGTGCTGCCGGTGGTGGTTGAGGGAGTGACTTGTAAATCCCAAAATGGGACAAGTTTGCCTGAGGTGAAAAGGGCAGATTGCCCGCTGGATACTTTTATGCGCGGATTGGAGAGGGTCTGGACATCTCCTGCTGTATCCAATGCGGTCATAACGGCATTAATATGTCTGTCACTGTAAGAGAGGGTTCCGGCTACGGCTTTGGAGAGTCCAAGGGTTTGCGTAAAGGAAAAATCACCCAGAGCTCCTGGAAGTGTGTTCCAGTCGACGCCCAGCTCATGTTCGTCATTGAGAACAACCTCGAGAATTTTGGCTTCGATGAGGACTTGGCGAGAGGCACTTTTTTTGATTTTTTTGAGCATGTTGTCGATGCTGTCCAGTGAATTTTTAGTATCCGTGACAATGAGTGTTCCGGTGAACTTGTTGAGAGTGAATTTACCCTTAGGGGTTAAAAGTTCTTTGATATTGATGTCGAGCTGTTTGTAAAAATCGTTTGCTTCTGCGGGATTCTTATAGTTGAGGGCAAATTTACCGCTTACTCCTGAATCTGTGGCACTGTTGCCTAAGATATCTCCGCCAAGCGTCGAATCAAACGAACTTTGGGTATGAATATAGGGGATGGTAAACGTGCGCTGGGTGTATTGTTTGATGTAGAGCATATTGCCCTTGAGCGTGTAGGAACACCCTGAGAGATCCATAACCGTATCGAGGGCATCTTCGGTTGAGGCTTTGTCGAGCGTCAGTGTGATGGTGGTATTGGCATCGACATCGCTGTCGATGATGAGATTAAGCCCTGTACTTTGGGAAATAAGATACAAGACTTGACGAAGGTTTGCATTTTCAGCAGAGAGGGAGATACTTTTTCCGCTAAAAGGGGAGATGTTTTGATAGACGCTTGGGAGCACCATCGGCGGTGGGGTGTTTTTGGCGGCTTCGCTAAATTGTTTTATTTCTTCGGATGCGGTAGCGTTGCGAGCTTCTTTGCTTAACAGCTTTGGATGGGTGGGAGGGGAGACCGTGTAGCATCCTGTGAGGATCAATGCCGAAAATAATGGTGCGATTAGTGAAAAAGTTTTACCCATTGAGAGCCCTTTGCGGTTTGGATGTGTATTTTAGAGGAGGTTACTTCGAGTAATTTTACACCACGGCTGCTTTGACCAACGTGGTAGATCTGATTATTGATAACGGCTATCTTTTGATCGGGAAGTATCATCTGAACACTCCATGCCGGTGTTGCCGATACGGGGGATGTAATGTTTCCTTCACCAAGTCGCAGCAATGCCGGCGGAAGTTTCAGCTCTAAATCGTTGCGAATCTCTGTTTGTCTGATGGCTGTTGGCGGGGAGTAAGGGCGATAGAGACGCTCACTGATCCAAAATCGATTGTCATACCGTATTTGTATTTTTTTCAAAAGCGATCCGTAGTGTTCTTTATTTTGGGTGATAAAAGTATAGGTTGCTTTCTTTTTTTCCAAAGCGGGTAATTTTTGCTGCTGTGCGGGCTCAAAAAAGTAATGGAGCCCTTCGACCAGCGAATCTGCCGTAAAAAACCATATTCCGCTTGCTACAACAAACGGGGATACGAGAAACAGGAGTGATCTAGTGTCCAGATGCATTGAGGTCTCCTTGCATGGGCTGGATGATCGTTAAAATGCCGCTAATTTCACCCTCTTTTGAAGCAAAGTTTTGGATTTGCAAAAAGCCGTTGTCATATCGAAGCGCTAAAAATCGGTTGATGTCGTCTTGGTTTTTGGGGATAAAGGAGAATCCGATATCCATTTTTGCCGAGGTATCGTAATAAATGAATTGAGCCACTTTAA
>DASUNE010000014.1:0-2442 GCA_036277315.1 Sulfuricurvum sp.
CATATCCGAGGGGTACAATGTCATGATACGATCAAAACATGTGCTTTGGTGACCGGTTCGGGAGCTTCTCTCATGAAAAATATTGAAGCCGATTGTTTTTTAACCGGAGACATCAAATACCACGATGCAATGGAAGCTCAGGCCCTTGGATTGTCCATGCTTGACATCGGCCATTATGAAAGTGAGTGCTATTTTGGAGAGATATTGGCGAGACCCTTGGAAAAATTAGGTTTGAGTGTTATAATTTCACCATCAAAAAACCCATTCTCTTACCATTGAGATGAAGCACCCCCAAAAAGGCACACTATGAACAAACATTTAGAGCAGCTAATCGACTTGTCGTTGATTGACAAAGAGATCGATGCGTTCGAGCCACAAGTTGAAGAAGCAAACCTTCAGTATGATGCGCTTTTGGCAACCAAAAATTCGGTTGTAAACGAGATTGCTGCGTTGTCTTCGGAGATCAAAGATGAGCAAATCAAAAAGCAAAAAAATGAGCTTCATCTTGCTGAATTGTCTGCAAAATTAGAAGACAATAAGAAAAAAAGCGGTGAGATCAAAACAGAACGTGAGATGAAATCGCTTCAGCTTGAAGAAGAGATCGCCAAAGAACAGGTGAATTTTGCGAACGAAGAGATCGGGCGTTTGGAAAAACTCATCGACCACAAAAAAGCTAAAATCGAAGAACTTGAAGCAAAAGCAAGTGAAATCGAAGGAAATCTTGCCGGTGTTAAAGCCGATGTCGATGTTAAATTGGCACGCATTGACGAAGCACGCAAGATTGTATTTGCGAAAAAAGAGATCCTTGTTGGTGCAATGAATCAAAAAGGACTTTCGTTTTACCAGAAAATCCGTCGTTGGGCAAAAAATACGACCGCTGTACCGGTTCGCAATCAAGCATGTATGGGTTGTTACATGGCGCTTAGCGATAAAGTATACAGCGAGATCATCCGAGGCGAAGAGATCGTAACGTGTCCCCATTGCGGACGTTTATTGTATCTAGAACCCTCAGACGATACAATCAGCGCATAAGTCCACTTTCATGAAGGTGTTTGATCTTTTCTACACCTTTTTGGCTATTTCCCTTTTTGGAATAGCACTCCCTTTTATCCTTTTTATCTCTTTCAAAAAAAAATACCGTCATTCTATCCCGTCACGCTTTTTTCTGTGGAATAATCCGCCGTTTGAAGACAATGATATTTGGTTCCATGTCTGTTCTCTCGGTGAAGCCAAAGCGATCGGACCGATCTTAGAGCGTTTGGAAGGGTTGAAAATCGCTATCAGCACGATTACCCACACGGGGTATGAGGCGGCATCCAAGTACGCAGCACAAGTGCGCTATCTCCCCTTTGAGCCATGGTTATGGTTTTGGATTAAAAAACCCAAAACGGTTGTCATCTTGGAAGCAGAGTTTTGGTATCTTTTATTTAGTATTGCTACTCTCAGAGGGGCGCGGGTCATCGCCCTTAATGCCCGTATCAGCGATCGTAGCTTCCCCAAATATTATAAAATGCGATGGTTTTATAAGCGTCTATTTGAAAAATGTGAACGTATTTTATGTCAAAGCAGTGAAGATATGGCCCGTTTTATTGCCTTGGGGGCGCGCAATGTGGAAGTGGTCGGAAACATCAAGCTGGCGCAAAAGATTGCAACCACCAAAACGTACGTCAAACCGCAAGGGTTGTTTATCGTCGCAGCCAGTACCCATGACGGAGAAGAGGAGGGGATTGTTCGAGGATTTAGCATTTACCGCAAGCATAATCCTCAGGCAAAGCTTCTTGTCGTTCCCCGCCACCCTGAACGGTTCGCAAAAGTTGCGGAACTGATCAAGCGCAGTGCCCCGGAATCAACTTGTTCACGGTGGAGCGAGTCCCAAAATACCCAAAGTGATATTACCCTCATTGATGCGATGGGGGAACTCAACAACTTTTATGCCATCAGTGACGTAGCGATTTTAGGCGGTGCGTTCTCTCCCATCGGAGGGCATAATCCTCTGGAACCCGCCCACTTCGGATGCAAGATTATTACGGGGGAACAGATATTTTTACAGCGCGAGTTGTTTAAATACGTTTCGCATGTACAGTTTGTAGCACTTGATGGAATCGCGGAAGCGCTAAGCATCGCCGAAACATTACCGCCATCGCAGGTGAATGCGACCATTGATTTGGATAGGGTGATGGAGTGTTTAAAATAAACGGACAGAGTTGAAGCCCAATAACGCTATAATTCCAAAAATTAACGGATTGAAAATCAACCTGAGGACGATAAAATGGAAAAACCAAAAGCATACAAGCTCTTAGCAGCACAAGAGGGAATTAGCAATTCCGAAGCAAAATCACTGATTGATCGAGGATTGGTCTATGTGGGCAATTCAAAGGTGTTGATAGCGCGAGGTGAAATCAGTGCAAAAACCCATTTTATCGTTCAAAAAGTAGAAAAAGC
>DASUNE010000015.1:0-12281 GCA_036277315.1 Sulfuricurvum sp.
AGCGAAGGACGAAGCAACAGCCAGCGACGTGAAGATAGCCGAGGGCGCGGTAGATAAGGTTTAATGAAAATTCTTGTCGATGCCGATGCCTTTCCCAATGCTTTAAAAGAAGTACTGCTTCGCGCAGTACTGAAACGTCAACTTCCCACTCTTTTTATCGCCAATAAAAACATCTCCATCCCCAATGTCCCCTTTGTTACCATGGAAGTCGTTCCTCAAGGTCCCGATGAGGCTGATCATCGTATCGCGGCATTATGCGAACCGCAGGATTTGGTGATTACCGCCGATATACCCTTAGCAGACAGAATTGTCACCCTTGGGGCGATTGGACTTGATCCCAGAGGGACGATTTACGATGAGAACAACATCAAACATCTTCTTGCGATGCGCAATCTGATGGAAGAGCTGCGAAACTCCGGTGAGATTACCGGAGGCCCCAGTGCCATCGGTGCCAAAACGGTGCGAGAATTTGCCGATGGTCTCAATAAACTTTTATCCCGAAAAAAAAACGTTGATTGTTTCTAACCAATATCGACTATAATTCTTTGCATAGGGATTCATAATGGAGCGAAGATGGTTGAAAAGATATTAAAAAATTTAGAACGTACGAATTGTGCGATGGACGGGACCTTTATTCAAGCGGTGAGTGAAGTGCTGCATTCATTAGATCCCATACTGCAAAGCGATACAAAATACCAAACGTATGCGGTTTTAGAGCGTCTTATAACGCCTGACCGTGAGATTCGTTTTAAGGTTCAATGGTTGGACGATAACAATAACATCCACATCAACAATGGCTACCGTGTCCAGTTTAACAATTCTCTTGGACCTTACAAAGGGGGACTTCGTTTTCACAGCAGTGTCAATTCCGGGGTGTTGAAGTTTTTAGCTTTTGAACAGATTTTTAAAAATTCTCTGACAGGACTGCCCATCGGAGGAGCCAAGGGGGGATCGGATTTTGACCCCAAAGGAAAAAGCGATTTCGAGATTATGAAATTTTGCCATGCTTTTATGCGCGAACTTTACCAATACATCGGTGCCCGTGTGGATGTTCCTGCCGGAGATATTGGGGTAGGAACGCGTGAAATCGGATTTTTATACGGTGAGTACAAAAAGATTACACGCACGTATGACGGCGTTCTCAGCGGAAAGCCGTACGCATTTGGCGGGTCCTTGATGCGTCCGGAAGCAACGGGGTATGGAGTCGTTTATTTCACGGCAGAGATGTTAAAAGAAGAGTTTAATGACACACTCTGGGGTAAAGTATGTTGTGTAAGCGGTGCCGGAAATGTGGCGCTGCATACGATTGAAAAGCTTCAATACATGGGTGCCAAAGTAATCACGTGCAGTGACAGCGAGGGATCTATTTATGATCCTGAAGGGCTTGATCTTGTATTGCTGAAAAGTCTTAAAGGCAATGGCAAACGGCTGTCGTTGGAAAATTATAAGCAGCAGCGATCGGAGTCTGTCTATACGAAAAAAGCGGATTATCCGCAGGATGGACACATTGTATGGCATTATCCGTGTTACGCGGCATTTCCGTGTGCGACTCAAAATGAATTGACCTTTAACGATGCCAGTGCGTTGCTTGGCAATGGTGTACGTGCCGTAGTGGAGGGGGCCAATATGCCCACAACCCCTGATGCAATCGATCTGCTTCAAACCAATGGTGTTTTGTTCGCACCCGGTAAAGCCTCCAATGCCGGAGGGGTTGCTGTGAGTGAGTTTGAGATGTCTCAAAATGCGTCGATGGAAAAATGGGATTTTGATAAAGTGGACCGCAAACTCAATGAGATTATGTGCCAAATCTACAAACGGGTTTCATTGACGGCAAAAGAGTACGGTCGAGAGCGAAATTTTGTCGATGGAGCCAATATTGCGGCATTTAAACGACTTTCCGAAGCGATGATTTTAGAAGGGGTATGATTCAAACGGTCTGTATTAGGGAAAATTAAATCGGCATCACGATTTCAAAAAGTGCTCCCTTGTCTGTGTTACGGACGGTGAGTTCCCCTTTGCAATGCTCTTCAATAATGGTTTTTGACATATACAGTCCCAATCCTGTACCATCTTTTTTCTCTTTGGTACTGAAGTAGGGGTCGAAAACTTTGCTGATGAGCTCTTGGGGAATTCCGCCGCCATTGTCTTCGATGCTCAGACACAGGGATGAATCTTTTTGATAACTTCGTACCCAGATGGTTGCATTGTCTGTTTTCTTTTCCAAAAAGATGTCTTCAGCATTTTTGAAAATATTTAAAAGCACCTGACGCATTTCGTTGATATAGGTGTACAGACTCTCATGGGTTTCATAAAAGCGTTCGACATTGATACGATGGGTGAGCAGGGTTGGTTCGATAATGCTTAAACTCCCTTCCGTTATCACCTCCCATGTTGCCTTTGCTTTTTCTTTATTTTCTTTGAAAAAGCCTCTGAAATCATCGATGGTGGAAGAAAGATGCTGAGATAAATCACCGATGGCTTCGAGACGTTCTTCGAAAAACTCTTTTTTATAGTTGTCCATCATCACATCAAGGGTCAACGTCGATGAAATTGCCGCTATGGAGGCCAAGGGCTGCCGCCATTGATGGGCAATCATACTGATCATTTCTCCCATTTGTGCCAGCCTCGACTGCTCTAACATCTGAATCGTCTGCAAGCGGTTTTTTTCTACTTCAGTCGTAATACGATTTTCAAGCTCTTTTGTCAGGGTTTCTAGATGTATTTTGTGGGTAATATCATGTCCCGTTGAACTGTATCCTATAAAATTGCCCATATGATCTCTATTGTATTCAATATGCAGACGCAGCCAGTAGGCACTACCATCTTTACGCCGATTTTTGACTTCGCCTTCCCATTCTTGTGCATATTTCAGGGTATTCCACATATCCGTATGAAATTCTTTTAAGGTATCCGGATGGCGGAAAAGGGCATGGGTTTGGCCGATTACTTCCTCTTTTGAATATCCGGATACTTTTTCAAATGCTTCACTAATATGGGTGATCAAACCATTTTCATCGGTTATTGAGACAATGGTATTTTTATCGACCAACTGTTGGTAATGCTCTAAAAGATAGGTTTGTTTGGAGAGTTCTTCAATTTTATGTTCCAGCTCAAGTTTGACGGTTTTTCTCTCGGTAATATCGGATACAAAAACGACAAATTGTTCTGTATCATCCACTTTTATCATTTGCATACGTGCTTCTACATCATACGTGCTCCCGTCTTTGCGTCGGTGAATCGTTTCGATGATCAGCTGTTTTGTAGATTGATTGTCTAACGTTTTGAGCAGTGCCAACAAACTTTCATAGGTATGCAAAGGTTTGATATCCAGCGGGGTCATCTGTTTTAACTCATCAATCGTGTATCCTATGTTCTTAAGTGCACCCTGATTGAGATAGGTAAATTTCAGACTCTCTTTGTCAAAAAGGTAAATTTCATTAATACTATGGTCAATAATATCTCCTAAAGAGAAGAGTTTTTTTTCAATCTCTTTTTGCTCTGTATAGTCTTCGTACATGACAAGCAAATCACCGTTAGGAAGCAATCTGACTTCGTTTCGACGCCACCCTTGTACTCGGTCATCTTGATAAAAGGTAGGCTCAAGTATCTCTGGATCACCTGTTTTGTACACGCGGCACAATACATCGTACAGCCCGAACTCTTTGATATTGGGGAATACTTCGGTAAGGTGTTTGCCGATTACCTCTGATTTGGAAATTTTATCCGTCTGCGTTACTCTGTCATTAATATCCATAAAAATAAAATCTTTTCCGTCCACGGTGGGCCGATAGATCACGATGTTTAAGGGTAAGGTATCCATGAGGTGTTGATACATATTCAGGGGAGAAAAAATCATGTTTTTATCTCCAAGGCTTTAAATTCACGGATCAAGCTCATCTGACGATTGGAAAGATATTCGGACATCCCTTTATGTTTGAGTTCATTGAGTTCAAACAATACCACAATATGAAAAGAATGATCCAATTCGTCAATACGGTAGAGGGTAGCCCGGGTGTTAATACTCAGAAGGGCTTTGCTAGTGGGTAAAACCATTGAAATAGTGACTTCCATCCCTATCTCGAAATGGGGAGGAAGCGCATTGAGTTCCAGTTTAAGTGAAACAATAGAGATATCTACGATGCGAATTTCTCCGTAAAACTTTTTATCATCAACAAAAAGGGTAGCCGTTTCATGCCCCTCCGGTTCAAGACGGATATTTTTGCGATCATTACCGCTTCTTTGAATAAACTGCATATCGCTAAACGTGATCATCTGTTTGTCAAAATCAATCTCTTTGACCGATTTACACAAGACAGCAGAGGGGAAAACGTCGGAACTGATCGTCGTATTTTTGACCATCTTGACAATCTTGAGCTGAGAATAGGACGTTTTTACGACGATTTGTTCATCGTCCATGTGGACGATGACGGTTGGATTGGTGATGGTCAGACCGCGATAAAAGTTGTGCAGTTTGACTTCTGCATTGTTTTCACTGACGATTTTCATAAACTTCAAAACGGTTTTTTTATCTTGTAAAATTTTGTCCTTATCTGTGGCATTTTTATCATACAGTCCCAGCAAGTTGAGCTCGGTTACATCATCGAGCGATACTATGGTAGACCCTTTTTTGTGGGGAACTTCACGAAGTTTCATGATCAGATGATGATTTTGCTCTTGATGATCGATGATTTTGGTATGAAAAAGTTTCCCTGGATTGGCGGATGCTTCTTCATACCACGTACGTTCATCCGTTGTATAAAGAAATCCTTGATGTTCTTTTAAGATAAAATCCATTGAGGAGTATTTTTCCAGAAAATCATCCAAATTTTCGACGTCAAAAAAGTCCAAAAAGCGTTGGTTGACGATGACGGGATGGCCGTTTTGAAACATGATCAAAAGGTTGTTTTGGTAGTTAAAAATATCGTGAAGCTGAGTGTCGTAGAGATGCTTGTTCTCTTCATATTGTATTGCATTGAGGGCATCGTACAAAGCATCGATCAGCTGATTGACTTTTGCCGGTTTGGGCAAATATCGGAAAACGCCTGCATTGATCGCCTCTTGCAGATACTCTTTTTCATTGAAAGCCGTAATGCAGATAATTTTTGTATCGGGCTCTTCGGATCTCATCCTTTTGGCCATCTCAAGACCGCTCATCTTAGGCATATTTATATCGGTTATGACCAGTCTTGGTTTGTGTTTCTTGAAAACTTCATACCCTTCAGCCCCGTCTTGAGCACTCAGTATATGGGTGAATATTTTACTCAGTAATTGAACAATGTTTTCACGTAACCCCGGATTGTCTTCGACATAAAGCACGCTTACATCTTTAGCAAGGCTTTTTACTTCTAGCACTTTTTCATTCAAAATATCTGCTCCTTTTTGAGCATAGGCTAGTAGTTAGTGATAAGATTGTAACGGACCAGTATGAGTAAAGTGTGAGTTTATAAACTAAATGTCAACGTAAAACAGGCCCCTTGATTCTCATTTTTTACTGTAATCATCCCTCCAAAATGTTCTTCGATAATCAGCTTCGCTAAATACAAACCGATTCCTCTGCCGACACCCTCTTCTTTGCTAGAAAAATAGGGGGTGAATACTTGTTCTAAATGTTCAGGGAGGATACCTCCCCCGTTGTCGCATATATGGAGATCAATAGTGTTAGGAGTGTGTTTGACGGTACAGGTTATCCGCGGATTTTCAATCTTGTTTTTGATCAGGGCATCATGAGCGTTGCTAAGCAGAATCAAGATCACCTGTTTGAATTCATTTTGAGATCCATGGATCATCCCCGGATCTTTATCGACATTCAAATTGATCCTATGGAGTTTTAAGTGAGGGAGGAGCTGCTCACTGACTTCATGGATCGATTGCGTCATCGAAAAATCTTTAAGGATGGCATTGGGTTTGAAAAAATCACGAAAAGCATCGATGGTCTCACTCATGAACTGTATTCTGGCCATACCGATTTGCTTGACTTCGGTCACAGAAATGGGGTCGACATTGGTTTCATCGAGCAGCTCTGAGAGGCCGCTTATGAGAATGGACAAGGAATTAAGCGGCTGAGTCCACTGATGGGCGATGGCGCCGATCATCTCCCCCATTATGGCCATTTTACCTTGCTGGATGAGGAGCTGATTTTGGCGGTTCATGGTACGCTTGGTGATGTCGAGTTCGATAACGGGGCCAAAGTCTTTGTAGAGCTTCGCGGCGAGAAGGTGAGAGGCGCTCCACGGGAGACTTTTCCCTCGTTGTTGGAGCGTAAAGGTTTCAAACGATTTGCGGGGGCTGATGCGCTGTGCAGGATCGATTGTCACCGTTTTATCCGGATTACCTGCCCATTTGAGTTCTTTTACCCATTCACGGCGAAACCAGAGGAGCTCAGTGCGGGGATGATGGGTGACGATAACGCTCATGACACCTGAAGATTCGGGAAATGAGATGCCGTTTAAAACGGTTTCAATGGAGGTACAGGTGTAAAGATCGTTTTGATGGAGCGCATCGATTTGCTTTGAAAGGGCTATGATCTGTGATGCTTCGGGGACCGTTCCAAAAGTAGAGATCGCGTCATTTTGCAGCAGACACACACCATCACTCTCCAGTGTATCCAGCCACGTTTGTCCGAGGGCTGTAAATGCATTATGGACCGTGGATTGATCGCTGAGGGTTTGAAATACCTCTTTGAGGGTGGAGTATCGGTCTTTGAGCCGGAAGAACATTTGAGACGCTTCGTTTGAGAGTTTTTCTTGGATAAAGGCATTGAAGATACGGATGAACATCTCGCAATATCGCCGAATGGTATAGGCCAACGGTAAAGGGCAGGGGTGATGGAGGGCAAAAAGCCCCCATAATTGCCCATCAACGATGATGGAGAGGCTCATAGACGCTCCCACGTCCATATTGCGCAGATATTCGAGATGGATTGGAGAGACACTGCGAAGCAAGCTTTGGCTCATATCGATGGGTTCACTCAAAAGGCTTTGCAGCGGGATGGGAGTATAGGTCGAGTTTGGGATAAATCGGATGAGATTGGTGCGATAAAGTTCTCGGGCTTGTGCTGGGATATCGGCGGCGGGAAAATGATGATCGAGATACGATTCCATTTCAGGTATTTTGGCTTGGGCAATGACACTTCCGTTGAAATCTTCATCAAACCGATACGCCATGACCCGTCCAAATCCGCTTAGACGCTGGAGTGCAAGGGCCCCTTGATGGCATAGCTCTTCAATGGAAGCTGCCGATGTGAGAGCAATCGTTTCATTGATAATCGATTGAGCCAAATAATCGGGAAAAAGATCGGGATGCATGGCGGGTTCGGCTTCGAGGATGAGATAGGAATCATGGCGATGCAAAGAGACGACAAAGCGGGTTGCCTCGTGGCTGTGGGTCAAGACAAAGATCGCAGGAAGAGGCTCGGTTATGTTGTGCTGCTCTTTAACCCACTCACTCACAAGAGGAGAGAGAGTCGAGAGGGGCTGTCCGAGAATTTTTTGCGTGGAAAAGGTAAAAAAGAGATCAATATTACTGCTGGCGGTAATAATATTAGTGCTATCAGGGTCAATGGCCAGAAAAAAACCATGGGGTTGTATGGCTGAGGGGATGTGGATGGGTTCTTTGTCGCATTCGGTTAGGTCTTGGTTTTCATTGATCATGAAAAATCCTTTCAAGTATTTCAAAAGCACTGATGGCACCTGATACGATCTCTTCTTGAAGCGGGGTATTTGCGTAACGTTGAAGTAAAGTGCAAAACTCTTCCCATCGCGTATCGGTTGTTTCGCCATATCCTATCAGGTAGCTCATAGGAAGCGGGAGTTGTGATTTGAGCAGGTGTGAGGATAAAAATGCTCCCCCTTTGCGTGAGCCTTCCATGACGTAAAGCAATCCAATGGCTTTTGGGAGGGTGTCAATCGTGTCAAAGAGTGAGGAATCGGAACTTTCCGCAGTGATACCCAGTTCAACGAGATCGTTATGCAATAAATGGGCACGCAACCGTTTCGGGATGTCAAATCCCTCACGTTCATCGATCAAGCCTGAGAGTTTAGTCTCTGCGCCTACAGTAAAGGGATACAGTTTGTTCAAAAGCCATCGGTAAGGCTGTTCCATGGGCTCTTTACGTAAAAAGGCGTGCATAAAAGGGTTGTTTTCGATACGCTGATGGAGGGACCGTGTCGTCTCGGCTAACGTTTGCTGTAGAGTGTGCATGGAAATGTCCCTTACGATCAACATAATTGCTTTCGATGAATAGTAACACATTCCATCGATAATTTATTTTAATGTTATAATTTTTATCCACTCACAGTTTGCTCATATTGGTCCGATATAATCACATTAATCCGTTATAATCTATACTGTTTTGTCCATCTAATGATAATTTTAAAATCAATAAATAAGAGTAAAGGGTAACTGCAAAAATGGCTGTTCGTAAAAAAGTTTTAATCGTCGATGATGATGAACAAACCCGAAAGATTATCCAAAAAGTGCTCAAGAGACTCGATGAGGTTGATTTTTTGGAAGCCGGAAATGGCAGCGAAGCGATACAAATGGCTAACGATGAACAGCCTGACCTTATTTTGATGGATGTCGTCATGCCTGGAATGGATGGTTATGAAGCATGCCGGAAGATCAAAAATGATCCGAAAATGAAGTCGGCTATCGTCATTTTTATGACGTCGTTAACGATGGATGAAATCGACGATAAGATTATCCAAGCGCGAGGAGATGATCTGTTGCGCAAGCCGTTGGATGCGAGCGAACTCTATTTTCGTGTCAAAAATTATCTCACATTGGTTAAACATAACAAAGATGAGATACGTGTACGTGAGTCATTGGATCTGATAGAGTGGTGCAATTTATACAATGACGAGCGTACGATCAATCTGGGTCGGGGCTTTTTGTATCAATCCCACAGTAAAAGTTTATGCAACAAAAATCAGCGTATACCGCTTATGAAGCAGGAGATGTTATTGCTTGAAGCATTGATAAATCATAAAAATAAAGTCCTTTATTATGAAGAATTACTCGATGTAATCGCCACTCATAACGAAACAACGATGGCAAATATCCGTACCCTTGTTAAACTGCTGCGTCGAAAAACCTACAAAGAATTAATCCGTACACTCCCCTCTGTCGGGTATCAATTGGTGATCTAAAATCACTGTTTTTGCCATCTTTTTCGAATAACTCTTCTTAAAATCTTCAAACTCAAAATTTACTCATAAAAAAGTTATATGATTTAACGGATTATCTTTTGATTTAACTATTTTAATTGTCATAAATAATATGCCTAATGTTTAGAAGAATGGAATGAAGTAGGATAGAAGCTATTTAGCGTGTATTTTGTCACTGCATTTAACCAAATAGCGCTTTTGAAATCGCACAGGATGACAGGTCATAGAACGTAAGAGAGGGAAAGATGATGATCACGAAGATGAATTTATCCAAATTTTCCCAAAGTGTTTGGCTTACAGTGGTCGTGTGTTTGCTTTTTGTCTTTGTTTTTGCTCTTTATCTCCGATCGGAGAAACAGATCGAGGATACGAATGATTTGCGATTGCAGGGACATTTACTATCGGACGAATTGCGCCAAGCGTCCAATGATCTTAGCAATATGGCGCACAGCTATGTGATTACCGGCAATCCTCTCTACAAACAGTCTTATCAAAAGATTCTTGATATTCATGAGGGAAGGGCGTACCGTCCGGTCGAATATCATAATGTGTACTGGGAATTGGTATTGTCAAACGATCAAAAGCTGCGTTCACAGGGTACTGAGGCAATTGCATTATTGGATTTGATGCGTCAGGCCGGTTTTACCAAGGAGGAGTATGCCAAACTGGCTGAAGCCAATGGCCATTTTGATGCGTTAAGGCGTATTGAAATGGATGCGTTGAAGCTGGTGGATTCGACTGTTCTTAACCGTGAAACCAATGTTCATAAAGCGTCTGAAATGTTGCACAATACCTGCTATTCTCAGGCAAAAGCTGCAATTATGCAACCGCTTGAAGAATTTCATGAGATGATGGATCATCGGATGATGGAGGCTGTTGAAGCTGCCAAGCTGATTGCCATACTGCTGCGTATTGCGGTCATTGTTGTTGGCCTCCTTTTACTGTACTTGCTTTGGAGTATTAATAGGAAACTGTACGCAATCCTAGGTGCAAAAGTGGACGAGCTGCATACGCATATTGCCCGGATCGGGAGAGGAGATTTCAACTCTCCTATTGTCGTCGCCGATGGGATGAAGAACAGTGTGCTGGGTTGGCTCTCAGTAACCCAGCTGAAACTGAAGAAAATCGATGCGAAACGCAACAAAGCGGAAGCGAGAAATCAACGCTTGACAAAGTTTTATGCGGCATTAATCCAGTGCAATCAAGACATTGCCCGCTGTGCGGATGAAATGGAACTGTTCCCGCAAATTTGCCGTGATGCGGTGATCTTTGGCGGGATGCAGATGGCATGGATCGGTATAGTGGATGAGGAGGGAAAGACTCTTCGGCCCGTTGCCTCGTATGGCATCGGTACGGAATATTTGGAAAAATTTCGGATTTCATTAGAGGAGAACGACTCACTAGAAGCCTGCCCTACTGCGACAGCATTTCGTGAGGATCAGCCATTTTGGTGTCAGGATTTTCAGCATGCCCCCACTGTTTTACTGTGGCATGGTCAGGCTGAACAGTTTGGTTGGAAAGCGTCTGCTTCCCTTCCTCTGCACCGCAATGGGGTTGCGATCGGTACGTTCACTCTTTATGCCACCGAAGTCAATGTTTTCGATGAGGCCGCACGCAATCTGCTGGAGGAGATGGTTATAGACATCGACTATGCCCTGAGCAGCTTTGAGCAGGGAGCACGACGTAAAGAGGCAGAACTCGCACTGCATCGCAGTGAATCCAATCTCAATCGTGCGCAAGCCATTGCGCATATCGGCAGTTGGACGCTTGACATCCCGACCCGTCGCCTTGAATGGTCAGCGGAAGCGTATCGGATATTTCAAATTCCTCAAGATCAAATGATCAGTTTTGATATTTTTATGGAAGCGGTTCACCCTGATGATCGTGAAGCAGTGCAAAAAGCGTGGAATGAAGCGATCGATAGCGGAACGTACGATATCGAACATCGTATCGTCATAGAGGGAAAAATTTATTGGGTCCGAGAACTGGCTAAAATTGAAAGGGATTCAGAAGATTGTCCCTGTATTGGGATCGGTACCGTGCAGGATATTACCCAACGCAAAGAGGCGCAAAATGAGTTGCTCAAGCTCTGGCACGCAGTCGAACAAACTCCTAATACGATTGTAATCACCGATACACAAGGACAGATAGAATACGTCAACGCCGCATTCACCAAAACCAGTGGATATTTGCCGTATGAAGTAATCGGTAAAAATCCGAGGTTTCTCCATTCGGGAAAAACACCGTCTGAGACGTATGAGAATATGTGGAAATGTTTGAGTCGCGGAGAAAATTGGAAGGGAGAGTTTATCAATCGGCATAAAAATGGGACAGAATACGTTGAGGCTATCCATGTTTCACCGATCCGTCAGGCCGATGGAAATATCACCCATTATATGGCGATCGAAGAGGACATTACCGAGAGAAAGAAGAGCGAAGACCGTATCCACTATCTGGCTAATTTTGATTCCCTCACCGGTCTTCCCAACCGTAACCAGATGGAGGAGAACGCTAAATTCGCCCTTAGTTTTGTAAAACGAAATCAGGGAAATTTGGCAGTGATGTTTGTTGATCTTGATCACTTCAAGGACATCAACGATACGCTTGGTCACAGCGTCGGTGATGCGTTACTGGTCGAAGTGGCCAAAGAGTTAAAAGCGGTGATGCGTGAAGAAGATACGGTATCTCGTTTTGGAGGGGATGAATTTATCGTATTATTACCCGGTACCGATGCATCCGGAGCGGAACAAGTAGCCCAGAAACTGATGAATATTATTGATAAGCCCTTTTTGATCGGGCCCTATGACCTGAGCATTACCGCATCGATTGGTATTGCCCTCTATCCCGAAGATGGGTTAACTCTGGAAACACTTTCCAAGAGTGCCGATAGCGCCATGTATCGTGCCAAAGAAGATGGGCGTGATAATTACCGTTTCTTTATGGAAGAGATGCAAGTTCGTTCGAGCCGTAATTTGCAATTAAACAACGCATTGCGTCATGCACTGGAGCTTGGTCAGCTGTATGTCCATTATCAGCCGCAAGTGTGTATCCGTGATGGACATATCATCGGCGTTGAGGCGTTATTACGATGGCAACATCCGGAACTAGGCTCCGTTT
>DASUNE010000016.1:0-10344 GCA_036277315.1 Sulfuricurvum sp.
AAATCAAAAGGGCCCCTATCGTCATACCGAGAGTAAGGAGATAACCAACATCCATCAAAGCTTTTTTATTCATGGTTTGCCTTTAGAGAAAATCCTCGATCAAATGAGGCTAAATCTTTGTAAAATTCAAGAGATTGTACCGCAAAAGTTTTAAGATACTCTTGCACCTTTGCACGCTGATCGTATCCCATTTCGCACACGAAGAGAGCTATTTTTCTCCTGTACACTTCCTCCAACAATCGTTGAATGATCTCATCCCCAACCGTTCCGCCAAAAAGGGCATTTTGCGGTTCATAGGAGAGATTGTTTTCCAGTGGTGCATCATCGGCGATATACGGCGGATTGGAGACCAGCAGATCGATTTTTTCACTGACGCAGGAGAGCAGATCCCCTTCGCGTAATTCTATGCGCCCACACAAACCGAATGTTTCAATATTGCGACGTGCAACCCCAAGAGCACGTGGCGAAATATCGACGGCGATAAAACGGGCTTTGGGCAGATGAAGGGCTAAAAGTATCGAGATAATACCGCTGCCGACTCCGACTTCGACAATGTTGATTTCTTCATCTTTGCTCACACGTGAAAGCACTTCATCAATCAGATGTTCTGTTTCGGGACGGGGAATCAAAGCACCCTCGTCGATGTAAAACTCTCGTGAGTAAAAACTGACACGGTTTGTGAGATATTCCAAAGGGACATTGGCTGTGCGTTTTTCGATCCATTCCAGCAATTTCGGATCATGTTCATCGATCATCTGCTCTTGATGGGTGATAAAATAAAGCTGATTGCACTCCAAGTATGCCATGAGCAAGAGTTCCGCTTCACGTCGCGGAAATTCAACGACCCCCTCAAGGAGTGTGCTTAGATGGCTGTGAAGTTCACTTAGTCTACGGGACATGGATCCGCAAAGCCCTCATCAGCAGCGACCTGAATATCAGCCCCCAGAGCACGAAGCCTGTCAATAACCGGAGGATGGGTCGTGTGAAAAAATCGGTAAACCGGATGGGATAAGGGAAAACTTTTGTTTTCGGTTACCAGTTTTTTAAGGGCATTGACCAAATGCTCTGCCCCGCCAAGTTCTGCGCCGGTGCGATCGGCTTCGTATTCATTGTGACGGCTTATCATCCCCATCAACGGCATAATCGCAAAACTCACCATCGGAAGCAAGAGAATAAATACCATCATAATCACATGCGGCGATTGGGAAACGCCCAGTTCAAGATAAAGAGAGTCAGGGAGGTTTCCAAACAACGCAAACATCCCAAAGAGCATAACCCCCACCATCGCAATATTTTTGTACAAATCACCGTGCGCGAAATGTCCTAACTCATGTCCGAGCACGGCAATCAATTCTGAGGGGGAAAGCTTTTCAATAAGGGTATCAAACAGCACGACCCGTTTTGTTTTCCCTAAACCTCCGAAATAGGCATTAAGACGTGCATCACGCTTGCTTGCATCACTCACAAACACGCCGCTGCTGACAAATCCGGTTTTGTTCATCAACTCTTCGATTTTCTCCCGTAGCTCGCTGTTTTCTAACGGAGTCACTTTGTCAAAAAACAAGGCTCGAATGGTCGGAAAAAACATATTCAAAGCAACCACTACCGCAAAAATAAAGGTAAAGCTCCATAACCACCATAACGTGCTCGAGGTGATAATCAGTGAAATAATCCACACAATAGCGCTTCCTATAACAACCGTTAGTAACGTGCTAATAAGGGTGTCTTTTACAAATTGTCCGGTGGAAGAGCGATTAAATCCGTATTTTGCATCGATTTTAAACTTAGCAATCCATCCAAAAGGGAGCATCACCAAGGAGTTGATCAATAGCATCCCCAACACAGCGACAATCGACTGTACCGCCGAACTTTGAGCCATTAACTGTCCATCAAGCCAATAGATCATCCCCATCATCCAAACCAAAAAGAGTCCATACTCTACAAAGGACTCAATCATGGAAAGTTTTTCTTTGGCAACGGCATAATTACCCGCATCCAAATAAGCTTGTTCCCCCATCAATACAGCGCCTTTGCGCTTCATCTGATTGATAAAACCGATTTGCATAACGCTTGCATAAAGACGGATAAAAATATAAAGGGTATACAACCCTATTAATGTTGCTATCATCACTTAACCGGCATGTTAGCGATCGTGTCTTGCACGGGAATCGTATCATTGCTCTTTTCAGAATAGTTATTTGCAGCTACAAAAATTGCCCCTATAATCAAACCGATGATGATAACGATCCATACCACCCGTTTTTTTGATCCTTTTAAGGTATTATAATCTTCGATCGTTTCCAGTGTCGGTTCATTGTTTTTCATGATAAATCCTCAGATAATTTTAGATTTTAAATAATCAGTATTTTAACCTATAAATGATTAATAATCATGCCTTACTCTGACGATTTAAATTTATTTATTTGATTATTTTAACGTCAAATTACCATTTACCTTCAAGGGTTAAAAGAATTTGGGGATCAGAATTTAGTTTATCCACTTGGTACACATTCAAAACACCGCCGCTGTATCCGGCAGAAGTCGTTTCAATCGTTGTACTCGTAATATTTTTCAGATTTAACGAAAGCTTGAACGTTGAGTCAAGCCGTTTGGTCGCATAGAGATCCAAAACACCGTATCCTTTTTGCGATTTTACGATGCCGCTTTGATCGATGGGATCCTCAAATCCGCCGTTATAGCGATAGGCTGCCCCATACGTCAAACGATACGGGGCATAGGCATGATCGAGCCCGATGTTCAGCAGATAATCGGGTGTTTCTCCTATCACCCCATTAAATCCGGTTTGGGTGTTTTCCAGTGTCGAATTCTGAACGGTTGCATTACCCCATATTCCCAAACCATTCAGCAGTGTTGCGAGTGATTTTTTCACTTCCAACTCTACCCCCCACAGCTGCGCTTCGCCTGCATTATAGGGACGTTCAACATATCGCGTACTTTCCAGTGTTGTCAGTTTCTCGATTTTATCCTCAATATTTCGGTAAAACGTATTGAGACTCACGATCCCCTTATCGGTAAAATAGTGTTCCAACCGCAGTTCATAGCTGAGGGCAGATTCTTCTTTTAGACTCGGATTACCGGTGATGTCGGGGTTGTTAATGTCATTATCATCCAGTGAGCTGTTCACGCTGGAACTGATCTCATCCAAACGGGGGAGTTTGACCGTTTTGGCAACACTGGCACGCACATTGTCTTCGGAAGTGAGCCGATAGAGAAAATGAACCGAGGGTGCGAAATAATCAATCGCGCTCACCACACCGTAATCACGATCGATTTTTTCATAGCGAAGGCCTGGCGTCAGTACCGCTTTTTCCCCCATGCTCCATTCATCTTGGACATACACGGCGTATTTATCCTGATCCATCGTCACATTGTCCGATGGCAATGTCGTATTGACCCCATTTTCAACGGTTTGCACCTCATCGCGCTGTTTAAGATGCCGGTACTCCATCCCCGTTTTGAAAAAATGTTCGTTCATTGCGTACGAGAGATTGGCATTCCCTCCGAAAATACGAAACAAGGACGTATCTTCTTGGTAAATCTCCCTTGAGCTGATGCTGTCCAATGAACTCTTTTGCCCCTCTTGAGATCTTTCGTGTGTGATGAGTTTCCAATCCGCTATCATGGATTGCCCTATATGATGGTCACCGAGAAGCTTTGCGACATAAAAAGTCCCCTCTGCGTTATTGCGTTCATCGATATTACGGATTACAGTACCTGATGTGATCGTCGTATCATGGGTATCCACACGATCATCATTCCGTCCAAGCGTACCATCAAACGCATATTTGGATTGACGGTTTGCTGTATAAATCACTTTTCCATTCAGACTAAACGAGCGTGCCCTACTCTTATCCTCACCATCTTGCGTGCTGATGATTCCAAGAGTGTTGCTGTCGGTAAGGGTCGTCTCATTTTTTTGCGTATCGCTGTAGGTACCGTTAATGAGATAACTTACCTTTCCCTCTTTTTTCTCATACTGGGCAAACAGCGTTCCCATTGGAGAATCACCATAGGCACCTGCCGTGATTTTGGCTATCGCCAATCCATCGCTTTTGGGCTTTTTGAGAATAATATTGACAATGCCCCCCATCGCTTCAGCCGTGTATTCCGCTGATCCGTTGCTCATTATCTCGATACGTTCGATCATATCGGGGCTGATCTGTTCCAGCGGACTGCTGCGACGTTTTGAGCTGACGGATACCTCTTCACCGTCAATGAGGACTTTGGTGTATCCTTTTCCCGGAGCCCCTTTTTTCTTACCCTCAGAAATACTCACACCCGCAGTACGTTTAAGCATCTCCAGCGCATTTAGATCACCGTACTGCGCCAACTCCTCGGATTTAATAATCCGTTTGGAAATAGAGTTCTCTTTGCGTTCTTCAAGTGTCGAATAGGTCTCTTGTACTTCGATTTTATCCAAAGTGACAAGTTCTTGCGCGCAGGCAAGGGAGAGAGTAAACGTAAAAACGATTAAAGGACGGGGCAATACCATCAATTACTTCTTAAACATTTCATAACGGTACTGCATCATCGGGGTATCTTCTCGATTCCCCCACTCTTTCATGGACGCATCGTACAGCCGAATGTTTTTATATCCGAGGACCCCACTGAGGACGAAATAGTTATACGAAGTCTCTAGCCCTCCCGTACAATAGACAAGGACCTCTTTGTCTTTATCCAATCCGTACCCTTCTTTGAAAACACTCTCTAACAGGGTTTTGGATTTAAGCACGTACTCTTTATCCACCGAATAATTCCATGAGTAACTCATCGAGCCCTTGATATGACCGTTACGTTTTACCGTTGCGGTTGGAGTCACCCCTAGATACATATCGCTGGGACGGGCATCGATCATCGGAAGTTTGCCTAAATGATTTTTCACATACGTAATATCAGCAATTTTTTCTTTTTGTATTTTCGCTTTAAATGCAGTCGACTTGATTTCGGGTTTTATTGGGGTCAGTTCAAATTGTTTGTTTTTCCATGCTTGTAATCCACCATCTAAAAGCGCCACGCTTTTGATGCCGTGATAGTTCAACGCCCAGTAGATATAGCTCGCTTTGAGAAGGTCTTTGGGCTCATTGATCGGTGCGTACAATAGGACATCGCTGTTTTCATCGATTCCTAAACCGCTGATCTCTTTTTCAATCTCCGCTACGGGACGGACAGAGAGAAACGTTCCGTTATCAAATCGCCATTTTCCAATCGACGTATGGGCAGCACCTCCAATGTGTTCCAACGCATAGCCATCTCCATCGGAGACTTCGATGATACGAAGTTTTGGATCATTTTTATGTTCATTAAGCCATTGCGCGTTGACTAACGGCTCGATTGCCAAGAGGGATACGGCGCTCACGATTAAAGTGACGAAAATTTTCATGTGAATTCCTTGGGAACAATTTTTTCAATAATAAAGGTTTTTCACTTAAAGGAGTCTCTTTTTCCTTTTCTATATTTCCAAAGCGTTGGCATTCTAAGATTTGAGGCTATTTGCTTGTATACTGTCGAAAAAAATTGAGAGATTTGGTATGGATAGAGAGAGTGAAGCCAGAGAAACATGTTATCACTGCTATCGACCTCTGAAACAGTGTCTGTGTTCGCGTGTCAATCCCATCCAAACCGCAACAAAATTTGTCATCTTGATGCACCCCAAAGAGTTCAAAAAGACCAAAAACGGTACGGGCAGACTCACCCATCTCTCGCTTCCCAACTCAGAACTTTTTATCGATGTTGACTTTACCGATCATACGGCCATTAACGCTTTTATAGACAATCAAAACAACCTTTGTTATCTTCTCTACCCCGCAGCAGACAGTCTCCATCTAAACGCTGAAAAAATCGACCTTCATAACAAACAGTTAGTGATCTTCATCCTCGATTCAACCTGGCCTTGTTCGATGAAAATGCTTCGTTTGAGTAAAAATCTTCAACGCTTGCCGAAGCTGAGCTTTACCCACACCAAGTCCTCACAGTTTCAAATCAAAGAACAGCCCAAAGATTTTTGCCTTTCAACCATCGAATCAACCCTTACGATTTTAGAATTGCTCAATGCACATGGAATGGAAACCATAGAAGAATCCCGGTTTGAACCGTTTTTAGAACCCTTTTTATCGATGGTAGCGTATCAAATCGGGTGTATCTCTAACAAACGGTTTAGGATACGGAGTGAAAAACTGTAATCGGCATTTTATGACGTATGCATTATCCAATTTATATTACAATAGAGGTATGAAATACTGGTACACTTTTTTTACTCTCATATCGTTTGCTTCTATCTCTATGAGCGCTGCGGATAATACCGCCCTTCTCTCCCCTGAAAAACAGACTATTTTGCGCCAACAGCAAGAAATCTACGACTCTGAACATGAGAAACTTCGCACCAATTGGATTGCTCCGATTAATCTCAATGCCGCCTATCATTATGATAAAAGTGCGTTGGGAAATACGCACAGCGACATGAAAAGTATTTCTGCATCGATTTCCCAAGACATCTTTCGCTCCGGTGGGATCAACTATCAGATTGATTATGCCGATGCCAAATTTCAGACCAATTCCGTGACGTTGCAAAAGCAAATAGCTTCGCTCAACGAGACCCTATTCGCAGCTTTGCTCACTGTACAAAAAAGTCTCCTGCAACTTGAACAAAGCCGGCTTCGTCTGAACAATCAAGAGATTGAAATTTTCATCAAACGTCAGCTGTATGATGCCGGTAAAGTCGATATTACGGAACTCAATAATGCACTCATGATGAAAAGCAATGAGCTCAAAATCTACGCATCCACCAAATATACGATCGCCCAGCAACGTTTTGAAGTCGCTAAAATCAGTGATATCAACCCTGAAACCTTTGCCATTCCCCGTTTTGAGCTGGTGTTGAAAGAGGATTATGTACAGAATCAATTTGATCTGCAATATTCGCGCGCGCAAAGCGATACGTTGGGAAAACTTTACGGGGTGACACGCAGCAACTATCTCCCCTCGCTGGCGGTTAATGGAAATATCGGCTACCAAAGCTACGATCCAAAAGAGCTTTCTACAAGCTATAGCGGTGACTATTACAGCGCGGGGTTATCGTTAAATCTGCCGCTGGTTTATAATGCATCTTCTACCATCCAAGAGGCAAAAGCTTCCTATCTCCAAGAAGTTGCCGCCACTGCGGATAAACGGCGTGAACTCGAAGCGACCTATGCCCAATCCATCGAAAAAATTGAGAGTTATCGTGAATACATTGCCATCACCGCTGAGAATCTCAAACTCTATGATGAGCTTATCCGTGTCATTGATGCGGGTGTCAATGCAGGGACAAAAACGGGATACGATCTCCAAACTCTCAAAAATTCTAAACGAATTGAAGAACTCGAGATACAAATCAACGAAATCAATATTCAAATCGAACTTGCAAGACTTCATTTTTCACTCAAAACTTCCAAGGGACTCCTATGACACCATCCACTCAAACGATTGAAGAAACCTTAGGACTCAATGGGACGACGAAGCGTTCAACCTTCAAATACTGGATCATCGGAGCAATCGTTCTCATCCTCATCGCTCTTGCAATATGGCAAATGAGCAGCAACGGTGAAAAAACAGAGTATCTCACCCAAGAAGTTGTCAAAAAATCTCTCACAACCACGGTCTCTGCTACGGGGAATTTGGAGCCGACCAACACCATCGATGTGGGGATCGAAGTTTCGGGAACGATCAATGAGGTATTGGTGGATTACAATGACCGTGTTCGTACCGGTCAGATTATGGCGCGACTCGATACGACCAAACTCTCCTCCAGAGTCACCAGCTACAACGCTTCCCTCTCACGGACACAAGCGAGTATTTCCGAAGCCAAAGCAACCCTTAAAAATGCCCAAAATGAATGGGAGAGAGTTCGTAAAATGTTTGAAGCGACCCAAGGGAACTACCCCTCACGCCAAGAGATGGATAACACCTCAACTACCGTAGAACGGTCAAAAGCACAGCTTGCCGCAGCAACGGCTCAGCGAGATCAATCCTTCGCCGAGCTTCAAACCGCTCAAGATGATCTGCGTAAAGCGGTCGTTGTTTCCCCCATAGATGGAATCGTACTGGAGCGTAAAGTTGAGCCGGGACAAACCGTCGTGGCTGCAATGCAAACCCCGATTCTTTTTAAAATGGCCAAAGATTTAACCAACATGAAAGTCATCGTGAGCGTCGATGAAGCGGATGTGGGAGAGGTAAAGGAGAGTCAAAAAGTCCTCTTTAGTGTCGATGCCTATCCAAACCAAAAATTTAACGGTATTATCACCCAACTGCGTCTTAACTCTCAAATAGTCAATGGCGTTGTCACGTACGATGCCGTGGTCGAAGTCCCCAACGATGATCTGCGTCTTCGTCCCGGAATGACCGCCACAGCACAAATCATTACCGGTGTTTTACCCAATGTCCTCACCGTACCTAATGCGGCACTGCGATTTACCCCGCCAAAATCTAAAGAAGAAAAATCCAAAGACAATATCAATACTAATGGCAAATCGGTATGGGTATTACGCGATGCAAAACCGGTAAAAATCGATGTCACTATTGGGAAAAGTGACGGAGTCTCCACCGTTATTCTCACTTCAAAACTCAAACCAAACGATAACGTCATCGTCGGAATTAAAGAACATTAACGATGGAAAATACGGTAATTTCCTTTAAAAATGTGACAAAATCATACGGGGAAGGGGAAGCGGCTGCTTATGCACTTCGCGGAGTCGATTTCGAGATCAAGAGCGGTGAATTTGTGGCTATCATGGGCCCAAGCGGGTCGGGAAAATCGACCGCTATGAACATTATCGGATGTCTCGATACCCCAACGAGGGGTCAATACCTCTTTCAGCAGATTGATGTCGGGACACTCACCCGCGATCAACGCGCTCTTTTGCGACGCAATTACGTCGGATTTATTTTTCAGGGGTTCAATCTGCTGGGGAAAACCTCAGCGGTCGAAAATGTCGAACTTCCCCTTTTATATCGTGGATTTCCCGCCGATGTTCGCAGAGCCAAAGCCCTCGAAGCACTCAAAAGTGTCGGCTTAGAGCACGTCGCCCATCATACGCCAGGCGAACTCTCCGGCGGTCAGCAGCAACGAGTCGCTATAGCCCGCGCCATCGTTACCGATCCTCTCATACTGCTTGCGGATGAACCTACCGGAAATTTAGATACGGCCAAAAGCATCGAAATCATGGATCTGCTGCAATCGTTTAATCGCGATAAAGGGATTACGATTATCATGGTAACCCATGAGGTCGATATGGCGGCATACGCTTCACGGATCATCCACTTTCGTGACGGATTGATCGACGAGGCTCTTAGATGATTTGGAATGCTTTTATTCTCGCATTGAGAGAGATCCGCCGCAGTGCACTGCGCTCAATTTTGACAACACTGGGGATTGTCATCGGCGTAGCTTCGGTCATTGCGATGGTGATGCTGGGTGATGCGACAACCGCTTATGTCACCAACAGCATCTCCAAACTCGGCACCAATATGCTCATCGTCCGGCCCGGACAGGATCGAAGAGGTCCCCGCACCGAAGATACCACCGCAAAACGGTTCAGCCATGATGATCTTCAAGCCATTCACCGTGAAATCACGGATATCCGAGGTGCTGCGCCCGTAGGTTCAAAAGGAGTTCAAGCGGTTTACGGAAATCAAAACTACTCTACCTCCATCGAGGGGAGCGACAACGGCTATTTCACCGTCAAAGACTGGGTATTTGAATCAGGACGGATGTTTGCCCCCTCCGAACTTCAAGCGGGAAAAGCCGTCTGTATCATCGGTGAAACCGTGCGCAAAGAACTTTTTGGGGAGCAAAATCCTCTGGGGGCTTCCATTCGCTTGGGAACCTTTTCGTGTCAAGTCATCGGACTGCTCAAACCCAAAGGAGCGTCCATGTTCGGGATGGATCAAGACGATATCATCATCGTTCCGATTCGGCTATTGCAACGGCGCGTCAGCGGAAACCAAGACATTTCAATGATTCTCATTTCCGCCTCTTCCCCTGCCGTCATCGAAAATGTCAAATCGTCCATCATTGCCCTTTTTCAAGAACGCCGTCGTATCAAGATGGGGGACGAAGATGATTTTAGTGTCCGCGATATGCGTGAAATGGTACAAACGCTCACCTCTACCACCAAAATGCTTACCCTTCTTCTGGGTGCGGTAGCTACCATCAGTCTTCTCGTCGGAGGTATCGGGATTATGAACATAATGCTGGTCTCCGTAACGGAACGAACGCGGGAAATCGGTATACGCCTTGCCATCGGAGCCTTGGAACGGGAGGTATTGCTTCAATTTTTGGTCGAAGCC
>DASUNE010000017.1:0-11226 GCA_036277315.1 Sulfuricurvum sp.
GTCGGAAGAATTGCGTCAACTTTTTCATCTTTGATAATTTGAGCAATAATTTCAGGTTTGATGGGTTCGATGTAGGTACGATCCGCAAATTCAGGATCAGTCATAATGGTAGCCGGATTGGAGTTGATAAGGACAACACGGTAGCCTAACTCTTTAAGTGTTTTAACCGCTTGTGTTCCAGAGTAGTCAAATTCACACGCTTGACCAATGACGATGGGACCTGATCCGATGAGGAGTATCGTTTTAATGTCGTCGCGTTTTGGCATGCTTACCCTTTGTATCAAAAAATTTGTTGATTATAGGCTAAAAGCACTTAAAAGCTCATTTAAAATAGGGTTTTGAATGAGCTTTTTAAGAGCGACTAGTCGCGGGAGCACTTCGCTTAGGAGCTAATTTTGGACTTTGTTCAAAATTTGAGAATATCTGAAATAGACGGATTATCTGACCTTGGTAATGACATGAAAATAGTTGGGATTTTTGGCATAAAAGTAGGGCTCAACAACAGCACTTTGGTAGCCGCTTGCTCTTGAGATAGAAATTATTTTTCCGACTTTAAGCCCCGAGAGAAAAATTTTATCCAGCCCCGAAGTTTGTACTTCATCACCAACCGCAATCGGAATCCATGTGGGGATAAACTCAACGACCAGACGACGTCCATTGGTTCCTCTAACGATACCCGGAGCGAGGGTGTTTCCTACGGAAACTGCATATGAGCTTTTGATATCCCCGTTTAACAATGCCATGGGACGTTTATGCTTTGAGACAATAATCCCTGCAACGTATCCTCGATACAGCAGTCCATACACTTGGGTAGGATCAAAATGATCCATCTCGATCCATAGTTTATGGGGATCACCCATTCGAACATAAGAGATGGTTCGAACCAGTCCAACGGCAGGGGATATGTTGATCGTACTGTTTTGCTCTTGGAGAAGGTTGCGATATTCATCGGCTATTTGGTGAAGGGTTAACAGCTCACGTTCATAATATTGATTGCGCTGCTGCAGTTCTTGGATCGTTTTTTCTTGGGAAACATGCTTGTCGAGTGCAGACTTGATGGCTTCGATTTGATTCAAGTAGGTTATTTTGATTGTTTTTGAGAGGTTGAAAAAAGGAGATTGTAATAGAGAGCTAAAATAGATAGCTCCACTCACACTTAGAAGAAAAAAAAGTATGAGAGTAAAGCGCTGTTTATTCATTATCAAAAAGTTCGTGAAGTTGATCGATTTCTTCGAGTGCACGCCCTGTACCGCGGGCTACGCACAACAACGGTTCATCGGCAACGTAAACAGGAATCTTGATGGTTTCGGAAAGAAATTTATCCAATTGACGAATAAGGGCTCCGCCTCCTGTGAGAATAACACCATTATTGACAATATCTCCAGCCAAATCCGGCGGCATTCGTTCAAGTACATCGCGTACGGCTTCGAGAATTTCTTTGAGAGGATCACGCATCGCTTCTCTGGCATCTTCACTGCTGAGCTCTAAAGAGGTAAGCAATCCTTCAACCTGATCGCGACCGTTAATAATCATTTTTAGCTCTTGCGCCAATGGCATCGCTGTACCGATATTGATTTTGATGTCTTCCGCAATACGCTCACCGATGAGAAGGTTGTATTTGCGTTTGACATAGTCCATGATGGCGCGATCGATTTTATCACCCGCGACACGAATGGAACTGCACAGTACTAATCCTCCCAAAGAGATTACTCCGATTTCGGTCGTTCCCCCGCCGATATCAACAATAATATTACCTTTAGGTTCACGAATGTCGATTCCGGCACCGATAGCCGCAGCCATTGGTTCATCGATGAGATAGACTTCTCTTGCCCCTGCGCTCATCGCCGATTCTCGAACGGCTTTACGCTCTACTTGTGTCAAGCCGTAAGGGATACAAATAATAATACGCGGACTGATAAGAGTGGTTCGTCCGTGTGCTTTTTCGATAAATTTTCGGATCATTTTCTCTGTCATATCAAAGTCGGCAATAACACCATCTCTCATAGGACGGATTGCTCGGATATTTCCGGGTGTTTTCCCCACCATTTCTTTGGCTTCGCTACCGACTGCCAGAACTTTTTGTTGACCGTATTTTTCAGTTTTTACGGCAACGACAGAAGGTTCATTGATAACAATGCCCTTTCCTTTGACAATAACCAAGGTATTGGCAGTTCCTAAATCGATAGAAAGATCGTTGGAGAACATTCCGATCAGTTTATTAAATAGCATTAGTATCTCCTATGCGCTTTTTTTGGTGGTTTTTTTAATGTAAACGGGAGTAGAGCCTTCATCGACGACTTCTTTGGTGATAATGACTTCGTATCCGCTGTATTCAGGAAGTTCATACATGACATCTCCCATGATCTCTTCGAGGATAGCACGAAGACCGCGTGCTCCAGTTTTACGCGCAAGCGCTTTTGCGGCAATGGCATTGAGAGCTTCTTTCTCAAAAGTAAGGTCTACATTATCAATGGCAAAAAGTTTGATGTATTGCTTTGCGAGACAGTTTTTTGGTTCTGTGAGGATACGAACCATCTCTTCTTCGGTAATTTTATTGAGGGAAGCAATAATCGGCAGACGCCCGATAAGTTCAGGGATGAGACCGTAACTGACGAGGTCATCGGGCTCGACGTTTTCAAAACTGTCATCACTCTCTGCCGGGTTGCGTTTGTCATGCCCAAAGCCCATAACATTTTTCCCTTTTTTACGCTCCAAGATCTGCCCCAAGCCATCAAAAGCTCCACCGCAGATAAAGAGGATACCGGACGTGTCAATTTGGATGAAGTCCTGATTTGGATGCTTGCGTCCCCCCTTTGGAGGGATATTGACAACGGCACCTTCGATGATTTTGAGAAGTGCTTGTTGTACTCCTTCGCCGGAGACGTCACGGGTAATCGAACGGTTTTCGCTCATGCGGGAAATTTTGTCGATTTCATCGATAAAGACAATCCCCTGCTGTGCTCGTTCAATGTCTCCATCGGCAGCTTGGAGAAGTTTGGTAAGGATGTTTTCGACATCTTCCCCGACATAGCCGGCTTCGGTCAGACTGGTCGCATCCGCAATCGCGATAGGGACATTGAGAACACGCGCGATGGTTTGTGCCATCAATGTTTTGCCGCTTCCGGTTGGTCCGATGAGGAGGACATTGGATTTGGCGATTTCGGTGTCATCATTGACATTATGATGTTTAAAGATACGTTTGTAATGATTGTAAACGGCTACCGAAAGAAGTTTTCGAGCACGTTCTTGCCCAATGATGTATTGACTTAAAAAAGTATTGAGCTCTTTTGGCGTTAAAAGTTCGGTATCGGTATGCTGATGCGCGGGTAGCCCCTCGCTGCTGTTTTCACCGTACATGATTTTGTAGGCTGAAAAAATACAATTTTTACAAATATAGACGTTATTGTTGGTAATAAGAGGATTGCTTTCACTCTCTTGTGCTTCACAAAAGCTGCAATGGCGATGGTTCATGATTCTTTCCTTTCGAAAGGGATTCCGCGTTTGGTATTTATGATAAAGGTGCACATCTTGTTTACGTAGCTATTGGTTGCGGAGGCTAAAAGTGTCGCTGCGGTTTCTTGGAGCGGCTTGCCGGATTCGAACAACTCTCGATAGGCGGAACGAAGGGCATCGATGTCTTCACGCTGGAGATGACGTCGAAGGCCGTTGAGATTAAGCCCGCGCAATACGGCTCGGTTCCCTTCTACAAGACAATAAGGCGGTACATCTTGTGAAAGAGCGGATGCACCGGCGATCATTGCATAGTCACCGATTTTGACAAATTGATGGATAGGCGTCATTCCGCCTACAACAGCATGGTTCCCCATCTCAACATGCCCTGCAAGCGTTGCAGCATTAGCCAAAATACAGTGATCACCGATGATGACATCATGCCCTAAATGGACATATCCCATAAATAAATTATGGTTGCCTACGACCGTTTTACTGCCGCCGCCTACCGTTCCCGGATTAAAAAGGGTGAATTCACGAATGGTGTTATGATTTCCAATGATGAGTTCGACTTCTTCCCCGGCATATTTTAAATCTTGTGGAATGGAGCCTAAAACAGCATGGGAAAAGATGGTGTTGTTTTCACCAATAGTCGTTTTTCCATAAATGCACGCGCTCGCAGCAATCTTAGTCCCTTTTCCGATCGTGGATTGGGCTGAAATAAAACAAAAAGGTCCAATCTCGACATCTTGGGCAATGGTGGCACCCTCTTCAATAAAGGCAAGCGGTGATATATTCGACATAAAGACCTACTTGTCCACGATCATAGCTTTGAGTTCGGCTTCCGACACAAGAACATCATCCACATAGGCTTTCCCGGACAAAACCCAGATGGAGCCTTTGTGTTTGATGACGCTCATACGGTATTCAAGACGATCTCCCGGACGGACAGGGGCACGGAATTTGGCACCGTCGATACTCATAAAATAGACCACTTTATTGGCTGCTTCTTCTTCAGTCATGTCCATGCTTTGAAATGCAAGAATCCCGCCTGCTTGTGCCATTCCTTCGAGAATCATAACGCCTGGATAGATAGGATGCCCTGGAAAATGTCCCTGAAAAATCTGTTCACCAATCGTGACATTTTTGAAACCTATAAGTGTTTCATGCGGAGTGATGGCAGTTACGCGATCGATAAGGAGAAACGGGTAGCGGTGGGGTAAAATTTTTTGAATTTGTACTACATCTATCATATTTAAAAACACCTTGAATAAAAAATCTCCCAATTTTATCGCAAAAATGGTTAATTAATAATAATGAGTTTTTCTCTCGTATCGTCATACGTTTTTGTCTCTAAAAGGAGAGTGGTTTTAGAGGTGGGTATTTCATCGACAACGATGATGGCTGAGATATTAAACGGACTTTCTGTAAGACGGGTACGAAGGGACATTTCAGTATCGAAAGTAGGGGCATTAAACATCAACTCTTGGGTGGATGAGTAGTTTAGATGGGTGAGGCGGTTAAATGTATTGAGCGTAATAAACCGAACTTCTTCACGATTGAGGAAATGTTGATCGTTAAGCTCAAAATCGATTTTACCTTCTGTTGAAGAACGGTTGATTGTTGAATAAACAAGAGGGTATGAAGGGATGACTTTTTTGTCGACGGTGATGGATGAACGAAGAACCCGATAGTTTAAAAAGCGCTCACGAATGATCTTATAGGGGATATTTTCATCTTCGAGCTCGATACGCTTGGTGTAAAGTTCAAGGCGCTCTTCGATGGAAGCGGGGAGGATTTGCTTGGAAACAGGGGAGAACATCTCATCCATCAATCTGTGCTGTTGGTCGCGCTGCATGGTGAGGCCGAAAATACATCCGCAGTAGTCCTGACGGTAGAGCTGTTCTTCTTTGCTGACACGGCTTTGGTCGTTCGTTCCGCCGTTTTTGCGGTAATCAAAGGCGATAAATTCGACGCCGTGCGACGCATGAAACGCATCGCCGGATTTTTTGAGCTGATCTTGCGATTTTTGGGGGCTGACGAGCAACGTGGTCGTCATGGAAGTCTCACCCAGCTCCAGTGCTTTATGGGCGCTTACTTCGAAACGGCGGTCAAAGCATACTTCACAGCGTGCCCCTTTTTCGGGCTCTTTTTCCAATCCTCGGACGGCATCCATCCAGCTTTCATAATCGTATTCGCCTTCTATGAGCTCAATCCCCAATTTTTTACAGCTGCGCTGGACGTCAAGATATCGGAGTTGATATTCGCTGTAGGGGTGGATGTTGGGATCATAGAAGAAGCCGACGAGTGATTCGTCGGGGTATTCCTGCTGCAGCTTCTCCATAAAAAAATGGGAATCAACACTGCAGCAGATGTGGACGAGCATGGTTTAGTTTTTTTCTGCCAAAATCTCGACTTTTTCGATTACATCGCGCATTTGGATGCTGTCAAGGACTGCCATAGATTCTTTATCGTCTGCTTCGATACCGCCGAAAACCGTGTGAACGCCATCAAGGTGCGGAGTTGCTGCAAAACAGATGAAGAACTGGCTTCCTCCGGTGTTTGGTCCTGCGTGTGCCATAGAAAGAGTCCCTTTGACGTGACGGTGTGTGTTAAGTGCTGTTTCACACGGGATCGCCCAACCTGGACCGCCGGTGCCTGTACCGTGAGGACATCCGCCTTGCGCCATAAATCCTGGGATTACACGGTGAAAATTAAGACCGTTGTAATAGCCATCGTTTACGAGTGCTGCAAAATTAGCAACAGTGTTTGGAGTCTCTTCATTGTAGAGTTTGATCCACATAACCCCTTTTGCAGTGGTCATTTTTGCCCATTGGTAGCTTGCTGCTTCTTCGGCAGTCGGGGTATAGGTTTTGAGTTCTTTGCGTCCAAACATTGGTTGGTATCCTTCAGAAGTATATTTTTTGAAATTATAGTGCAGTATTCTTAACCAAGCTAATAGAATGGGTTATAATAGGACAATTTAATTTGGGTGGAATACGATGGAGTCTTGGTTACAGCGTAGATTATCGAGTATTTCTTTGCGAGAGCTCAATTTTTACACGATTGTGTTTATTTTGTTTTTTACTCTGATTTTTTCTTCGTTGCTTATTTATGATGAATATCAAGATTTTCTAAAATATGCGCAAAACGGTATAAAAGCGGCTCAAGCCGAAACATTATCGTTTCAGGACTTACCGAAAACACGCCTCATTAAAGTGATGGTGGATATTGCAACATTGGCTTTGATCTTGTTTGGATTCATTGTCGGAATGGTCAAGATCGTGAACAGTATGATCGCTCGGGACATGGAGCGATTTTTACAGTTTTTTGAATCGGCACATGAAAAAGAGATGTGCATTATTCCCAATGATCTTTATTTTAGTGAATTTAAAAAGATGGCAGGATATGCCAATGCAATGGCCGCGATGATTTACGAACAAAAAGAGTCGCTGCACTCTCTCAATGCCAGTTTGGAAGAGAGGGTAGTCCGAAAAACAGCAGCGTTGCAGCTCAAGAATGAAGCCTTGGAAGAGGAGCAGATGTTTTCTCACGGACTGCTTGAGTCGCATAAGCAGTTTATTCGCTATGCGATTCACGAGACACATACACCGCTTTCCGTGGTTATGGCTAATATTGAGTTGTTTAGTATGAACGAGGGGCGTAACCGTTATCTTGCCAAAATCGAAGCGGCGGTTAAAAATATCTTTAGCATTTACGATGATTTGAGTTATCTGGTCAAAAAAGATCAGATCGAGTATCCCAAAAAAGCGATGGATCTAGGGGAATATGTGGAACAACGGCTTGAATTTTTTGATGAAGTTGCCCATTTTTCAAATCTTTCCTTTGAGTATACGAAAGCGGAATTTCCCGCATGGATTCATTTTAATGAAACGAAACTTCAGCGGGTTATCGATAATAATCTCACCAACGCAATCAAGTATACAAAAAATGGGGAAATAATCCATGTTGGTATACGCTGTACTGTAGATGCGTGTTGGTTTTGGGTCGAGAGCAAATCGCAAAAGATTCAGGATGTGGACAAGATTTTTGAAGCCTATTATCGGGAGCGGAAAAAAACCGATGGATTTGGATTGGGTTTGAGTCTGGTGAAATCGATTTGTGAGGAAGAGGGGGTTGAGATAGACATTGATTCATCTGTCGAGTACACCCGTTTTGAATATCGATTCAATAAAAGGAGTGATGCTTGAAAATTCTTTTGCTTGAAGACGAAGTGATGTTGAGTGAAGCGATCAATGAGTATTTACTCTCATTGGGTCACCGTGTTGTAAGCTTTGTGGATGGTTCGGATGCATTGAAAAACCTCAAACTTGAGACGTTTGATCTGCTGATTCTCGATATTAATGTCCCTGGAATTGATGGATTGGATTTACTTGAACAGCTTCATGATCTTAAAATTCGCCCTCCTGCTATTTATATCAGTGCTTTAGCGGACATAGAGGGGATCAGTCGAGCGTATGATTTGGGGTGTTACGACTATCTTAAAAAGCCGTTTCACCTCAAAGAACTCTCGTTGCGTATTGATAAGGTCATGCAAGTATGTACCGTGCCGCAAAGTCATCTGCGTCTCTCAAAAAGCTACAGCTATGATGCTTCTACTTCCACGTTGGAATGTGAGAATATTGCGCACGCGTTGTCCAAACGGCAGCTTCAGATTATTGACCTGTTAGCCCGTAATCGAGGAAGAGTCGTCGATTTTGATCAATTTCGAAACTATATCTGGGATGAAGAATACGTTGATAATGCGACGATCCGAGCGGAAGTGAGCCGCCTCAAAAAAAGTTTGAAAGAGGATTTCATCCAAAATATTCGAGCATTAGGGTATATGATTGACATTCCAAAACAATATTAAGTGTTACTTTTATACTCATTTTTTTCGCGTAATTCTTCTTTTCAGGAGTTAATTTTTCTAATCTATCCATTGCTACGCTCATGCTACGATTTGTTTTTATGATGATGGTGTAAGAAACTAGAAGGAGCAAAGATGAAGCACGTATTACATCTATCGTTTTTAGCATCAATCATTGTTGTTAATGCTATGGCAGCGGATGATTTAGCCAGTATGTTTAGTGAGGGAAAAGCAAGCGGGCAAATTCGCGCTTTCTATGTTGATCGAGACTATTCGGGAATCGTTTCTACTCATCGTGACGCTACGGCAATCGGCGGGTATTTGAAATATGAAACGGGTGCATGGAACGGTTTGAGTCTGGGTACTGCATTTTATACGACGAATGGATTAGGCGATCATTCGAATGTATCTACGGTTGATCCGTCTTTGTTTGGTAAAGATAATGAGTCCATTACGTATTTGGGCGAAGCGTATCTTCAGTATAAAAATGGGAATACAATCTTCAAAGGGGGGCGCCAAAAGCTCGATACCCCAATGGCGGGAAGTGATGATGCCCGTATGCTTCCCAATCTCTTTGAAGCGTACATGCTTAGTAACACTGATATCAAAGATACGACGCTGATGGCGGGTCATATTACCAAATTTGCTCAAGGGACGTTTGGTCGTGTTTACAATGCAGTGGGAACAGGTGCGAGTAATTCCGGAGTATCTGCGGATGCCTTGTTAAGTGTCACTTCCGGATATTCTTTGGTAGATTCTAGAAGTTATATTGGCGAATTTTTGGATATGGGGACCTCGGCTATTGGGGATAACACCGGAGGCGTCAGTGTCCTTTGCGCTACCTATACCGGAGTAAAAGGGCTTAAGCTACAACTGTGGGATTATTATGCGCACGATATCCTCAATGCAATTTACGCTGAAGCCAACTACGGTTGGTCATACTCAAATGGAGTAGCCCCTTATGTAGCAGGCCAATGGATTAATGAACGTGATGTCGGTTCGAATAATGTTTCTAGCACAACAAATAAACTTGCTAATATCAACAGTGATTTTATCGCCGCCAAAGCAGGGGTAAAAGTAGCCAATTTTGATCTCTCTGTGGCTGTTTCTCATAATACTAAAGATGCATCTGCAGCCATTAACGGCGGAATGATTACCCCATGGGGCGGAATGCCGGCCTATACTCAGGGGATGGTAACTCGTCATCAATTTATGGCAGGGACCGATGCCTGGAAAGTAGCGGCCAATTACGATTGGAAAGATTATGGAATCAATTTGAATACCGGTGTTTTTTACGTCGAATTTGACATGGATGGGTTGAACGGGTATTCTACAGCAGGGTATCAAACAACGGCAAGTGAATCAGGGTTCGATATCATATACAATCCTCAAACGGTCAAAAATCTTCAATTACGATTTCGCGGGAATTTTCCGAGAGAGTATAAAGAGACAACAGCAGGCGATATGGATTGGGATGAATACCGCGTTATTGCAAACTACAACTTTTAAGGAGGTTTAATTATGAAACAAGAAATGGTTGATCGTATTAAAAACGATCCGGATTTTTTACAGCTTGTCCGCGTACGAAGCAAGTTTGCCTGGACATTGACGATTGTGATGTTGGTCATTTATTTTGGCTTTGTATTGACGATCGCATTTGATCCGTCAATTTTGGGGACTCCTCTAGTGGCGGGTTCTGTAACAACGGTTGGGATTCCTGTTGGTGTTGGTGTGATCATCAGTGCTTTTGTTTTGACAGGAATTTATGTACGTCGGGCAAACGGCGAATTTGATGAGCTTACTCGTCGTATTAAAGACAAAGCGAAGGGGGAATAATGAAACCAATTATTTTCTTACTTTTAGGATCAGCCGGTATTTTTGCGGGTGAAGCGATTAGTGGTGCGGTCGAAAAACAACCGTTAAATATGTCAGCGATTATCATGTTTTTGATCTTCGTAGGAGCCACATTAGGGATTACCTATTGGGCAGCAAAACGTACTAAAACGGCTAAAGATTTCTATACTGCCGGCGGGGGAATCACCGGATTTCAAAACGGTATGGCGATTGCGGGGGACTATATGTCTGCCGCATCGTTTTTGGGGATTTCGGCACTTGTATACGGAAAAGGGTATGACGGTTTGATCTACTCGATCGGTTTCTTAGTTGGATGGCCGATCATTTTGTTTATGGTGGCGGAACAGCTTCGCAACCTTGGTAAATATACGTTTGCAGACGTTGCCTCGTACCGCTTGCGTCAAACGCCTATTCGTACCTTGGCGGCATTTGGATCGATTGCGACCGTCATCTTGTATCTCATCGCTCAAATGGTGGGTGCGGGCAAATTGATTCAGCTTCTTTTTGGGCTTGATTATGAGATCGCCGTTATTTTGGTCGGGGTATTGATGATTCTTTACGTCACATTTGGCGGTATGCTGGCAACCACATGGGTACAGATTATCAAAGCATTCTTGCTTCTTTCGGGTGCGACGTTTATGGCAGTTGCGGTTATGGCACACTATAACTTCAACTTCGAATCGTTATTTGCCACGGCGGTTCAAATGAAAGACGTTACTATTATGGCTCCGGGTAAACTGGTAAGCGATCCGATCTCAGCGATTTCACTGGGTATTGCTCTGATGTTTGGTACGGCGGGTCTTCCTCATATCTTGATGCGTTTTTTCACCGTCAGTGATGCGAAAGAAGCACGCAAATCGGTTTTCTATGCGACAGGATTTATCGGATACTTTTATATCTTGACGTTTATCATCGGTTTCGGTGCGATCGTTATGGTATTCCAAAATCCGCAATATCTTGATTTGGCGAAACAAGCGGTTGATGGCGGATCTCCGATCTTGGGCGGTGACAACATGGCGGCAATCCACCTTTCACATGCCGTGGGGGGCGAT
>DASUNE010000018.1:0-3151 GCA_036277315.1 Sulfuricurvum sp.
ACACTAAGGACAACTTATGACAGGCATTTTGCTCATCGTACAAATCGTACTCGCGGTCATCATCACCATCGCCGTACTTTTACAAAAAAGCTCTAGTATCGGTTTGGGCGCATACAGCGGTACGAATGAATCCGTTTTTGGCGCCAAAGGACCTGCTGGATTTTTGACCAAAGCAACCTTTGCACTTGGATTTTTATTCCTGGTCAATACCATCGCATTGGGCTACTTTTACGCTCAACAAAAAAATTCTTCTGTTGTCGATGAGATGATCGATAAAAACAATGTTATTGCTCCAACGATCAATGTCGTCAGCGATACCAACGTCACCAAATAAGGAAAAACTATGCTAGAAGAAGTTTATTCATTTTGTGAAGAAAAAATGCAAGGAAGCTGCGATCACCTGCTTAGCAACTTTCGTACACTGCGTACCGGTCGTGTCACTACAAAGATTTTAGATAATGTTCGTGTTGACAACTACGGTTCACTGACCCCTATCGATCAGACCGCGAGTGTACTGGCTACGGATGCGACCACTATCACGATCTCTCCATGGGACAAATCGATGCTCAGCGTCATCGAAAAAGCGATCATGAAAGCCGATATTGGTGTCAATCCGAACAACAACGGAGCAGAAATCAAACTCTTTTTCCCTCCAATGACCGTCGATCAGCGTCACGATACGGCAAAAAAAGCCAAAGGGATGGCGGATGATGCCAAAGTAGCGGTTCGTAACGACCGTAAAAAAGCGAACGACAAAATCAAAGTGTTGGAAAAAGACAAACTGGTCACTGCCGATGAGTCAAAAGTGGCGCAAGACAAAGTACAAAAAATTACCGATAAATTTATCTCAAAAATTGATGAACTGCTCAAGAACAAAGAGCAAGACATCTTGACGGTATAATCATGGACATCAAGAAAATCTATATGGATGCGAGCGCGATGCTCGAGGGGCATTTTAAGCTCAGCTCCGGCAACCACTCCCAATACTACCTTCAATCGGCAAAAGTCCTCGAAGATCCTAAAACAGCAAAATTGTTAGCGGATGCCCTCGCGGTACAAATCCAAGCAAATGGGATAGAAATCGATACGGTATGTGCTCCTGCTTTGGGCGGACTGATCGCGGGATTTGCTCTGGCAACGGCGTTGGATAAGCGCTCGATTTTTGCTGAGCGGGTCAATGGAGAGATGGAGATTCGTCGCGGGTTTGAGATTACCAAAGGCGAAAAAGTCCTCATCTGCGAGGACATCATCACGACCGGCGGGTCTGCGATGGAAGCGGCAAAGGCTATCGAAGCACAAGGCGGTATTGTCGTCGGATTTGCGGCATTGGCAAATCGCGGATTTTGCAAACGGGAGGGAAGTGCACTCGAGCGTAAAACATCGTGTGCTCTTCCTCTTAATAAACCGCTTTTTGCCCTTGCTGATTTCAATTTCGAAATGTATGCACCGGAAGTTTGCCCTCTTTGCAAAGGCGGCTCTGAAGCGATTAAGCCTGGATCACGAGGTAATTAAATGGAAACAACACAAAAATTTAAACTCGATATGGATCACTTGCAAAAAGTGCAGCGAACCATTCGTAAAGCGGGAAATATTTTTCCTAATGAGAACGCTCTCATCGAGACGCTCGAAGATCTCATCATCAAAGTTCAGGATGATACATCACTCAATACCTATTACTCAATGGCTCAGTATCTCAAACAACGGATAAAAGAGTTGCGGATGAATTTAGATGCCCCGCTCAAAGAGATCGAAGAGGCGTATGTCGATTTGGATTGGTCCATCCATTATCTGCAATGGCTCGTTAAAGAGCAGCCAAAGCTGGACTAAGCTCTTTTGCGATTGATCGTTCAGCTAAATCGCAATACAGTGCTTCACACACAAGCTTCTCAGCGACTTCCCGTTTTCCGTCGACGGTAACGCTGATGGAGAGGCCCCGCAATTCACGTTTTTCTTCCAAGCTCACTACTTTTACGACGACCTTTACGTTAGGCGCATAGCTCAAAATAGACTCGCAGATAAGCCGCTTTTTGGCACTGTTATCAAGTGTTACGATGACACTGATGGCCTCTTTCGTATGAAGTTTTTCAAGAATGGCTATCTTGGACATATCCCCATAATAGGCTTCTTCTCCCTCTGCAAGGGCCTCTTGAACGTGCTTATAGCTGTTATCCACAATAATGTACTTCACATCTTCGTCTCGAAGGGCTTTGACAACAAATTTACCCACGACTCCATAACCGCACACGATGACATGATTGCTGCGTACGGTTAGCGCGGCAAAGTCTTCTGTCATGCTGGTTTCTTTGAAAAATTTTCCGGCAACCACATTGATTCGAGCAAGGATAAAGGGGGTCACCACAATGGAAAGGACAACCACCAAAACAAGAGTCTGAACCAAATTGGGATCCAATGCCCCCGTATTTCCTGCAAGGGCAAAAATGGCAAAAGAAAACTCTCCGACTTGCGAAAGAGCAATGGCGGTCTTAAATGCAATTTTCGCCTTTGAATAAATACGCACAACACCAAAAATGATAAGGGCTTTGATCACCAAAATAATGATTAACAGCCCTAGGATTTCGCCCATATGGCTGGTAAAAAAAGCAAGATCGATTTTCATCCCCACGGTGACGAAAAACGTCCCCAACAACAGATCTTTAAACGGAGCAATATCCGATTCGACTTTGTGATGATAGTGCGTTTCGGCGATGATCATCCCTGCGATAAAAGCGCCCAGTGAATAGGTAAACCCAAAGGCATGCACAATCAGCGATGCCCCCACGACGATAAGAAGGACGGAACCCATAAAGAGCTCTTCAACGTTGCTGGAAGAAGAGAAATGAAGCAGCCACGTCATCACCCGCTTGCCCACGACAAATAAGAGTCCGACAATCATTATGGCGCTCAATGCCGTTTGAAGAAGGGCTTCGGAGATATTTTCCGTTCCGCCGTTCAAAAATCCAATCAAAAGCAAAATAGGGATAACGGCCAGATCTTGATAAATCAAAATCCCCATAGAGCGCTGACCGTAGGGACGCGCTATCTCTTTGGTCGATTTGAGATAGCTCAATACGACGGCGGTAGAAGAGAGCGCCAAAGACATCGACACAATCAGCGATGTCGCAAAGTTCAGATGAAACAATCCGAAACAGGC
>DASUNE010000019.1:0-25146 GCA_036277315.1 Sulfuricurvum sp.
ACCATCAGTCTTCTCGTCGGAGGTATCGGGATTATGAACATAATGCTGGTCTCCGTAACGGAACGAACGCGGGAAATCGGTATACGCCTTGCCATCGGAGCCTTGGAACGGGAGGTATTGCTTCAATTTTTGGTCGAAGCCATCGTCCTCTCCTCGCTTGGAGGCGTTATCGGTGTACTTTTAGGCATCGGTTTAGGAGTGGGGATCAGCCTGTTTTTTGATCTGCCGCTGATCTTTAACACGTCCATCATCATCATCGCTTTTTTATTTTCAACGTTTGTTGGAGTCGTATTTGGCTACTTTCCTGCTCTAAAAGCCGCAAGGCTTAACCCCATTGATGCCCTAAGACACGAGTGATTGATTCATAAAGAGTCTAAAAAATCATTGCACGCTTCGGCAATGAGGGCACACTTTAGCGGCTAAGGGAATCTCCATCGCACACTCAGGACACACTTTTGTGGTCGGCACAGCAGGTTCTTCTTCAGGCTGAGCCGCTTTGAGTTTGTTATACGTTTTAATCATCATAAACATCACAAACCCTAAAATAGTGAATGAGATCACATCATTGACAAACAGCCCCAGCTTGATTGCCGGAGCACCCGCCGCATCCAGTACTGCCAGCGATGCATATTCTTTCCCATCCAAGGCTACAAACAACGATGAAAAATCTGCCCCTCCCATCAGCAATCCAACCGGAGGCATAATAATATTCGCCACCAATGATTTAACCACCGTCGCAAACGCTGCACCAAAAATAAACCCTACGGCCATATCGATGACATTTCCACCGATTAAAAATTTTCTGAATTCAGCAAACATGCTTTCCTCCTTTTTATATGCTAGAGTGATGTATTCTATCTTGTAAACAGTATTTTATGGATAAAACATCAAAAAAGTTCTTATAATCTTTTAATTTCATATAGATTACAATGCCGCTATGAAAATATTAATGATAGATCACACCGGTTTGCAAGTGCAAACGCGAAAAATGCTTTTAGAAGAAAGCATTGAATGTATTATAGACATAGCCACGACATTAGGTGAAGTCCATATCGCCTATAAAAAAAATTTATTTGATCTCGTCATCATCGATCATACCATAGAAAATGGTAAAAATTCGCTTGATCATATTCTTGAAATCGATTCTAAGCAGCCGATTTTGGTCGTCAGCAGTGCAATAAAATGCGTCATTACCCGATGTGAAGACTGCGTGAACGACCATAACATTCGCCGCCTAAACGATCCTACTCCCATTCGAAATATCTCACGAATGGTGTCAGGATTTAAAAGTTATACGTGTGACCATTATGACCCGGAAACCAATAAACTAAGTTCCTAAGATCTATCCTTCTTTTAGACTCAACGCCACTTTTCCTTTGAGCAGATCCACTTCAATGACGCGAATCGTGCTCAACTGCTGATTGACGCTCAACGCTTCCAACGGATGAGCAATCCGTTTTTGGGACATCTGAGAGATATGAATAAATCCGTCATTTTTAAGGCCGATATCCACAAAGGCTCCAAAATCAGCAATGTTCCGCACGACTCCCGAGACGATAGAGCCCTCATGAAGTTCTTTGATGTCCGTGAGCCCCTCCCGAAATAGTATCGGTGGCAATGTCTCACGAGGATCAAATCCGGGCTTTTGCAGCTCAGCTACCATGTCACTCAACGTCGCAGTTCCAACGCCCAATTCCTGGGCAATACCGGATATCTGTTCTTTGGTGATTTCCTCCACGTTAAAACGCTTCGTAAGAACTGAGGCAACACCATAGCTCTCAGGATGAACGCCTGTGTTGTCGAGGATACTTTTCCCCTCACGTATCCGAAAAAAACCTGCGCATTGCTCGTACGCTTTAGCCCCCAAACCTTTAACGTTTAAAAGTTCACTTTTGCTTGTGAATGCACCGCTGTTTTCACGATATTCAATAATGGAACGCGCAAGTTTTGCCCCAACCCCGGCGACATGGGAAAGAAGAGAAAGGGAAGCGCTATTAGGATCGACGCCGATTTTATTGACCAAGTCTTCCGTGACTTCACCCAGCTTTTTCTCTAACATTTTTTGATCCACATCGTGCTGATACTGTCCGACTCCCAGTGATTTTGGATCGATTTTAACCAGTGCCGCCATCGGGTCGCGTAACCGCTGAGCAATCGAGATAGCCCCGCGAATCGTTACATCCAAATTTGGGTATTCGTCTTGCGCTATCTTGGAAGCCGAATAGACCGATGCCCCCGCTTCGGATACGACGGTATACGAAAGATTCAGCCCCTCTTCATTGTTGATGCGGGCGAAAAATTCCTGTGTTTCCCGCGAGCCCGTACCGTTGCCGATGGCAACACCCGTGATGTTGTATCTTTTTGCCAACTCTTTCACCACTTTTGCCGATGTCGCATAATCATTGACGGGCAACGTTGGGTAAATCACGGCATGGGCAAGATACCTCCCATGCTCATCCACAACAGCCAGCTTGCACCCCGTACGATAAGCAGGATCGACTCCTAAAATCACCCGCTTGGTCACAGGGGGCGTATTGAGCAATTGGATAAGATTTTTACCGAACGTATTGATCGCTTGAACATCCGAACGCTCTTTGATGGCACGGTGGATCTCCCGTTCGAGCGAGGGGAGCAGCAACCGTTTAAATCCGTCCAAATACGCTTCCGCTAATAACTCTTTAGAGCTCGAACCATTTTTAGGAATACGATACTGCTTGATGGAGTTCTCAACACGCTGCATATCCATCGGTATTTTAACGGTCAGCTCTTTTTCAGCCACTCCGCGCATTATCGCCAAATAACGGTGCGAAGGAATCGAAGAGATTTTCTCTGCTTTCCCTGAGAGTTTGGCAAATAATCCGTCCTCTTTTAATGTTTTGGAGGCTTTGATTTCAAAGGAAGCATACTCAAACAATTGTTTACGCCAGTGTTCCCGCTCTTTTGGATCGTCACTGTAACGCTCTGCCAAAATATCTTGAGCCCCTTTAATCGCCTCATCAACGGTTTTTATCTCTCCCTTTACGAACTCGCTGCTCTTTTTTTTGAATTCGGATAGTTCGAGTCTTGTGCTTTGTAACAGATCGGCCAACGGTTGTAGTCCTGCCGCTATTGCCGCACCGGCACGAGTATTTTTTTTCTCCTTAAACGGTCGGTAAATATCCTCAAGCAGTTGAAGTGTTTGGGCAGCCTCGATCATACCGCGAAGTTCAGGAGTCAATGTACCGCGTTCATCCACAAGACGCATCACTTCCTCTTTACGTTCTAGCAGTTTTTTCGAATACGCATAAACACTCTCAAATTCACGTAACTGCTCATCCGTCGCCCCCCCGGTCATCTCTTTACGATAACGGGCGATAAAAGGGATGGTCGATCCCTCTTCGAGAAGTTTTAAAATGGATTCGATATTGTTTTTGGAAATCCCCGTCTTTTGCACAAGGAGGCGAATCAATGCTGTCATAATGGTCCTGTGTTGATTTTATTTTTCCAGTATAAAAAGGTTATTACTGGGGTGACAATCCGCGCTAAAGCGTTCTTTGAGTTCACGATCAAACGTCATCAAATAAACATTGCTGTTTTGAAGACGCAGGGAGTTGAAATGTTTCAACAAAATATCATCGGCCACATTTTTACCGTGATCGCATTTCGTAAAGTTAAACGAATTGAGCGTTTTTTTATAATCGTACAAATGGGCTTCCCATTCGGCTCTAAAAAGATAGAGTGAATCCGGATTCGCCGCAACGTAAATACGATCATCAGGCACATCGTATTTCTCAATCACGTCGTTGAACATCGATCCAATGTTCGAAAAATTCTCAATATCCCAAAACAGATATCCTTGCGTCGCAGGAGATTTTTCTTTTTTATTAAAAAGGGTCAGACGTTTGGAAATATTGTAGTGATTATGGGCGATATCGTTGGTCAGTTCGATAGAGTTCTTGAGCTTCAACGCATCGGTCGTATCAAAACGCAACAGTTTTCCCAGCTCTATGTAAAGCTCAATATCCTCCAGCTCTTGACGTGCTCCCCCTTTTTGATACCCTTCCAATGCTTTCATCTTATAGGCAGGGAACAAAATGCCGATTTCCATCGTCTTTCCCGCACCAAGAGCACTTTTTACTTTGGAAAAAACACGTCTGGCTTCTTCGCTGTCGGCTAATTCGATCGAACCGTAATATTTTTGATTGATAATAATTTTTTGCACATTTGACCTTTGAACTTATGGTCGCATTTTATCGATACCATCTTACACTGTACTTCAATTTTTATGGAATTGTTTTTTATTATTCTACCCGATCGCGCCCGTGTGCTTTTGCCATATACATTTTGGTATCAACCGATGCCAGATGGCGATAGATACTCTCTTCGGTGATGCTCTGTGATGGATCGTAAGCGATTGTGTCGATGCCAGCGCTTAGCGTATAATGAATCGTATCGTTTTCATAAACAACTTCTTGCGTTCTCGCGGCGCGGCAAAGATTCTCGCCAAGCGCCCGTACAGCCTCAGCGCTCGTCGAAGGGAGGACGATCAAAAATTCCTCTCCTCCAAAACGAAACAGATAGTCGGATTGACGAAAGGTATGACGCAGTAAATTGGCAAAATTCTTCAGTACCGCATCTCCGGCAAGATGGCCGTATTTATCGTTGATCAGTTTGAAATAATCCAGATCACACATGATGAGAGAGAGGTCTTGTTCCGTCGATTGAGAGATTTCCAGCTGTTTGATGAGAACTTTGTTGAGTAAACGTCTGGAAAGGAGCTCGGTAAGCGGGTCTTTTGAACTCACTTCTATTTCATTTAAGATCGCAATCTCATTCCCTATTTCCAAAGAGGTATAATCAATTCGCTGCATAAAATGAATGAGGGTTGGCGATTGAAAATTTTGTTGCGTCGTGTAGTTGACGAGATTGGCAGCCAAGTCGTGTAAGTTGATATGGAGGTTTTCGATCACTTTAAAGTTAGGGGTCGAAATGATATACGTTAACGTCGTACTGTGAAGCCACTTGCCAAAATTGCAATGGGTATGGCGTAATTCAGGCGATTTGTATTGACCAAGGTATTGCATAAAGTCAATCAGGCTGAGCATCCATTTCAGATGATCTTCATAATGAATCATCAATTTTTTATCAAACAGTTCCGAAAGGCGAGAGAGGCGCAGGGTGTATTTTTGGCGAAGAGCATCTAAAAAACTCGTGACATACAGGGCCTCAAATCGCTTTTCGTGGTGTGAAAAATGGCGGTTCACAATCGCCAGATCCTCGAAACTTTTTTCTTCAATGAGGGTACTAAGGAGTTGCCGTGTTACGGTGACAATCTCATTGTAAACAAACAAATAGGGAATATCATATTCGATGGCTTGGGCAATCATACGACCCACATTGCTCTCTATCTCTACCTCAGATGCAGAGAGCATCAGTTCCAAAAAAAGTTTTTTATGTTCATAAATAGCATCGGTATAGAGATAGTAGTGCGGATGATCTAAACTGCAGTGCTCAATATTGATACAAAAATTTTCAATGCATTCTTTAATGGCTGGAAAAAAATGGTCAATAGAATGCATTTGAATACTCCCAATTATTGTGAAAACTCTTAAATTCATTGTAACTAACAAAACAAATTATTATACTTATGTTATCTAACATAGAACAATAGGTAGTGTTATACCTCTCCCGTTTACGCCAATAACGGGACGTATTTAGGAACTTTTAAACCAAGACATATTATCATATCTAATATTATGGAGAGACGAGGGTTTTTATGACTAAACGGGTTTTAGAGAATGTTCGACTGCAAGAGATTCTCGAACATTCTCCCGATGGGATGTTTACGATTGACACCAGTATGCTCATCCGATATGTCAACCCTGCATTCTGCAAACTTTTGGGCTATTCAGAAGAAGAATTGCTCGGGACATCGATAACCCAGCATTTAGGAGATATCAGTATTTTGGGAAGCTGTATGGAAAGCGTACAGAATACCGGGCACTGTAGCGATCAAGAGACCATCTTTAATCGAAAAGACGGATCCGTCATTCATATCTCAAAAAACGTCCAAGCTTTGTATGATAAAGAGGAAAACATACACACTATTCTCGTAAGTATTCGAGATCTGAGTGCATTGCATCAGCTTAATAAAGAGCTGCTGGAAGCCAAATACGATGCACTCACCAATCTCCCTAATCGGACCAAGCTGTTGAGCGATATTGAGGATATAACCTCTTCGTTTAACGTTATTCTCCTCAATATTGACAGCTTTAAAGAGGTCAATACCTTTTATGGGCATAAAATTGCCGATGGGCTTCTCATCGCTTTCGCGGAAGAGCTGGTTGAGTATGCAAAAAGCATGAAAAACGCGATGGTCTACAAACTTCCCGTAGACGAATATGTCATCCTCATCCAAAGTTCGTGCAGCAATGAAGAAGTAATGGAGTGCATTACCGATCTCTCCCTTACCCTGAATAAAAAAATATTCTCCATAGCAGACCAAGAGATCAGCTTAAATGTCACCATCGGCATCGCCGGATCTAACACAGGGACCGATTGCCCATTCGATAAAAGAGATGTTATGTCCCATTCCGATATGGCACTCAAGCTGGCCAAAAAAACACGAAAAGACTACCTTTATTACAATGAATCGTTTCATATAAAAGAGAACTATGAAAACAATCTATCATGGATCAAACGGCTACGAAATGCCATCAAAGATGATAGAATCGTCCCTTTTTATCAGCCAATTGTCAATGCAAAAACACTAAAAGTTGAAAAATACGAAGCATTGGTTCGCATCATCGAAGAAGACGGCACCGTGACCCCTCCGATTGAATTTTTGGAAATTTCCAAAAAAGTCAGGCTCTACCATCACCTAACCAAGATTATGATCGATAAAGTGATTGAGGAGATGGCTCATCATCCACAACTCCAGTGTTCTATTAATCTATCCATCGAAGACATCGAGGATGGCTTTATAAACTCTTACATCGTTAATAAAATCAAAGATTGTACCTACAGTGATCGGATTATTTTTGAAATACTCGAATCTGAGGGAATTCAAAACTATGAAACGATCAATGCCTTTATCACGGAAATGAAAAATTACGGTGTCAAAATCGCCATTGATGATTTTGGTGCAGGGTATTCAAATTTTGTCTATATTGCCCGATTGGATATTGATTACATTAAAATTGACGGTTCTATCATCCGCAATATCGATACAGACATAACATCACAGATCATTACCAAAACCATCATCGACTTTGCACGCCAGCTGAAAATACAAACCGTTGCCGAATTCGTTCACAACGAAAGTGTCCACAACTATCTAAAGCACCTTCAACTTGATCATTTGCAAGGCTATTATTTCGGTGAGCCAACATCGAGCATACCTCCGGTATCTCTCCAATAATCGGCACCCGAACCTCTACTTTTTTTCATTGATTAATTTATAATCATACACTCTCACTGTTTTAGACTATAATTTTTCATCCCTTTCGGTCAATCAAGGAAAAACGATGCAAGATTTAGTTCGAAGCTATGCGGCAAATGCTGAACTGATACAAAAATTCATCCTTTCAACATTGGGAAACGTCAGTCTTAAAACCCTTAATGTACAACTCATTGAGCGCCTCTACAAAACGTTTCCCTCTTTGGAACTCCTCTACATGTGTGACGAAGGGTTTGTTCAAAATTCCCCCAATATTTATGTCAATCGCGAAGAACCTCATCATATTGGAGTGGATAGAGCCTATCTGGTCAATGAAACAGAGATCCAAAAGGGGTATTACATCAGTGAACCCTATATCTCGACGGCAACCGGTTTTTTGTGTGTGACGGTCATCTATGCTGTGGGTGATGGGTATTTGTTTTTGGACTTTCGTCTTCGAAAACTTTTGGAGCGATTTGACCTGATCGAAAAAAATGATGTCTTTAAGCTCCTAAATCGAACCTCCTACGCTCTTATCGGCGGAGGGCTTCTCTTTTTTGGCGTCTTTGTCGTCTTGTATGGGTTTTATACGTTCGGAGGATATTTGTTTGGACAAGAATCCCTCTCCATCGATGCCGTATTTAAACCGATCATTGCCCTGACACTGGGGTTAGCCGTCTATGATTTGGGAAAAACGATCGTGGAGCAAGAAGTACTCCCGAAGACCCAGCATGTCAGCGATACCTTTAATCCTAAAACATTACTCAATTTTTCCGTCTCTATCATCATTGCTTTGTTGATCGAAGCCCTGTTGGTGGTCTTTAAGATATCGCTTCATAACTACAAAGATTTACCCTATGCTTCGACGCTCGTAGGGGCTCTGGCTTTTTTACTTTTGGTATTTGCCGTGTTTGTCTATATTATCCGCAAAACGGAAAAAGAATGATCAATCAAGGTCTTTAGGAATGAGTCCCTTTCGAAAAAGAGCGGACCCATCCCTTTCTCCCCTCTTCTGCTATCAAGACGATCACCGTGACAGCTAAAACAGCCCACCAGTAGATCGGATCAAACGGTGCCGTTCCAAAGATGTGCGCAAAAGGAGCGAAAAAGATAAGCATTCCTAAAACAGCCAATTCTACTGCAACTGCGATCCAATAATAACGATTACTCCACCATCCGATCGTAAACAAAGAGTCATTGACGCTTCGGCATGAGAGACCGTTTGCGATCTGCGCAAACACAATCGCCGTAAACGTCAAGGTCGTCGCTTGCAAATAGAGAGGATCCGTCCATGACAAGGATTCACCGTTCCAGCCGTGAGTATTGAGATAGAACCAAAAAAGCCCCATAGAGAGAGCCGCCGTTAAGAGTCCTAAAAAACCAAAGGCGCGCCAATAGACACCCATCGTCAAGATATGCTCTTTACGGCTGCGGGGTTTTTGATTCATCAATCCCTTATGCGGCAATTCCGTTCCCAACGCCATCCCAGGAAGAATATCCGTCCCCAAATCAATGGCCAAGACCAGCGGAACAGGAAGGGCCAAAGGCAAACCGAGCAAAAAGAAAAAGACATACGGAACGGCTTCAGGGAGATTGCTCGCCAACATATAGGTGATAAACCGCCGTATGTTTTCATAGACGGCTCTCCCCTCTTCGATCCCTTTGACAATCGTCGCGAAATGATTGTCCATTAAAATCGCATCGGCGGATTGTTTCGCCACATCTGTCCCTGAACCCATGGCGATACCGACATCGGCACGTTTGAGGGCGGGGGCATCGTTTACCCCATCACCCGTCACCGCCACCGTTTCCCCCATCTCTTTAAGAAGTGTCACAAGGGTGAGTTTTTGCTCCGGAGAGACACGGGCAAAAACATGATTTTTCCGTAACAAATGTTTAATCGCCGAAGGGGGAAGTTTGTCCAGTAATTCTCCCGTCGTGACTTCCGTTATCGACGTAATGATCCCGGCACTCATCCCAATCGCTCCAGCCGTCAGGGGATGATCCCCCGTAATCATCAATAGCCGTATCCCCGCCTTATGGCACAATTCAACGGACTCGATAATATCATCTCTCATCGGATCGACCATGGCAATAAAACCGATAAAGATCAATCCGCTTTCGGCTTGTGTCCGTGAGGTTGGCAACACAGTGCAATCTTGTTTGGCAAATGCGATTACCCGATACCCAAGTGCCGCCATGCGGTCATGCTTTTCGATCAGTTTGTGGGTTTCATCGGCGGTGATCTCTTTTTCTCCCTCGGACGTAAAGACCTTATTACACAACTCCAAAATCACTTCAGGCGCCCCTTTGCAAAAAACGAAGAAACCTTCTTTGGCCTTGTGTACGGTACTCATCCGTTTGAGATGATAATCAAACGGATATTCACTCACAAGCGGATATTCACTACGCCTTGCTGCAACATCGGTATAGTTCCCAGCAAAATTAAAAAGAGCTTGCTCTACCGGATCCCCGGTCGATGCGTCAGCACGGTTGCACAAAAGTGCCGCATCAAGCAATTCTTGTGAAGGCTCTTGTTTTTCATCCTCATCCCATGCGGCCACTTCCATCTTGTTTTGAGTGATCGTTCCCGTTTTGTCCGTCGCGATCACCGTCACGGCTCCAAGATTCTCGATGACAGAAAGGCCATTGACTAAAAATCCTTTGGAGGCCATCCGCTGTGCACCAAATGCCAATGACAAGGTAACGGTAGGCAATAGCCCCTCGGGAATCAAAGCGACCAGTACACCCAGTGAAAATAAAAAGGTTTTCCATAATTCATTTTCTCCGAATCCTGAGAGTACGATCAAGCTTCCGGCAATCACCACGGATGTCAACGCAACGACTTTTGAAATATGAGCAATCTCTTTTTGCAGATGGCTCTCTCCCGCATCCACACTCTGTGTCAATGCGGCGATCGTTCCGTATCGGCTCTCCTTTCCTGTTGCAAAGACCAACCCTTTCGCTTCCCCTTTAACGACATACGTCCCCGAATAAAGAATCGTTTTGACATGACCCGATCCAACGGCATCGGCTGAAACCAGTTCACTCTCACCAGTCAAGGTACTTTCATTAAGCCACAAGTCAAATGCCTGTATGACATAGACATCGGAAGGAACTTTATCCCCTTCATTTAAAAGGATAATGTCCCCCGGAACCAGTTCTTCGGCTAATATTTCCTGCTCATCTCCTTGACGGTATACCGTGACTTTCAGAGGAAGAAAATTTCGCAGAGCTTCCAAACTTTTTTCGGTACGAAACTCCTGATAAAAACCAAAGGCTCCATTCAAAACAATCACAATGACAATGGCCCATCCAATAGGAAGCATGTTGGAAGAGGGATCAATCCACGCCGTACCGAAACTGATGATCGCCGCAGCCCAGAGCAACAGGGCGAAAAAATGGGTGAATTGCGCGGCTAATTTATACGGCCATGGTTTTGTAGGTATCTTGGAGAGTACGTTCAGTCCGTATCGCTGCTTCCGCCGTTGAACTTCATCCGCATTCAGCCCCTTATCCGAGGTGTCAAATGCCGAAAATAATTCTGGAAGAGTCATAATGCTCATTTGAGAAAATCCCCTTTAAGTGCTAATGCACCTTTTTAAGCGACACGGCATTAATGCAATAACGCAGTCCGCTAGGTTGAGGTCCATCGGGAAAAACATGCCCTAAATGGGCATCACACGTATTGCATACGGTTTCCACTCTTGTCATTCCATGGGACGTGTCAGTATTGTACGCAACCGCATTGTTTTGGATGGGCTGAGTAAACGAAGGCCATCCTGTCCCCGAATCAAACTTTTCCGATGCATCAAAAAGGAGTGTTCCGCAGCAAACACACGCATAAATCCCCGGTTCAAAAAGAGTGCACATCTGAGAGCTAAAGGGACGTTCTGTCCCGGCTTCTCGTGTTACACGGAACTGCTCATCACTCAAGACAGCACGCCACTCCTGCGGTGTTTTTTCAACTCTTCTGTCGGGGGTTAAATTCCCCTCTTTTCCCAATCTCAACACTTCTTTCCAGTTTAACATAAAGACTCCTTGTTTAACCATACAGTATCCAACTCTTCTTTCTCTTTTTATTAACAAGTCAATTTAACAACGCCCTTAAACTCCTATACGGTATAATTCGCATTATGAATAATGAGCCTTTTACCTTCCATATTGACCCTACTCCCACTCTCCCCTCACGTAAATGCCGTTTTATGGCACGATTGCTTGGATGGGGTTTGGGTTATGGACATTATGCGTTGGCTCTCGCAGTATGGTGGAAAAGTGATTGGTTTATTGCAACAGGGACACTATTGCTTGGATTTATCCTCTTTGGAATAGTGCGCTCCAAACTGCGCAACGAATCCATACCCCCCTCTCAAAACGAATACGAGTATAACGATTACGCCATTGCAACGTGGTACCTCTCACGCAATACCTGTTTTACCATCTCCACACCTACGGAATACTAAATGGCATTAGTCGATTTACTGAATGTGAGCAAACACTATGAAGCTCAAAAAATTTTAGAGAATATCAATTTTCACATCGACGAAGGGGAGCGCGTCGTCATCGTCGGTAAAAACGGCAGCGGAAAATCGACCCTGATGAAGATCGTCCACGGCTCTCTCGATGCCGACGAAGGTGAGCGTATGACACGCCAGGGCATTGAGATCAAAATGCTCTCCCAAGTCCCAAAATTTGACCCAAGCCACACGGTCCGAGAAGCCGTAGAAGCGGGTCTTGGTGAACTAAAATCTGCCCGAGTCCGTTTTGATGAGATTTCACTTCTTTTGGCACAAGAGATTGAAAATACGGCTTTGCTGGAAGAACAAGCCAGACTGAGCAATTTCTTGGATCACCATAATGCATGGAATCTGGATGATAAGATCGAGCGTATCATGCACCATTTTATGCTCAAAGAATATGAAAATAAAAACGTTGATCTCTTAAGCGGGGGCGAACAGCGGCGCGTTGCACTGGCATCTTTACTGCTTCTAAAACCTGACATTCTCCTTCTTGACGAACCTACCAATCATCTCGATGTCTACATGGTCGAATTTCTCGAAGAGCTGATCCTCAAAGAGCGCTTTACCCTCCTTTTTATCTCGCATGACCGTTACTTTATCGATCAAATCGCCACAAAAACCATTGAAGTCGAAGATTGTAACTTGCGTGAATTCAGCGGCGGATACAGTAATTATCTGACCCAAAAGCAAGAACTACTGCGCACAATGGCACAACAGCACGACAACCTCCTCAAACTGCTCAAAAGTGAAAACGAGTGGCTTTCCCGCGGGGTAAAAGCCCGTCTAAAACGCAATGAAGGGCGAAAACAGCGGGTATTAGCCCTGCGCGAAGATGCCAAAAACAATCCCAGTAAAATCCATAAAATGCGTCTCGAACTTGAACGTGAAGCGAAGCACTTTAACCGAAGCGAGGGGGTCAACCGCCAAAAGATGCTCTTTGAAATAGAACATCTCGGTCTGACACTGGGGGATAAGGTATTAATCAAAGATTTTTCAACCCGTATCCTCCAAAAAGATGTCATTGCCGTCGTAGGACCCAACGGAAGCGGAAAATCAACACTCCTTAAAGCACTCCTGGGACGCTTAAAACCTACATCCGGTCTTATCAAGATGGGGGATCTCACCATCGGCTATTTTGACCAACACCGCGAGATGCTCGATGACAATCTCAATCTCATCGAAACCTTTTGCCCTCATGGCGGGGATCGCGTCGATGCCCAAGGGACCGATTACCACGTTTACGGCTATCTCAAAAACTTTCTCTTTCCACGAGAGTTTTTGGATAAAAAAATAGGCTCTCTCAGCGGAGGAGAAAAAAACCGTGTCGCTTTGGCACTGCTCTTCACCAAAAAAGTCGATTGTTTGATCCTCGATGAACCGACCAACGATTTGGACATCCCTACGATTAACATCCTCGAAGAGAAACTTCAGAATTTTTCCGGTGCTGTTATTTTGGTGAGTCACGACCGTTATTTTGTCGATAAAATCGCTAAAAAACTCTTTATCTTTAAAGGGGATGGAACGATCGAAGAGAGCCTTAAACCGTACAGCGAATATCTTGACGATGAAAAAGAGCTGCAGGAAATCGATGCCATGGCTTTGGAATTTGCCAAATCTGCCCCAACACCCACAGCAATCGAGAAACCAAAAGCCCTCAAACTCACCTACAACGAAACCCGTGCCCTTGAAACCCTTCCCAAAGAGATCGATAGTCTCGAAGCTAAAATGGATGACGTTAACGCCTGTCTGGCGAATCCAAAATGTTACGAAGAAAAAGGGATTGGAACACTTGCGCAAGAATTGGAAAAAATCAAAGCGCTGTATGAGCAAAAAGTAGACGAACTATTGACGATCGAGGAAAAAGCGGAAGAGATCGAAGCGCTCAAAAACACTTAAGAGCACCTCATTTATGCGAGGGGAGGGAGGGATTAACGCCCTCCTCCACCACCCATACCGCCGCCGCCCATGCCTGAGCCCATACCGCCGCCTTGGTTTTTCATTTTAAGCGTACGATTTGCAGGGGGATGTTGATCAAATTTACGTTTTTGAGCTTGCGTCATTTTTTTCTCACGACTTTGAAGCTCTTGATGGAGCTGTTCCCGATCTCGCTGCTGAGTCATTGTTCCCCGTTTTTCCAACAATTCATCCGTACTCATGTTCCGAAAGCGGTTTTGAATTTCATTTTGAGTCTGTACACGCTCCTGCTCGCTAACTTGATGAGCAGCCTGAACCGCTGTACTCGAGACTGACTCCGCATACGCTAACGTTGATAAAATAGCTGACGCCGACAATACAGTAAATAATGCTTTCATGGGAATCCTTTAATTTGGTATTAAAAAATTATAGTCCAATCAAATAAGAAAAAAATGAAGCAACCAATTATTGAATATAATCCACTACCTTAGAGACAGAGGCAACCTCTTTAATCACATTGACAACCTCTACATGAGCCGGATGGACTGCGTAGGCATTCAGTCCCTCTTGATTTTCAAATAGCGACGTTAATACCAAATCAAATGAGCGATCACTTTGGCTTATATCGATCCCGACTTCCATACTTTTAAGATCAGAGATCTTGCCAGGAAGGGCTTCGAGCATACTTTTAACCTTCGCTAAATTACCCTCTTTATTTTCCTCTTTAAACTGAAACATTACGATGTGTACTAACATATCTATCTCCCTTATCTTGCTATTAAATCTTGTAAACTTTGTTGCGGGGATTTCCCCTCGAGGATTGCGTATACTTCTGCCGCAATCGGAAGGTAGATCCCTTTTTGCTTGGCAATCTCATGAAGGGCATAAGCTGTTCCGATTCCCTCGCTCACTTCACCGATCTCTGCACATACCGCCTCTTTACCCTTTCCTTGAGCCAATCCAAGTCCCACACGGTAGTTGCGTGACATGTTCGAACTGGCCGTCAAAAATAAATCCCCTGCGCCGCTAAGACCCAAAAAAGTCTCTTCTGACGCCCCATAGACTTTACCAAAACGCTGCATCTCTACGAGTCCTCTGGATATGAGCGAAGCCGCTGCATTATGTCCAAGACCAAGCCCCTCACAAATACCCGCAGCAATAGCGATGACGTTTTTATACGCACCCGCTATCTCTGCACCGATCACATCATCACTGATGTAGGTACGGATAAATTTTGGAAACAATGAGGCAAATTCATTGGCTGTTTGAGAGGAATGGGAGTTAATGACCAATGCCGTAGGTAAGGAACGAATCACTTCACTTGCGAAGGAAGGTCCCGATAAAAAGGCAAGATTTTCGACAGGGATATACTGCGCATAAATCTCGTTTAAAAATCGTCCTGATGACGCTTCAATCCCCTTGGCTGCCACCAGCACTTTTTGCCCAGTGTAAACAAAGTTTTCCTCAAGCCATGCCGAAACCTGCTGTGCGGGGATCGTAATGACCAGATACTCACATGCCAATACTTCGGTTAAAGATTTAAAATTATCCCATTCACGAGGCGTGCGAGAGGTAATAATGACATCGTTTTTCTCATGCAACGCAAAGGCAAGAGCCTCACCCCATTTTCCGGCACCGATAATACCTACTTTCATAATATCACCCCATCATTCCATTGTTTGATCACATCTAACTTTTCTGCATACCCCATAAAAACCAAAATATCCCCTGCGTCGATATGGTGATTATGCCCCTTGGATGCAAAACTAAAGGTTGTTCCCATCTCCTGATCGACAATCGCCAATAAAATAAGATCAAAATCACGTTTGAAATGAAGATCGTGCAAATATTGACCGTTGAATGGAGAGGTTTTTCCTACCTCAACTTCCATGATTCTCAATAAACTGTCTTCATACAGTACATCGTGCAAGACTTGCGTCATAATCGGCTTGCTTAGTATATCGTTAATAACATTTGCAGCAATCTGCAAGATGGGCATCACTTTGTCCGCACCCGCACTTTTCATCTTCATCATACTCTCATTGTCTTGCGCGAGAGCGATAATAAAAAGTTTATCAAAAGAGGAGCGAAGCGAGATCGTCAAAAAAACATTTTCTGCATCATCGGCAAGAGCGCAAAAAACGATCAATCCATCGACGTCAAACTGCGATTCAATTAATTGCCAATCATCGCTTAAATCAAACCGATCTGCAATAATCCCATCATCTTGTGCCTCTAAAAATTCTGCTTCGTCAATGACAAATACGCCGACATTTTCATACACACCGCTTATTTGTTTGACAATCTGCTTGGAGTATTCATTGTACCCGAAGATGGCGGCAGAGTGTGGTTTCATAGTTTTACTCTCCGGTGAAGTTTGGTTCTAAATTCATCGATCAAACCTCGGTTTGCGATAACAATCGCCACGTCTCCGGGTTCAATATTCATATCAGGGTGAGGATTAAAATGAAATATTTTAAGATGGGTGCTGTAAATGCCTAAAACACTAAAGCGCTGATAAAAGAGAGGATCGTCTAAAAGAGCGTAAAAACGATCTTTCATCTGGGAATCCAATATGATCTCATCAATAACAGTGGACGTTTGTTCGGAACGAAGCGCATGGATTACCTCAAATGCAACCGGTTGACGAGCTATGATCTTGCTCATCATCCCTACGAGTTCATGGGTATTGACGATATGGTCCATTCCAGCAAGAAACAGTTTTTTACGATTTTCAGGATGGTGTAAAATCGAATAAACAGTGATATTTTTACTCAATTCTCGTATCGTCAATGCCGTATAAATATTAGCAACATCACTATCGTGCAGCAAGATTACCGCTTCCACTTGATGTTCAAAATCAAGCTTTAAATGACTGTACGTATGCAGCGATCCCGAATCATATTCCAACACCAGCAAACCATTATTTCTCGCTTGAATTAGTTTTTTGGGGTCTTTTTCAAGGACAACAATAGGGATATGGCGTTTGTGAAGCTTTCGTATCACCTCATGCGCCAACGGAGAAAATCCGCACACAAGGTACATACGTTTCAAAGCGTTAACGCTGTCGATCATCTTCTCTTCTTTGATCTCATCAAGTTTTTCGGTAAAGGCTGAAACGACGATCGACGTTGCAAACGAGATAACCGCAATACCTGAGACGATAATCATCATCGCGACAACACGTCCTCCGTCGGTAACCGGAACAAAATCACCGTATCCAACGGTAAAGATGGTCACAACCGACCAATAAACGGCATCAAAAAGGGTATTGATTTTAGAATCAGGGTTGTTCGCTTCCATCACGTATATCAGTACCGATGAGACCATAATCATAATCATCGTAAAAACGATGAGCGTCAGGATTTCAAACTTTTTAGACGAAAGGATAGAGATAAGGCGTCGTAAACTTTTGGCGTAGCGAAAGAGTTTTAAAACGCGAAAAAGGATAAAGATACGCAACAGCCTGAATTCATGGAAAAACGGCATAATAGCGAGTAAATCAATGATGGCGGTAGGGGAAAAGACATACTCCGTTTTTTGGATAAAAATCGTTTTCAGCGCACCCGCAAATGAAAAAGGACGATGAAGGAAAAGATCACTTTCGTATTGCTCGATAATCGTTTTAGAATTATCGCTGTGTATCCAGAAACGGAGCATGTATTCGATCAAAAAAATCAGTGAAATAACATAGTTATTAAAAATCAACCATCCGTGAGGAAGTTCATGCTTAACGGAGCGGATCAAAATATAGACACTCAAAAAGATGAGCCCCATCATAAAGATGTCAAAATACTTTTTGTGCTGATAATGGCTGTTTTCGAGAAGATTATAAAAAAAGATTTTCGTTCGTTGATACGGATGATAGGTGTGGAGAAAAAAAGCGGTATTGACTACCCACCTACTCAACATTATGATCCCTACTGCGCTAATTTAGCGACTAAAAGATCATTCAGAGTTTGAGGATTTGCCGAACCTTTAGACGCTTTCATCGCTTGACCGACAAAGAATCCAAAGAGCTTATCTTTACCCGATTTATATTCTGCAAGCTTTTCAGGATTTGCAGCGAGAACTTCATCGATAAGTGCCTCCAATGCTCCCGTATCACTCACTTGTTTGAGACCCAATTTCTCGATTACATCATCAATCTCTCCGCCATTTTCCAATAAATAATCCAAAATCTCTTTACCGGCTTTTGCACTGATAACGTTTTCTTCGATTCGTTTGACCAAGCCGCCAAGAACTTTTGCATCTACCGATGAATTCTCTAAAGTAATACCGCCTTTTAGTCGTCCCTGTAACTCTACCGTCAACCAGGTAACGGCATTTTTTGGAGTTATCCCGCACTCAAGCATCGCTTCAAAATAATGGGCGGTTTCAAGGGAAGCCGTAATCACCACGGCATCGTATTCGCGAAGTCCAAATTGACTCACAAAACGTTCTTTTTTTGCATCAGGAAGTTCCGGAATGTTGATGACTTCGGCATACATGGCATCATCGACCACGACTTTGAGCAAATCAGGTTCGGGGAAATAGCGATAGTCCGCTGCTTCTTCTTTTCCCCTCATGGAGCGGGTCTCTTGCTTTGCCTGATCAAAAAGACGGGTCTCTTGAACGATTTCACGCTCATAAACGCCATCTTCCCATGCTTCACGCTGACGCGCCACTTCGAGTTCAATCGCTTTTTGGATAAATCGGAAACTGTTGATGTTTTTGATCTCAACACGCGTATAAAGCTTCTCATCCCCACGAGGTCGGATAGAGACATTCACGTCAACGCGAAACGATCCCTCTTGCATGTTTGCATCACTGATGTCGATGTAACGAACAATCGAATGAAGTTTTTTCAGATATAAAATAGCGTCTTCTGCACTGCGCATATCGGGTTCAGAAACGATTTCCAGAAGCGGTGTCCCTGCACGGTTCAAATCCACTTTGGAGATAGCACCTTCATGAATATTTTTCCCGGCATCGGCTTCGATATGAGCGCGGTTGATACGGATCGTTTTGTGACTGCCGTCTTCAAAATCAATAACCAGATTCCCATGTTCAACAATCGGGGTATAGAGTTGCGTGATTTGATAGGCACTGGGACTGTCAGGATAAAAATAGCTCTTGCGATCAAAGAACGACGTACGGTTGATCGTCGCACCCACTGCTGTACCGAACATCCCCGACTTGCGCACCGCTTCTTTGTTCAAAACCGGAAGCGCTCCCGGAAGGGCCAAACACGTCGGGCAGGTGTTGGTGTTTTGTTCGTGATTAAAACTGGTAGGACATGAGCAAAAAAGTTTAGACTGTGTATTGAGCTGGACGTGAACTTCCAAACCGATAATGGTTTCAAACATACGAATAATTCCTTCGTTTATATAAAATAACGTATTGAAGCAAATCCGTATGTACCGGCTGCTTCAACTGCGTTTATCTGCTCTTGGGTGACAATCCCCCCCAACGCAAAAATAGGTACTCTTATTTTATCCACTATTTCTTTTAAATCCTCTAAACCCTTGGGTTCACCCTTGTTCGGAGAGACAAAAATAGGGCTGTAAGTGATCGCATCGGCACCCAATTGTTGTGCCAGTAATGCTTCCTCATGGGTATGGGTACTGATAACGACATACAACCCCAGTTTTTTAGCTTCTGCTATCTCTTCAAACTGCCTCGAGGTGAGATGCACCCCGTCAGCTCGTAATTCGTGTGCCAAAGCATAATCGCCATGTAAGAGTACGTGGGCGATGCTATGACGACGACTTACGTCAATAAACGTTTCTGCAAGCTTTGGATAATCAGAGGTTTGTTTGTCACGAAAAACAGTGAAGTCGGGAATGTTGTGTGAGAATACACGATTAAGCGACACTTCGAGTGCATCCGAAGCAGTACCGTAGAAAGAAGGGTCCGTGATAAGGTAGGATTTCACTCTAAAAAAGAAGACTCACGTCAGTTTTTGAGTGTCTCGTATCTCTTCGAGAAGTGCCGTTTGTTTTAACGATTCATCATAATGATCACGGGAAAGTGACAGATTTTCCAAAACAACAATAATAAGCATTGCGAGAAATAAAAAGAGAAACGAAAAAAGAAGAGCGGTAACAAAACCAAGAAAAATAAAGGATTGAAACGTAACCCACACTCCGATGAGTGCAAATGCCCAAGAGGCACCGCCAAGAAAACTCAAAAGAGAATCATGAGTATTGCGTTTCATACGTTCTTAGTGATCGTCGCTAAGAAGTACGGCACCGCCAAGGTAAACGTACGTAAGCATCATGAAGATAAACGCTTGTAAGAAAGCCATAAAAGTCAAAAGAGCAAAAGGGATCATCGGCAACAACCAAGGAGCCAACATCAAGATGACCATCAAGAACATATCGTCCCCTTTGACGTTACCGAATAATCGGAAGCTCAAAGAGATAATACGAGAGATGTGCGATACGATTTCGATCGGGAACATCAACCACGCCAACCACCATACAGGCCCCATAAAGTGCTTGAAGTACGTGATAAGACCATTACGACGAATACCTTCGAAGTTATAGTATGCGAAAACAACCAAAGCCAATGCCAATGTGAAATCCAAAAAGGCACTTGGTGCTTCAAAACCAGGAATAACACCGATAACGTTTGCAACACCGACAAAAAGACCGATCGTCGCAACGAGAGGAAGGTAACGACGTGCTTCCGTTTTACCCATAACATCGGCACCCATGGCTAAAACACCACCAAGATATGCTTCCATCACGTTTTGACATCCGGTTGGGACAAGACGCATATTGGTCGTTGCCATTTTAGCGATAAGAAGAACGATAGCTGCCGCAAGAAGCATGTGTGTAAGGTAGATAAAAGAGTGATCGTGGCTTAAAAGCCCGAAGAAAGTAAACAACTCGCCCATTTGGTGTGTTCCTTTGGTTGGTATTAATGAGCGGATTTTACCGCTTTTGAGATTAAATTCCTATAAACTCAAATGACGTAATTCACGTTTTGCGTTTAAAATATCATCATCAATCGCTTTTTTCAAGCTTTCAAGTGACTCAAATTTGTGATTCTTGCGTAAAAATTTCACAAAGCTGATCGATGCTTTGCTGCAAGATGCAACCGTTTCCCCTAAAATATGGCTCTCGATAGCGTAACTTCCGTCCGTGGTTATTCTATGCCCGATAAACACGACCGAGGGGTGAAAATGTTCTTCATCGTCAATGCGTGTTAAAGCGGCGTAAACTCCTTCAGCGGGAAGCAAAAAACCGGGACATTCCAGATTGATCGTGGGGACGAGATCCGTTTTCCCGATCCCCTGCCCTTTGATGACCGAACCTTTTATCTGATAGTTATGTCCTAAAAAACGGTTTGCCCCGTTTATATCACCGATTTGAAGCTTAGCACGGATTTTGTGAGAGTGAACCGAATCCCCCTCGATGCACACCTGCTCAACCACTTTGACCTCACCGCCAAACAACTCCCCCAAAGAAGCATGAGAGTAGCGGCGATTTTTTCCGAAATGAAAATCGTATCCGACAACAATTTTTCTCAAGTGGGGAAACTTCTTTTGAAGCATAGCGACAAATTCTTCCCCCTCCAAGTGACGAATATCATCCAATGAATAATAAAAAATGGGATAGTGGGTATAGTGTTCACGCTCGTCTCCGGGAGTTAGATTCGCATATCCCGTCTCGATGACCACGATCGCACCATGCTCCCCTAACTCATCAAAAAGGTGCTGGTGGCCGATGTGCATTCCATCAAATCCGCCGATGGCGATTGCTTCAACCTTTGACAAAACCATAGCACGTCTCCTGATTTCCCTCTTTACCTGCGATGTGTGCTGTCTCTTTGGCAACCATTTTCCATCCCAAAAGAGCACATGCATCTTCAAATCGGATCATCGCTTTCCCGATCGCGCTATTGTCTTTGACGACCCCGTTTTTATCCCGTTTCACTTCACGGCCTACTTGAAATTGCGGTTTAAAAAGAATGACGATATAACGTGACGCAAGACGGTCTATCGATTCAAGAATAAGTTCAAGGGGGATAAACGCGACATCGCACGTCACCATGTCATACGTTTTTTCAGGGAGAAAATTACGGATATCGGTGTTTTCAAAAACAGACACTCGGCTATCATTGCGCAATGATGGATGAAGCTGATCGCTTCCAACATCGACGCACGTCACATGTGCAATCCCCTCTTCCAATAAAACCTGCGTAAATCCGCCCGTACTGGAGCCGATATCAAGGGCATTCAACCCGCTCAAATCCCATTGCATAAACGGTAAAAAACCTTTGAGCTTAATAGCGGAACGGCTGACGTACTGTGCATTATCCGCCATCGTAACGATCATCGTTTCATCTGCTTCAAACGATGTTTTATCAATGATCTTTCCATCCACACTTACTGCGTGGTCTTTTATCAACTGCTGTGCCTTATTCCGACTTTCCACTAATCCCAATTCAACCAAATAACTGTCTAAACGCATACTTTTCCTTCAAAAACCAGGTGACCACTTAAAGATCAATTACTATCAATCTTTTTTAAATATTTAAAATTATACCTTTTATCACCCATAAGCAATTGTGAATGGATCCAAATTGCGCTACCATTTGCAAAAAAATCAGGAAAATCCATTGAAATCGACCCATATAGTGATCATCGGCGGCGGATACGGCGGACTTCGGGCACTTGAATCTCTTGCCAAACACACCCATATCACCTTAACCCTAATCGATAAAAATCCTTACCATTATATGCAAGCCGAGGTGTATGATTTTATTGCCAATAAAGTCGATATGTCTCATGTGATGATCGATCTCCCCTCGTTATCCAAAAGCTTTGCTTCGGTTCGCTTTTTATGTGAAGAGGTGAGCGGCATCGATCCCAGCAACAATCAAATCATAACGTCGGAAGAATCGATACACTACGATCAGCTCATTATTGCAACCGGAAGCCGAACCTATTTTCCGGATTTTATCCCCGGACTGCGTAACTATACCCATGGGGTAAAAAATATCCCCGCTGCGTTGGAGTTCAAGCAACAATTTGAAAGAGCACTCTATGATCGAATCGAAGCCCAAAGTCATAGCTGTGAGGTAAAACCTTTTAATATCGTTATCGGCGGTGCGGGGCTTTCAGGGGTAGAGATTGCAGCAGAGATGGCGGCGTATGCCAATTCTTTTTACCAAAATGGCAATTTTGGATGCCGCGGCATCGATGTTTACCTCATCGATGCGTATGAAAGCATCCTTTTTGGTATGGATCCATTTTTGATTAAAAGCGCCTACGAGAGACTCATCAAACTGGGGGTTCATGTATGGCACAACAATCGTATCAGCGAAGTGCGAGAACGAGAGATTCTTCTCGATAACGGCCAAATTTTACACTTTGAGTTTATGATTTTTACAGGAGGGATCGCCGCATCGACACTCACCCAATATCTCGGATTTGAAACAAATAACAAAGGGCATTTGATTGTCGATGAAAATCTAAACATTCCGACGCATGAGAACATTTACGCGATCGGCGACATCACCCAAGCGTTAAACGCAGAGGGAAAATTCATCCCCCCTACCGCACAGCTGGCGGAGCGTGGCGGTGAACACGCAGCACGAAACATCCTATCCTCCCTAAAAGGGAAACAAAAACAGCCGTTTCGTTTTAAAAATCAAGGGGTGATGATCGCCCTAGGCGGTGAATACGGTGCGGGACTTCTCCCAGGAGGAATTAAAGTCAAAGGGTATCTCGCCTATTTAATCAAAAAGGCTATTTTTACCCTCTACACTCTCCCCTTGCGCCGACGGAGTGCTATCGGAAAGCGACGTTAGAGATAATTTTTAACGAGAAAGGAGCAAAAGCCCCTTCCTCTGCGCTAGCCGCTATGGCACTAAAGCTTGCCTCTACGAGGCAGAAATTTTCTCCCGAAATTCACTTTCGGTGAGCAATGGCACGCCCAGCTCCACCGCTTTATCGTATTTGCTCCCCGCATCTTCGCCGTAAATGACAAAATGAGTCTTTTTCGACACCGATGAAGCGACTTTTGCCCCCAAGTTTTCCAATATATCTTTGATAACATCTCTGGGAACACTCATAGCCCCCGTTACCACCACCGTTTTGTCTTTGAACGGGTTATCCACGGCCACTCTTTTTATCGGTTCAATCGGTGAGAGTGCCTCTCGTAGAGCATCGATCTTCGCACCGTTGACACGAACAAATTCGAGCACCGATTCGACCATCTCACCCCCGAATCCCTCCAGTGCCAAGATCTCCTCGCGCTGCGCACGATCAAATGCGGTCCCAAAAGCGGAGCACAACGTTTTGGAAGCGACTTCACCGATGTGTTCGATCCCCAAAGCATTGATAAAGCGCCAGCACTCACATCCGCGTGCCGCTTGTATCGCGTCCAAAAGGTTTTGGCTCTTTTTTTCTTTGAACCCTTCCAAACTCAAAAGCTGTTCGAGTGTCAAACTGAAAAGATCGATCAACTCTTTTACCAATCCCGCTTCGTGCAAAGCTAAAACAATTTTATCCCCTAATCCGTCGATATTAAGACACGGTTTGGAGGCAAAATAGATAATCGAGTTCACCACTCTCGCTTCGCAATCAAGATTTTGGCATTTGATCAATGCCCCCTCGTCCAACAATTCACTGTTACACACGGGACAATGAGAAGGTCTATCAATCACCGTCTCACTTCCATCGCGCTCTGCCGTGATGACCTTCACGATTTTAGGAATAACATCCCCACTGCGCAAGATGATGACTTTATCCCCAATGCGGATATCTTTTCGGGCTATCTCATCAAAATTGTGTAACGTAGAGCGCTCTACCGTGACCCCCTCGATATCTACGGGCTCGACGATAGCCACTGGGGTCACAACACCGCTTCGCCCTACTTGGTAGATCACCTCTTTGAGTGTCGTGAGTTTTTCGATGGCGGGAAATTTATACGCGGCCGCCCAACGGGGATTTTTGACGGTATAGCCCAGCTCGTCTTGTACCGCGATCGAATCGACTTTGATCACCATCCCGTCCAACAGCATCGCAAAATTATCCCGCGCAACACGCATCTCATGATAAAACGTCTCGATCTCATCCGCACTGACACATATATGGGTCATGTGAGGGTTACGGAATCCCAACGCATACACCCACTCCATCCGTTCACTCAGATTCGCAATGTCCAGTGTATTCGCGCCTATCCCATACGGCATAAAAACCAACCGTCGAGAGGCCGTGATACGCGTATCGAGCTGTCTCAAACTCCCCGCCGCCGCATTGCGCGGATTGGCAAAGAGATTTTCCCCACTTTTAAGCCG
>DASUNE010000020.1:0-20128 GCA_036277315.1 Sulfuricurvum sp.
TTATCACAATGGTAACGCATGGCAAAACAAAGAACCGATTCGCCATTTTCCTCTGTCTCATTTGGATTTCCGCCATTTTTCAAATACTGCTTGATTCCCAAATAATTGTTTGCTTTTAAAAGTTCAATCCATTGTTCCATAATTCATCCATAAAAATAATATACCTAAGTATAACACGTCATCTTCAACCCACACGTAGAGAGTTATGCTAAAATTCGGAATTAAATTTTAAACAAGAGAGTCTTAATGAACACAATAGAAACCGAAAGTGCCTTTAAAGAGTGCGTAGCTGACATACAAAACGCTCAAGGATATAAAAACCCTCTTGCATTTGGAATCTGCCGTGTTGATTTTGGGCAACTTGACAGCGATAAGATCCTTCAGGCAACCTATCCCCATATCAACTGGAATGAGAATTTCGGCAGCGCTGCTATTTTTATCAAAAATGCACAAGAGTTGGGCTTTGAAATTGATTTCACGGCAGATGAGGCTATTATCCCCGTATCAATAAAATTTTTGGAGGGGTGCTTAAACGCCTTCACCCCCTATGCAGATGAAGCGTACGGAGATGCTCATAAAAATATCCAAGTCATTTCAGCACTCTACAATCAGATCAAAGAGAATGGAATGCGTGAGGGTGAATTTCGTCTCGTGATTTTATTTAATGATAGCGCTTGCAAGAGTGTTGAAGGAACCTATCTAAAACTGTATGCTCTGTCCTCATCCAAAGCACCTCTTCGCTCTCTTAATCTAAACGGCGCATTTGGAGCACTGCACAATGTGGCATGGTCAAATGGGCAACCTATCGAACTTGAATGGCTTCGTGAAAATGAGATTGAACTTAAATTTGCCAACGAATACCCAAAAATCGATTTTGTCGATAAATTCCCACGCTATCTTCAGCACATCATACCGGCGAATAATACGCGCGTTCTTGATGACTCAAAAGTTCGTTTTGGTGCACAGCTTCACGCGGGGACAACGATCATGCCAGGTGCAAGCTACGTTAATTTCAACGCAGGAACTACGGGTGTCAGTATGGTTGAAGGTCGTATATCCAGTTCAGCCATTGTTGGGGATGGCTCGGATGTCGGCGGGGGGGCATCCATTCTTGGAGTATTAAGCGGAACCGATGGCAATCCTATTTCAATCGGCAAAAACTCACTTCTAGGTGCTAACAGTGTGTGCGGGATCCCCTTGGGTGATGGATGTATTATCGATGCAGGAATCGCGATTTTAGCGGGGACGAAAGTTCTTATCGCATCCGATCAACTTTCTTTGATCCGTGCAGCAAACCCAAATACATCCATTAAGGAAGCAACGGTCTTCAAAGGCTCTGAACTTTCAGGACTCAATGGAGTGCATTTCCGTCAAGATTCACAAAATGGCGCACTCATAGCTCGTCGCTCCACTCGTGAAGTAAAACTAAATGCAGATTTGCATTAATCATTAATCTATCGAATAGAGCCATTGATTAAGGTGGCTCGTCCTATACTTTTCATATTTCAATCAATAAGGAGCTTTTTATGATAAGCTCAAATGTTTCTTCTATTATGTCGAATCAGACGTTTATGAATAATAATGCCAATAATGTAGCCAATGTAAATACGGATGGATTTGTTCCTCAAAACACTACAATACAAGAGGGTAGCAAAAATTCTACTCAGGCTGTAACATCACGTGCTGCTGACAACAAAAGTGAAAAGTCTCAAACCAATCTGACCAAAGAGATCACCGATCAGATCTCCATCGAAAAAGTAACGGAAGCCAATGTGGTCGCCATTCGAGCACAAAATGATATGATGGGATCGCTTCTGGATATTAAAGCTTAGAGAGTTTCTTTTCGCTTTTTTTCTGAACGAATGACGTTGAAGGTTTTGTAAAAATATTCATGCTGGAGAGCGTGCTCAAAAGCATATTGCTAGGATCAAAATCCTCTACTTCGATTCCAAGTTCCAACGTACTGATAACCGCTTTTCCGATCACCACTCTCCCTTTTATCCCCTCTTTGTCTTTTGTTCGAACTCCCCAGATATTGTGCATAACCATCACGTTATCGTCATACGTACCGACATACAAAAGAACATGCCCTTTTTTATACAAGATGGTTTCGAAAGGGACCCCTTTTTCCTTAATCAGTGTGATTTTTTGAGTGTTGTTTAAATCATTGAAATAAATTACTTCCCCTTTTTTTGCCTGCTGCGCCGAATTTCGAGGTAACCAAACGCCAAAAGGGGTGAGATAATCGCGAATCATAGAAGAACAATCACGCTCTTCAAACATACCGCCCCACCCATAGGTATTACGTAATAAATGATTCCCTAATTTGCTCAACTCCTCTTTACTGATAAATCGAATACCGATATGAGCCGAATCTTTGGGGATACGCAGCTCGTTTATTTGTCCGCTGTTATCGACACTAAAGGCTTTGTATTCTTCTGCTGTTTCGCCACTGTAAGAGAGGACCATACCAATGCGTGAATACGATACAAATTGGTTGTTGTTATCTTTTAAAGGGATCTTGTCTTGGGTAATAAAAAGTTTATCCTTCTTTTTCAAAAACTCTGTCTGCTCAAGGGATAGGACTGCTATTGCATTGGATTCTACCCATCCGGATGCGTTGTTGGTAAAAATATAAGCCCAAGCTCCATCCAAAGAGTAATGAGAAAGAAATATAGGCTCATTAAACGCCACACTGCTGTTTTGCAACAGATCAAAAGGGTATCCGTCTCCTGGTCTGGCCGGATTTTTATAGAGAGGCTTTATCGTCGGCAAAACCCGAAGATTCAACCATCTTGTTGTGATCGCACTTTTATTAATGGTGGAAAATGCAGTAAAATTGCTTTGAATTTCCATTTCACGAAACCATGATGGATCATGAGGCCTCAGATTACTCCCATATCCTCCTTTAAATGCTCCGATAGGCCATGCAGCTTCCTTGGCACAAATCGGGGCAACCGTATAAGACCATGGACGATAATAGTGCCCTTCAAATTGTTTTTGAATATCGTAAATTTTTTCTTGATTGTTTGCATTTTTATTAACATAAACAGAGATATCCTGAGGAAATTTTTCGAGATCATTGACTCTTTTACCATACATGGGAAATTCATTTTCCATCTCTTGTGCCAATACTTGTTCATCTAAAACAAGAGAACTATTGTCATCTTTACAAATCAATGGAGGGGGTGAAGCAAGTGGGATTTGTGTTATTTTTGGAGACTTTGAGCCACTGCATCCACTGAAAGCAATCACGATAAAAATCGTACAAATCTTAAAAACCATACGTACCAAATCCCTTATTAATCTATACTGCCAAAGCGTCCGACAACACGACCGATAACTTCTACTTCATTCCGTGCAGCGATTGAAATAGGGTAATCTTTATTGTCCGAAATAATATCCAGTTTGCCATCAATTCTTACTTGCACACGCTTGATAAACAATCCATGCTCCGTTCGTATTGTGAAAATCCCCCCTCGTCCTACATCCGTTTTAGAGCGGTTTATAAAAACAATGTCGTTGTAGCTAAACGAAGGTTCCATGGAATCACCTGAAACATTAATGGCCTCAATATGACGTAATTCTCTCTCTCCGCCTAGTGAAGCGACAAAGTTTTCACCAATCATTAACGGTTCACTCTCAAGCTCATCATTAAGAGAGCCGCCACCTGCGGAAGCACTGACCGATGAAAAATATCGAACCATGTAAAATCGATTCGTTGGTTCTATTAAACTTTCGGGAGATTGATTGTACAAAAGCCAATTGATTGCAATGGATCGTTTCGCGCAAAAATCCAACAACTCATTAAACGGTATTTTATTACGCTTTTTCATCGTAGCAAAATTCATCTGTGAGATGTTGAGTAATTGAGCGACATCTTTATCAAAAACCTTCTTATCGGCAAATTCGCCAGATATAACATCTTTAATGGTTTCAACAATATCAAAAAAACATTTCATAATAAGGGACCTCCACACTTTATTAAAACATTATGCCATATATTTGTAAATAATATGTCAATTTGCAATATTTTTAATTGATTATTTTAAAATATCCTACTATTTGTCAATAAAATAATTCCCAGGAGTACTCAATGTCAAAAGTAATTGTAAAAGCAAATGGATTTATGAACCGTTTTGAGACAAAAATGGAAGAATGGGCTTCAAAAATATTTTAATTTCAATCGACTCTATTATTGCTTTACGGATTTTCACGCTTGGATAAATGATAGCCTCGAAAAATATAAAGCAGAAATAGTACAAACAATACAATGATGAATGCGTCAAGGATTTGCAACCACATCACATCCCCTCTTGATAGGCATCAAAGTTTTGCTTGATTGCTTCATACAAGATTATTCCCGTACTGATGGCCAGATTAAGACTTCGTCCTTCTTTGGTCATGGGGATTGTCATGCATTGAGTCGGAGAGTTTTCAAGAATAGCCGATGGAATTCCTGATGTTTCACTGCCAAAAAAAAGATAATCCCCGCTTTGAAACGTATGAGAGAAATAGGGACGGGTCGTTTTTGTCGTTGCAAAGAAAAAACGGTCCGTTAAGGGGTGGTGAGCAAAAAAATCTTCGATGCTCTCCCATACATGTAGATCCAATTTATGCCAGTAATCCAATCCTGCTCGTCGAACTGCTTTTTCGTCAATATCAAAGCCAAGTGGTTTTATCAGATGCAGTGAAGAACCCGTATTAACGCACAGTCGACCAATAGCTCCTGTATTATTAGGAATTTGCGGTGTTACTAATACGATATTAAACATGATAAACAACCTTGCGTACTTTTAACTCTCAAAAAACTTGTTTTTTGTAGCTTTTCAAGGAAACATCCCTACGGGAGCGCTTCGCTTGTTTTGGGGATTGCAAAGGACTTTGGTCCTTGCCACTAAAACGGATGCATTCGTTTTAATGTATAACATTAGTGACTAAAAGATTACCGTTCGATTGTTATGGACAAAAATACGGTCTTCCAACGCAAGCTTAAGGGCTTTTGAGAGAACGATTTTTTCACTGTCACGACCTGAACGCTGCATGTCTTCCCACCCTTGCGCATGATTGACATGGAGGACATCTTGGGAAATGATCGGTCCTTCATCCAGATGATTGTTAACGAAATGGGCAGTCGCTCCAATGATTTTTACGCCTCGCTCGTATGCTTGCCTGTACGGATTGGCACCGACAAAAGCAGGCAGGAAAGAATGGTGTATGTTGATGATTTTATCATTATACGTTTCTACAAAACGGGGAGTAAGAATACGCATGTATTTCGCCAAAACAATGTAATCAATCTCTCCAAATTGACTCATGCAATTTAGAACATTCTCTTCATGTGTTTCTCGATCCAATCCTTCATGAGAAACCGTATAAAAAGGGATATCAAATTTGGAGACCAGCGGTTCTAGCGAGTCATAATTGGACACAACCCCCAGTATTTCGGCATCCAGTTCACCCGCTTCGTAGCGAATCAAGATGTCACCCAATGCATGAGACTCTTTAGTCGCCATCAAAACAATGCGTTTTTTACGCGGTGCGATAACATCGAGATGGGCATCGTTGGGTAAAACAGCGGCTAATTCCTTTTTGAGCGCGTCCATATCGGCTTCACCGCTTACGACACTGCGCATAAAAAATTTATTGTGCGTTTTATCCACAAACTCGTTGTTGGATAAAATATTTAAATTTCGATGGAAAAAAATGCTGGATACTTTGTAAACCAGCCCTTTCTCATCGTTGCATTGAATCAAAATTCGATATTGTTCTGTCATAGGAGTATTATTTCTCTTTGATGGTTTCAAGTCTGCTGTCGATAGTGGCAAGCAAATACTCTAAGAAGTTTAAAGTCAAATCAACTTTTGCTTCAATTTGAACATTGTTGGGAGATTGAAAACCTTCAAATAAGACCAAAAGACGCTCCCGTATTCCATCCAATATCCTTGCCTCATCGTCGCGTACCATTATTTTTTCTTCAATTTTTTGAGTAAAAAAATCTTGTTTTGCAATAGGTTCGATCGCTTCCGATGAAATCATATCTGGAGCAGTGATCTCTGTAGTAGCTGTTTCCCGTTCTACAGAAAACTCTTCAAGCTCTGCCAAGGTTGATAAAATAACATCTTTTAATTCCATGCTCGCAACAACCACCTTTCAAACTGGATAAATTCGGCTTCTTCATCCATTTGGACAAAAAAGGACTTCATTTCATTATTTACACCTAAAAACTTTTTTCGCATTCCTGAAAGTCTGCGAATTGCAATCTTTGCATCTGCGTTTGAAGGATCTTTTTTCAAAATCTCTTTATAGATTTCAAGTGCCTCTTCTTTGAGACCTTGAAGCTCATAGATATTGGCTAAAGTTAGAGTTTGCATTTCGCCGCGAGATTCGCAATGATTGAACCCATCTCTGAGGTTGTACAAATCTCTTTTGCATCGAATGCCGCAATGTCACGTGTTCGATACCCTTGCGCCAACGCCTGTTTGATCCCGTAATCAATACGATCGGCCGCCGCATTTTCACCCAATGCGTAACGTAGCATCATGGCCGCACTGGCGATTGTAGCGATAGGATTTGCAATCCCCTGCCCTGCAATATCCGGTGCAGAACCATGGATCGGTTCATAAACACCAATAGCTGCACCGACGGATGCTGATGGAAGTAAACCAATCGAACCGGAGAGCATACTCGCCTCATCACTCAAAATATCACCAAAAATATTGCCGGTCAAAATGACATCAAACTGTTTTGGATCCCGGATAAGCTGCATTGCTGCATTATCGACATACATGTGGCTAAGCTGTACTTCTGGATACTCTTTCGCTACTTCGATGACCACTTCGCGCCAAAGCTGACTGACATCCAATACGTTGGCTTTGTCAACCGAACACACTTTTTTGGAGCGTTCCATCGCAATCTTAAATGCGACATGGGCGATACGAATGACTTCATCACGGGTATACACCATCGTATTCCACCCCTTGTTCTCATCGCGCCCTTTTGGTTCACCAAAATAGATACCTCCGATAAGCTCACGCACGACCATCAAATCAACCCCTTTGACGATCTCAGGCTTAAGGGAGCTGGCATTGACCAGTTCATCATACACATTCGCAGGACGAAGGTTGGCAAAAACCCCTAATTCTTTACGAAAACGGAGCAATCCGCTCTCAGGACGCTTTTCTCTTGGAAGATTGTCCCATTTTTCGCCGCCGATAGCACCAAACAGTACGGCATCACTCATCAAAGAAACATTGATTGTCTCTTGAGGAAGGGGATCGCCGGTTTCATCGTAGGCACATCCGCCCATCAATACTTCTTGATAATTAAACTCTATATCTTCGCACGCAGCAACGGCATCAAGGACTTTGGTCGCTTCATCGATAATCTCAGGACCGATTCCATCCCCTTTGATCAGGGCAATATTGTATTTTTTCATAAATCAGTTTCCTTTTGAAGCTATTTCTGCTGCCGCGAAATTCATTAAACCGCCTGCGCTAATAAGCTCTTGCATGAACGGTGGGATAGGGATAAAATTGTAAACTTTTCCATTCGTCGTATTGGTGATTGTTCCGGCATCCATGTCAATGCTGACCGATTCGCCCTCTTTGATTTCCAAACTCTCCGGAAGCTCAAAAATAGGTAATCCCATATTAAAGGCATTGCGGTAAAAAATACGGGCAAACGTTGGCGCTATAATGGCAGCAACACCCGCTGCTTTAAGTGCGATAGGTGCGTGTTCACGAGAGGATCCGCATCCAAAATTCTCATCCGCGACAATAATATCACCCGGAGACATTTTGCTCACAAACGTAGGATCAGCATCTTCCATAACGTGCTTTGCGAGTTCTTGCGGATTAGAGGTATTAAGGTAACGAGCAGCGATAATCAGGTCGGTATCGATATCTTTACCGAAATTCCAGACCTTCCCTTCAATTTTTTGCATTTAAAGTATCCTATGATATATGATTAATTAGGGGGATTATAGCCAAGAAGTGTTGAAAGAGTTTTAAAGCCCCGACTTATTGTTTCGGTCGAAACGCTTTAATAACTTCTTCATTGCACTCCAAATAATCTCCGCCAATCAAATCAATGCAGTAAGGAACCGCTGGAAATACTGCATCCAAACATTCCCGGATTGATTTTGGTTTTCCCGGAAGATTGATAATGAGACTAGACCCTCGAATTCCCGCTGTTTGACGGGACAAAATCGCTGTCGGGACATATTTGAGGCTTACTTGACGCATGAGCTCTCCAAATCCAGGCATCATCTTTTCACAGACCTTTTCAGTGGCTTCGGGTGTGACATCACGTAATGCCGGACCGGTTCCGCCAGTGGTAACGACCAAACAGCACCCTTGCGTATCGCACAACTCTATCATGGTTGCTTCTATTGTACTTTGCACATCCGGAATACAACGGTACACAATCTCATGTTCCGATTTTAGATAATCCTTCATGGTATCTTGGATGGCTACGCCTGAAATATCCTCATATATCCCTGCACTGGCACGATCCGATGCGGTAATAACCCCTATTTTAATCATTGACACTCCTGTAAAAAATGGTTTTATCTAAATTTGAATACGCCATCGGAATACATCCCGATTGGCTACGCTAACACTGAGTTTCGCTCGGCACAAAGCCCACGCACACTTGTGTGCTTTTTTTATACACATTCCTGTAAAAAATGATTTCCTTGCCGTATGGATGTTACGGTAGCAAAGGGGAGAAAAAATTCACGTGCCGCTTGGGCATCAATAATTTTATCTTCTAGTCCTAAATACACTTCAATCCGGATTCCTTTAGCTGCGATAGAACGGACCAAACTTTCATCCCAAACATAGTGCAGCAGTTCATCAAGCTCTTCAATCGTTCCTCTTTTTACCTCGGTATCCTGCACGGGACAAGGAGCAAAGCACCCTTGGATAAAACGTTCCAAATAACCATCTGGTGCATTACTAAAAGCGGCAAGTTGAAGCCGTTTGAAGGACTCTTTTTTGGTTTGAAAAAAAGCGGGGGAGAAAAGCTGCAAGGTATCGATTCTCTTTTTTGATGCAATGGCATATACCACTGCTTTAATGGCACCGTAGCTAAATCCAGCGACGGTGTAATCACTTTTTTCTAAAAATTTCTCAAAAAAATGAGCCTCATTTGTCAGTGAAAAACCACTATAGAATATCATTCATTGTCTCTCGTGCAAGTGCTTTGGATATGGACTCGTATTCACTCAAAATATCTTCAAGTTTATCAATATTTTTTTCATATTTTTCTAAGAGCATACGACACTCCTCATATAATCTGGTCATCAAAGCAGATACATCATCACGATGAGGGATCAATGATGTTCCCATCCCGTATTCATTGATCATTGCCTCTACAAGATCTCTGGCTACGACCAAATCATGAGACGCATTAGACGCATGTTCTCCAAAACGAAGTTCGCATGCAACCAGTCCTGCTAGATGGATCAAAACATGTTCTTCTATCTCATGCTTCAAAAGGGGTTCGGATACCGGAGGGGTTATGGTGTCATTGCTCAAAGTGATTTTTTCATACGGTAAATCAAACCACGTTGCTGCAAAGACTTTTCCTGCTTGATAGCGGGCTTGATGATGACGCTGTTTTTCACTGAGCATCGCAAGCCGTTTTTTTCCTAGCATCACCTTGTCTTTGACGGCTAAAAAATGTTCTTGTTTGACTTGAAACTCTCTGTTTCGCAAACACAAGAGTGCCGCTTCATTCACCAAAGCAGCCAGTGAGGCACCATTGAATCCAACGGTCATTTTGGCAATATCGTTCATATTAAGGTCATGAGGAATGTGTTGCAGATATTTTTCTAAGATCAAAGAACGCTCTGTGGCAGTGGGAAGTTCAACAAAAATACGGCGATCAAATCGTCCTGCACGCAATAATGCATTGTCCATCACTTCAATGTTATTGGTAGCAGCAATGACCACAATACCGCTGGTGTCCTCAAAGCCGTCCATTTCGGTTAAAAGCTGATTAAGGGTCCCCTCCCGCTCGTCATTGCGCTCACCGCCACGTTTTTTTCCTACGGCATCAATCTCATCGATAAAAATAATGGAGGGGGCATTTTTCTTGGCCGCAGCAAAGAGTTCATGAACCCTCTTAGCACCCATCCCAACATAAATCTGGACAAACGAAGCACCGCTTTGATAGAAAAAAGGGACATCTGCTTCTGCCGCAACCGCTTTGGCTATCATTGTCTTACCAACACCCGGAGGTCCTACCAATAACACCCCACGAGGCATTCGAGCACCAAAACTGTAATAACGCTTGGGATTGCGCAAGAAATCGATGATCTCTTCGAGCTCTTCTTTAACGTCACCGATTCCCCCAATATCGCTAAATCGTACAGTCGATTTGACAGGCAGTGGGGAATTTTGAGTCGAAACATCACTCTCTGAAGATTTTGCAGGTGCCTGATGTGCACTCTCTTCAAACACAACTTTATCAATGCGTCTCGTGTTATAGACCCAGCCAATAGCCCCTAGGACCATGGAAAGTACCAGCACAAACCAAATCCAGCCATTCGATTTTTTTTCTTCTATCTTTAAATGTGAGGTTAATTCAAGCGGTAGCTGTGTGGAAGCAATTTTAACGACACCCTCTTTTTCAGTAAAAAGATAAAAATAGCCTCCGTCTAAAACAGCTTTTTCTACCTGATTCGTTTCAATGATACGTGTGGCATCATTACGGGAGACAAGTTCACTGCTATCGCGTAAAAGTGCATAAAGGAGTAATGCGAGGATCATTGCACCGGATGCTAATAGGATAAGTTGATTACGATTAAAATTGAGCTGTGTTATGTTCATTTTCTACCTCATATTTATCAATATCAATCCAATTTCCAGTTAAGTCTTCATCACTTTTAACGTAAATTTTATTGAAAAATTGATCCAGTCCTGTGTAGATACCATCCTTGCTTGATTCAATGAGTACCTCTAGCGGCACACTGATATTACGGCGGAATTCGAGGTTGTTAAGCGCTATGATCTCATTTAATTGCGTCATGCGAATACTGGATACGCTTCCATTAACCTCAGGTTTCATGGTTGCGCTTGGTGTTCCATCCCGTTTGGAATAGGTAAAAGGGTGAATGTGTGTCAAATGCAATTGACGAATATTTTTCATCGCTTCTTCCCAAAGAACATCGCTTTCTCCCGGATGGCCTACGATGAAATCGGTTCCCAAGGCAAATCCTTTTGCATGAAGCATCCCAAAAAGTTCGACATCACTTTCGTGTCGATTGCGTCGATTCATCAAACGAAGCATCTCATTAGAACTGTGTTGAATGGCAATGTGCAAATGACGCTCCAGCCACGGTTCGTCTAAAATCTCACGAAAGGATTCATTGACTTGTATGGGTTCCAAGCTTCCTACTCTAATTCGGCGAACCCCTCGGATGAGGGACATTTTCTGCATCAAAGCAGCGATATTACGCCCCTCTCCTTGCCCATAGCTCCCTACATTGGTTCCCGTAAGGACAAATTCGCCAAAACCGTTACCGGCAAGTCGTGAAACCTGTTCAAGGATCTTTGTTTCATCCATGTTGCGTGAATCACCCCGCACGAAGGGGATAATACAGTAGCTGCAGCGAAAATTGCAGCCCTCTTGGATTTTAATAAAAGCTCTTGATTTTCCGATAAACTCATCGACGATCGCATCATCAATGTAGTTCAGATCACCGATTTCATAAAAACGGCTCTCACTGGAAAGAAGGGTATTGATTTTCATCTTTTCAGATTGTCCAAATACACCGTGTACTTTTCCTGCGCCAAAAAGACTTTCCCCTTTGGTATGCGCTCCGCATCCGGTCAAAAAAAGCTTTTTACCTTGTTTTTCGATGCTGTTGATGTATCCTCGGACACTGACATCGGCTCCATTGGTGACGGTGCAGGAGTTGACCACGACAATGTGTGCCTCGTTTTCATCTTCCGTTACTTCATAATCTTGAAGACCGCTCATCATCACTTGGGAATCAAAAACATTGGTACGGCAGCCAAACGTTTTAAAATAGACTTTTGGCTTCATGATTCATCCCCATTCGGCAATGATTTTGGTGGGATGGGTGCCGTATAAAAGGTCTGAGTCGGATAGGCAATCGTAATATCAGGCTCTGCATTGAACGCATCGACGATATCTCCTGAAATCGTACTTCGTAGCGTCAAGGTAGCGTATGCATTGGTCAGATACCAACCGCTTACTTTGATTCCATTTGATTCGATAAACGTAAAAACACGTGGCTCGACATTGGTACTTTTCAAACTGTAGCGATCTCGAAGCTTATTGATCTGCTTACGGGTAATTTCCGTGTAGCCTTTGGAGTATTTACGGCAAATTTCTTTGACAATATGGACCGCTTTTTTGTGATTGGAATCAAAAGTAATCATAATATCGATGCCGTCCCAAACCGTTTTGAGGGAAGCATGAGAATAGTTCGCAATCATCGAGGTAAAGATGTAGTTATTGGGGACAAAAATAATACGCCCCGCCCTGCGATTGGTCTCAATCGTTGTCAGCGTCACATCTTCCATAAGGGTTATGCGCAAAGGAGATATATCCAAAACATCACCGACGTATTCAATCCCCTCTTTGACAAATCGAACCCTGTCCCCTACGTGAATGGAACCGCCCACAAAAATAACAACCCATCCAAACAGCGACATAAACCAATCACGCATCGCAATCGCCAAACCTGCCGATGCAAATCCCAGAACCGTCGCAAAATAGCCAACATTATCGATGTAACTAAAAATCATCACAATGGTAATAAGAGAGACACTGATGAGAGTAATGATTTTGTTGACCATATAGAAACGTTCATTGTCCACAACATAGTGCTTGACGGCACGCTTTATCAAAAATGAGATCAGCAATAAAATAACAACGACCACAAAAAGAGTAAAAAGCTTGTAGAATTGATCCTTAATCTCTTTGTTGATTTTCGCTTCCGATGACTCAAGACGTTTTTCATAGACTCGTGTCGTTACGCTTAACGTATCCAATGCCAGTTTAAATTTTTCAACCCTCAAAAGTGCATTGTTAAGACCTGACCAATATTTCTGCTCTTTAGGATCGAGATGCGTAAGCTCTTTGTAGACATCGACTTGTTGTTCAAGATTGCTAATAATATCTTGCAGATCTTCTGAACGGAGCGTGTAATCTTGAAACTGGCTATTTTGTCGCTTGATATAGGAGAGGCCCACAATAATCCCAAGAGGATTCGTGATAGCAGGTGGCTCTCCAGCTTCATCCGGTTTTAGAAGCGCTACAAATGGAGAACCGCCTTGTGCTTGAAGAAGATTGACCTGATCCGTTAAGATTCTCTCTTTTGCCTGCAATGCTTCGAGTTCTAATTTCCGCTCAGCACTCGAACGTCTTTCTTGTAATTCGTTAATACGCCACTTGACTTCACGCAAACTTTTACGAACATCTCGATAAGCGGTGTACGAATCATAACTTTTAATCCAAACACTGTTTTCTTTTGCGAGGTCTTTTTGGAGTTTTTCAAGCTCAGCAACTTTAAGCTCAATATTTGTTTCATTTTCCGTGGATACGGAATCTTTTGTCTCTTCTTTAGTGGCTGCATGCAAAGAGAGCGTTACTAGAAAAAACAACGCGATGAAAGGCTTAAAAGAAAAAGGTGTTCTCATTTTTGAAATCGTCTTAAAATGGATTTAACGGTATCGGAATCGACAGTGTCGATCATGGTAACGTTTCCGATTGATTGTGGAAGAATAAACATTATAGCGCTGTCCGAACTTTTTTTATCCAAAAAGAAAGCTTGATAAAATTGTTCAACATCACTGATTTCATACGTAAGCGGTAAGTCATAACGCGCCAAAACCGCTTGAATTCGTGACACCTCTTCTGTGCTTATAAGTCCCAGTTCACACGCAAGTTGATTTGCCATGACCATACCTATTGCAACACTTTCTCCATGCAAATACGTTTCATAGCGGGTTTCATTTTCGATCACATGCCCAAAAGTATGCCCGTAATTGAGTGCTGCACGTAAACCCTGCTCTTTTTCATCTGATTCGACAACTCTGGCCTTGGTTTCAACTGCTTTGGATATTGCACTCAGAAGATTGTTTCCTTCGCGTAGATCATTTTTTTCAAGCCATTGGAAAAACTCTTGGTTAAACGTAACCGCCATTTTGACAATCTCTGCCACACCTGCAGCAAATTCTCTCGCAGGAAGCGTCTCTAAAAAGCTGGGATCGATATGTACCGCACGAGGCTGATTAAATGCGCCGATGAGGTTTTTCCCAAAGCGATTGTTGATCCCGGTTTTTCCACCGACACTGGCATCTACTTGCGAAAGCAATGTGGTAGGTATCTGGATGAAGTCAATACCTCGGTTGTATACACTTGCAGCAAAGCCGCCCATATCGCCGATCACCCCTCCACCAAAGGCGATCAAGAGTGATTTGCGGTTTAAACGATGATCGAACATCCGATCCAAAATAAATTCTATGGTCTCGAGATTTTTGTAGCGTTCGCCATCCGCAACCGTGATAATGTACACTTCTTTGGCACTCAATTTTGATAAAAGGGTCTTCAGATGTAAGCCGGCAACTTTTGGATTCGTCAAAATAGCGACTTTGCCATCAAAAGCAATCTCTTCCAGAGGACCGATATGGATCGGATAAGAGTCATTGACAATACGCTCAAGGGTTATATTAATGGTCATAAAAAGCCTATAAAAATAAATAGTGAAAGATTCACTATGATACTTGAAATGGGCTTAAATTATATTTGAGTGGGAATAAAAAGCTGATGATAACTGTCAAGTTTTCGGTATAAAACTTCTGGATCGGTGGCAAAAAAGCGTTTGAATGGATTTTCAAACATTTTTTTGGTAAAAGGAAGGCATTGTAAAAAATTGTCATATTCTCGCAAAAACCGTATCGGATTATCTTCTGCTTTGACAACACGAATGGATTTGGAAAAGATGGTTGAAAGGTTATTGAAATTTTCAATGGTTTGAATACAATGTTCTCTTTCTTCAAGGGCATAATCAATCAATTCCAAATTGAATCCCAGCTGCGACGCAACATCAAAAATCGTGGTCGAAATATGCTCAACATAATTGTCCTCACCTAAAATAACCAGACATTGTTTCAGCATTGAAAACGATCGATTCGCCAGCTTTAACACCGGAACATTTCCATGATACAGCTTTTTACGGACACTCGTACACTCAAACATACTTTGAGAGACGAGAAAGAGACCAATATGATGTTTTTTAATATCGCTGAGAATAATATCTTCATTAACCGAGGTACTATAGACAATTTCTATTTCAACCGCATCGCTGCGATACGATTTGATCTGTCTTAAGTGATCTATATTTCCCGGATTGACAACCTTGATCAAGAGTGGTTTTTTTAATTTTTTTTGAATGTAAACACTTCGTCGAACGAGTTCCGAAATCGTTTTTGGCTTTTCATATGCCATGTCAATGTACAAATACAGCTTGCTTCCAAAAGGTGCCGGAAACTGCCCAAGTTCACGCTTGATAGCACGATAAACGGATTTTAAAACATTGGGTTCTCCCACGAGAACCAATATGTCATTGGGTTGAATCATCTTTTGATCGGAGGGGATAATTAATTGGCGATTGCGATATATTGCGGCTATTTTCCAATTATTTTGCTCGATGGTACCAATATGCCGATAGACAAATGAACTGCCAAAAGGGACAAGCACTTCCATGATCTCACCGTTTCCCAAACCAATATTTTGGGCCAAAACGGGAATATTAGGGAGATGATCGATGAGATTAAGGGCCAATATTTGACGCATATTGATCCACTCAATTCCATCATCTGGACTTTGAGAGTTCCATAAATCCAATGCGATGATACGTATGTTTGGCTTTAATAAACGGATATTTTTGATGGTTTGTTCTAATTCAAGTTGGTTTTCCATCGCCAAAATAGCTTGTGTGAAGTCAACTTTTAAGATAGAGGAAATTTTGTAGTAACTGGTTGGATCAAAATTGAAAAATTTAAAGCGGGCCTGATTGTATCTTTCATACCCTTCATCACTTTTGCTATGTACGACATAATAAACATTTTCTGTGGTATAAGTCCCAATGATTCGTTCAATAAAATGGTGACCGACAACTCCATCACTAACGATTAAAATTTTCTTCATTCCATTCGAACTCCATAATAATTGGCGTGATTGTACCACAGATTCAATGTGCCTTAAACTATCCCTTCTTGTCCAAGCCGATAAAGGGCAAAATCGTACTTTATCGGGTCACTGGGATCAAACTTTTTCAAGGCTTGTGTTAATTCCAATGCGGCTTTTAAATCACACTGGCTACGGATCAATAGTCCTAATCTTTTGGATACATTAAACGTATGAGTATCCAGAGGCATAATGAGTTCACTTGGCGGCATAATGCTCCACAATCCCATATCCAAAGCATCGGCGCGTACCATCCATCGCAGATACATCATCCATCGTTTCATCGCCGAAGCATTTCCATTTTTTCCAATGGGTTTGCCTATGAGAAAGGTGTATCCTTTGGAGCGATAGGGATTCAAAGCATAGAGCGTTTCAATAAGGGTATTAAGCCCCTCCAGGACTCCTCCTTGGGTATATCCATGTGCAAAAGCTTTTTCTGCGCCTCCCATACACTTCAAGGCCTTCAAAGTAATAAACCATTGAACGATGTCTTCATTGCTTTGAAAGCGGTAGTATCTCCCCTCAACCGCCAGTCGAATCGACACTTCATCAAGATCAATGAGATCAGGCCCCAATGATTGTAAAAAACCGACAATAGCCCGTACATTCCCATAGGCGAATACGGCACAGGTCAATGCATTGCATTCATCACCGTATTCTCGTGCGATCATAAGCGGATCGGGTTTTTCCAACGACAATTCTTCCCTGCAATTACGAAGGGCCACCTCCGTATCCAGTCGCTGTTTTAATTGTTTCATCGTCCTAGCTGATAGAGTTTTTTACGCTCACTTGAACCTGCGATATTGGCTTGTGAACGATATTTTGCGATGGTTCGCCGAACCATGGTGATATTAAACTTTGATTGAACCATTTCGAGCAATTTCATATCGCTTAGAGGCTTTTTGTGAGACTCGTTTTTCACGCACTCGCTCACATAATCTTTGATGGTGGCATTGGACGTATCCTCATCAATAGCCGTCGTAAAAAACTCTTTCATCGCATAGACTCCACGATCACAGGCGATGTATTTATTGGCAATGGCACGAGAAATCGTTGAGGGATTGTGTCCAAACTCATCGGCAAGCATTTTGAGGGTTAGGGGCTTGATGGCTCCACCCGTAAAAAATTCGTACTGATATTCGACAATCATGAGTCCTACTTTATAGAGAGTCGCCTTGCGCATTTCCAATGCATCGACTAAACTTTTTGCCTCTTTGAATTTTTGAGAAATGAAGGCATGGTCAATTCCGTAACTCGTATCGATAGTGATTGAAGGATAATAGGCATCGTTAAGCTTCACTTCGATTCCGACATCAGGATCATCAAAAATCATTAGATCAGGGATAACGGCGGTAGAATCTTCAAGAAAATCAATGGCGGGGGGATTTTTAAAACTTCCTATTGCCCGCATTGCTTCTCCAAAATATTCTTCTTTGTGGAAACGGTTCAACTCTTCTAAATGTTCACACATCTCTACCGCTAATCCATACGCTTTATCCGTGATCGATGCATGTTCGAGTTGAAATAAAAAGGATTCACTTAAATTCCGTGCACCGATGCCGACAGGCTCGATATGACGAAAGCGATTACGAATTTGCTCAAATTGTTCGAGTGTGATAGTGTGTGCATTACAAAATGCTTCATCATCACCCTCATAATAACCGCCTTCATCGAGATTTTCACAAACATGACGTGCTACTGCTTGAGACAGCGGTGTAGGAAATAATGGCGCTTCGCATTGCTCGTCCAACACATCATAAAGACTTTTACGCTGTACGGTAAGGGCTTCAATGGCTTGCGAATGAGAATTTTGAACGTACCCATACTGAATTTTACGGGGAATTCGTAACTCAAACGACTCTTCAAAACCCGATTTGACGTCAATAAGAGGATTGCTCTCCACAAATGGAGCCATCGCTTCTCCCAAATCACTCAAGCTCGAATGAAGAATGGGAAGCCAATTACGCAGGGTATTAGAGAGTTTGTTCTTAACGTCAACCGATGTTTTTACCCGCAGTGTTGCCATAGTTTAGAGTTTAAACGATTCGCCCAGATAGTGTTCACGAACATCAGGATTGTGAGCGATCTCATCACTTGTACCGGATGCTAGAAGTTCACCGCTTTTGATAACATAGGCTCGATCACATACGGCTAGTGTCTCACGTACGTTATGATCCGTGATAAGTACCCCTATTCCATACTCTACGAGTTGACGTATGACTTTTTGGATGTCCATAACGGCAATAGGGTCTACCCCCGCAAACGGCTCATCCAAAAGTAAAAAGCGAGGTTTGTTGATCAGTGCTCGTGCTATCTCGGCACGTCTGCGTTCACCCCCGCTGAGATTGATACCGCGGCGGCTGCGGATAGGTTCGATGTTAAACATCTCCAAAAGCTCTTCAATACGTTGTTCCCGTAGTTCTCCTTTAAGGTTCCCCGCTTCTGCCGCGATAACAAGGTTCTCTTCGACGCTCAGATCTTTAAAAATAGATGCCTCTTGCGGCAGATAACCGATCCCCATTTGAGAGCGCTTATGGAGAGGGAGTGTCGAGACATCTTGTCCATCGATATAGACATGACCCGAAGTGGATTCGACCAAGCCGCAAATCATGTAAAAAGTGGTGGTCTTACCGGCTCCGTTTGGCCCCAAAAGACCTACTACTTCACCGGTACGAAGCTCCATACTGATACCGCGGACGATTTCATGTTTTTTGATTGTCTTGACCAAATGGTCTATTTTTAATGTGTGTATCTGATTATCCATGGTTTACCTCATAACATCTCATAGTATCGTTTTCTTGGGTGATTTTGACAACAACCGTCTCAAATCCGGCTTTTTTCAAAAAATTGATCAATGAATCATCCCCCCATTCAATCAAATGATATCCTGGACGTTCTAGCTCTTCCATCATTCCTAACGCCATAAATTTATCAAAACCGTAGTTGTAGACATCGTAATGAAATAGCCGATCACCGTAGTTTTGCTGAAGTGAAAACGTTGGAGATGTTACCACCTCATTGAGTCCCAAATCCTTTGCAAAGGATTGGGTAAAGGTTGTCTTCCCGCTGGAGAGGTCCCCTTGTAAAATAACGACACCTCCCGATGGCAGAAGATCGATAATCTTTTGGGACAGCTGCGGGAGTTGATCCAGTGTTAAATGCATCACAGTTTTGAGCTTATAGAAATGATTTGATCAAGCTTTTGGGATGCTTTTCCACTAAGCAAACCATCACGCGCAATCTCAAGCCCCTCTTGGACATCACGGGCTGCACCATCTGCGATCAAAGCATACGCCGTATTGATCAGCACCATATCCCGTTGCGCATCGGTTGAGCGATTATTAAGTACATCTCTAAAAATAGCGGCATTTTTTACTTTATCCCCACCCAAAATTGCTTCCAATGGGGCTTTTTTAATCCCTAATGATTCAGGATCAATTTCAAAATAATTTATTTTTCCTTGCTTCAATTGAGCTGCATAGGTAATATCGCTGATACTCACTTCATCCATTTTTTCACGCGAACTCACCACGATAGCGGACTCCATACCAAGTTCGCGTGCGGCTTCTGCCATCTTAGGGACAAACACTTCGTCAAAAACACCCAAAAGAATTTTTGACAATCCAACGGGATTGGTCAGAGGTCCAAGAATATTAAAAATCGTTTTTTCAGGGATACTGCGACGGATGGGCATTATAAATTTCATGGCGGGATGGTGATATTGCGCAAACAAAAAAGTAAACCCAGTCTCTTCGAGAAGGCGTGCGCTGTTTTCCAAACTCATCTCCAGCTTGACACCCAAATACTCCAACACATCGGCACTGCCTGATTGAGAAGTGATAGAACGATTACCGTGCTTGGCGACATACGCACCGCACGCAGCCAAAAGTACTGAGAC
>DASUNE010000021.1:0-13298 GCA_036277315.1 Sulfuricurvum sp.
CCATGATTTTTTGGCAACGCTGGTGGGGGATTGGGAGAATGTTGCATTTCAAGCTCAATCGCTTCAAACGAGAGTGTGTGCAACCCGTTTTGGTGTTGTTTATGGGAAAGATGGCGGTGCGATGCAAAAAATCCTTCCCCCTTTTAAGATGGGTCTAGGGGGAAAGATGGGGGAGGGTTCCCAGATGGTCTCGTGGATTCATATCGATGATTTGGTACGTGGGTATGATTTTCTCATCCACCATCCCAAGATCAGCGGAGTGGTCAACTTTAGCTCGCCACATCCCCTCACCAACGAGGATCAAACCCGTATCATGGGAGAGGTCCTTCATCGCCCTACATTTTTCACGATCCCCTCTTGGGCTATTCGACTGATATTCGGGGAGGGATCCTCGGTGATGCTCGATAGCAAAGAGGTTATACCTTCTGTCTTGGAGAGGGAGGGATTTGTGTTTAACTATCCGACGTTTGAGAGTGCCTTTAAAGCCATTACAGCGAGTGTTTAAAATACTCCAATGCTTTTTTGGAACTGGTTTTGTGATCGACGATGGGCTTGGGATAGTTTGAAATTTCGTAGTGGGTGAGCATTTCTTCATCGCTTAAGATTTTTGGAGGAACCTCTGCGACCTCCAAAAGATATTGTTTAATATAAACACCGTTTTTATCAAATCTCAGCGTTTGGGTATAGGGGTTGAAGATCCGAAAATAGGGCTGCGGATCAACACCCGTCCCCGCACTCCATTGCCATGAGAGGATATTGCTCGCCGCATCGTAATCCATCAAGTGCTGTGCAAAGAATTGCTCTCCCCACTGCCACGGCAACAGCAGGTTTTTGGTAAAAAACGAAGCACAGATCATACGGACACGGTTGTGCATCTCTCCGGTTTCCAGCAGTTCTCGAATTCCTGCATCGACGATTGGAACTCCGGTACGTCCTGTACAAAAGGCATCAAAGTACTCCTGATTTTCGACCCCCTTAAACGGATATCGAAAGTTTCGGGTGGCCAAACGGGGATAATGGGCCAGGAGCATCGCATAAAAATCCCGAAAGATCAATTGGCGGAAGAACGGCTCGGTATCGATCCCTTGCTTTTTTTGTTCAACGAGCCATCGTAAAAGGGCTCGGACACCAATCGTCCCAAAACGCAAATCGGCACCAAGCCCCGAGGTTCCCTTCTGCGCCATGATGTCTCTGGCTTTAGGATAGGAAGAGAGTTTTGCGGCAAAGTGCTTGAGTTTTTCGTGCGGCGTCATTTTCTGCCGTTGTGTAAGAATCTGCGGGATAAAGCCGAGCGATTCAAGAGTCATAGGCAGCATCGTATGACCTTGTTCATCGATACGATGGATTTGGGCGTAGTCACAGTCGATTAGTCCCTGTGGAGCAGGAATAGAGGGTTGCATGTGCATCGGGTTAAACACGGTTTTGGTTTTGTTGTAAAACGGGGTAAAGACCAGGTATGGGGTGCCGTCGTTCTTGAGCACTTCGTCGGGTCCAAAGATATAGGTGTCATGGATGGGGTTAAACTCGAGAATATGGGAGACATCGCGGTCACGTTCGAGCGCATACGAGTCATAGTCTCCCGATGCGGCTACTTCGTCAAATGAATTTTGGGTCAAGAGCCACGTGAAAACATCGGTGGGTTTCCCGTAAAAAAGGGCGAGATCCAAACCTCGATACGCCAAATCCTCTTTCAGACGCATAAGTGCCGTAAAAATATAGGTGATTCGCCGATCGTTTTTGGACAGAGAATCTAAAATCGCCGGATCAAAAATAAAAATCGGGAGAACCTCCCCCTCCAAAGCCAGGAGAGGATTGTCCTCGACACGCAGATCACGACGAAACCATAAGATTCGTTTCACGGTTATTTTCCGCCGTCGATGTGTGAACGCAGTGCCAGTGTTTTGGGGTAGGGGTTTAAAAAGGTCTGATCGAGCAAATAGCGGGTGTCGTATTTTTTAGCGTAGAGATGAATCGTCGAGAGGGGGACGATGAGGGGGATAAGCTTATGGGCAAAATCGTCTATTTGTTCATGGAGCGTTTCTTTTTCGCTTTTGGTCAGCTCTTTTTTAAAAAAACCTGCCAAATGATCGAGGACATTGCGCGTTTTTTTGATGGTACTTTTACGGCTGATGGCGGTTTTAAACCCCAGTTCATACATCGCGAGCAAAACCTCAAGAGACAATCCCCCGCGGTTGCCTACGATGTTGCCCAATTCACGGTAGAGCAGTTCGTCTTTGGCTTGGAGCATAAACTTATGGACGGTATGAAAACGGACCAGATCGTTTAGTTTGGGCTTGCTGGCTTTAAACTGTTCAAATTCATCGAACGCAAAGAGCTGCATCACGAAGTTTTCCCGCAGCCAAGCATCTTGGAGCCGCCCTTCCTCTTCCATGGGAAGCAGCGGGTAACGCTCGCGGCACATCGCCATAAAAATCCCGTCTTCTTTCCCGTCGCTCATCCCGTTTTCAAGGTAGAGTTTGCCGCTGTTCATTCCGCAGCTGGGAGATTTGGATTTGAAAATAATCCCGCACAACGGTTCACTCTCGAGTTTTGCCAGCTCCTCACGGCTGGTTTGAATGAGAGCATCGGTGAGATCTCCCCCGGTTTTATTGGAATGTACACGAACCAAGCCGTCGACTTTGACAAGGCGCACGGTTGGGCGGGGTGTCCCAAAGGCCAAATGCTCAGGGCAAAAAGAGATAAATTGGGCAAACTCTCCCAGCTCATCGGTAATAAAGTGATCGTGTTTATGCCCCGCATCAAAGCGAATTCGTTCCCCTAAAAGACACCCGGATACAGCGATTTTCATGATTTTTCTCCTTTGAAGAGATGAAAAGTGTATCACAAATCTATTGTGTTGGCAATGTTTAGTTGCTTCAATATCACTCATTTTATGATAAACTGATTATTATGAAAAAAATTCTCTTTGCTCTTTTGGCGATCTCTTCTCTTTATGCCGTGGACGTCTCGTATGACCGTTATTTTGAGGAGGCGGGAGCGCAGTACAATATCCCTCCACTTTTACTTAAAAATATCGCGACGATAGAAAGCGGACACAATCCAAAAGCGATCGGCCGTAATGCCAATGGAACGCTGGATTACGGTCTGATGCAGATCAATTCAATGCATTTACGTCGTTTGGCAAAGTGGGGGATCACAAAAGAAAATATCCTCGACCCTAAAATCAATATCTATGTGGGTAGCTGGCTTTTGTCGGAGCATATCAAAGAGCGGGGGTTTAATCTCCAAGCGATTGGAAACTATCATTCCAAAACACAACTCTATAAAGAACGGTGGCTTCGTCGCCTAGTGGTGGCATTGAATAAATCAGCGTAGGTTGGCTGCAGGAAAAACTTCAAGGCAAAAGATTGCCTAGAAAGAATTTATTTAAGTTCGAGTTTCAAATCAGGATATTTCTCCCGGAAAATACGCTCACTTTCTGCAGCTAGTTTTGTCCCTTCGGCGATATCTTTCTTTCCTTGTTCAATTTCATTTCTTCCGGTCGTCATGTCTTTATCCCCTGATTTGACAAGTTCTTCTCCATGCTTGATTAACTCTTCACCGGATTTCTTTAATTTTGAGCCACGATCCCAATTGTTAGCCATCTGTTTTTGATCGAGTCCCGTTGCTTTCTCATCCGCTGCATGCATACGCATAAAATCACCTGTTGTTGGTGCTTTAGATGCACATCCGGATAATACAGACATCACAATAACAGTTGCTGCTATTATTTTTAGTTCTTTCATGGTGTTGCCTTTAGTTTAGAATTGTGATTTTTCACTAAACATATTCTATCAAAATATATATAAAGAATAACAATATGTGTCAAAATATGTTTTTATTCTTAGAATTAAAAATTATATCTATTAATTTTTTTCAAAAATCTATTTATTAATAACTAAATTACTATAATGAATAACAATAATCAAGGGTATTTTCAGGAGATGATGATGACTAAAAAGAAAACACCCAAAGTTAAGGCGGATCAAGTAGAAGATACACTCTTTCCCATTGTCGGAATCGGTGCATCGGCTGGGGGACTTGCCGCTTTTGAAGCTTTTTTTTCAGGTATGCCGCCTGATAGTGATCCTGGAATGGCATTTGTGCTGGTCCAGCATCTTGCACCCAGCCATAACAGCGTATTGGCAGATCTTATTCAAAAATATACCACGATGAAGGTATTTGAGGTCGAAGATGGGATGATCGTGCAGCCTAACTGCGTTTACGTTATTCCTCCTGGCTACGATATGGCGCTTCTCAACGGTACGCTTCAGTTGTTAAAGCCTGTCGTGTCACACGGTCATCATCTGCCAATTGATTTCTTTTTTAGCTCTCTTGCCCACGATCAGCATGAAAGAGCCATTTGTATTGTCCTCACCGGCGCCGGCAGTGATGGAGCGCAAGGGATACGTGCTATCAAGAGTGAAGGCGGTATGGTTATGGCGCAGGATGTGGCTTCTGCTGAATATGATAGTATGCCACGCAGTGCAGTTGCTACGGGATTAGTAGATTATGAGCTCTCACCCTCAGAGATGCCGGCACAGCTTATAGCCTATGCAGCGGATACCCTCGATAATCCAGTTGTTTCTTTGTCACCAGAAAAAGAGAAAGAGCGAGAAAGTTCTCTAAAAAAGATTTTTGTCCTGCTGCGCACTAAAACCGGACACGACTTCTCTTTTTACAAGCCCAGTACGATTTATCGACGTGTTGAACGGCGTATGGTGGTCCATAAAATTGCAACGATCGATGGATATGTTGCGTATCTGCAACAAAAATCGGATGAAATAGAGGAGCTCTTTCGCGATCTTTTAATCGGTGTGACAAAATTTTTCCGTGATCCAGAAGCATTTCAGATTTTAAAAGAGAGTGTTATTCCTAAGCTCTTTGAAGGGAAGCCTGCAGGGTCAACGATTCGTATTTGGTCTAGCGGATGCTCTACTGGAGAGGAGGCGTATTCTATTGCTATTTTATTGTATGAGTATTTAGCAGAGATTAAAAAACACTACACGGTACAGGTTTTTGCTACCGATATTGATATTAATGCGATAGCAACTGCTCGCGCGGGTGTTTATCCTCTGAGTATTTCGGCCAATGTATCCAAGCAGAGGTTAGAGCAGTTTTTTACGATAGAACCAAACGGTAGTAGCTATCGCATCCATAAAACGATCCGAGACATGCTGATTTTTTCAGAACATAATCTCATTAAAGACCCCCCCTTTTCCAAGCTTGATCTTATCAGCTGCCGCAATCTCATGATCTATATGGGTACAGAGCTACAAAAGAGGCTTATCCCTTTGTTTCACTACGCACTCAATCCAAACGGAGTCCTTTTTCTGGGTTCTTCGGAGAGCATAGGGGAGTTTAGCGATCTCTTTACCATAGTAGATCTAAAGTCAAAACTCTATATGCGTCATGATAATATGATCAGCGGTAAACGAAAGACCCCTAATCCGTATCTATTGCCTAGAAATGAAGTGAACAGTATCATTTCAGATACGGCTATTAAATCATCTCTACCTAAAAAACTACCATTGCGCGAGTTGACAGAACAGGCACTTTTACAGCAAATAGCTCCGTCTGCGGCGCTTATAAATGAATTTGGTGATATTCTCTATCTCCACGGACGTACGGGCGTCTATCTCGAACTTCCCTCGGGTGAGTCGAGTACCAATAACATTCTCCTAATGGCTCGTGAAGGGCTTCAGCGTGATTTGACGATCGCATTGCACAACGCGGTATCGACCAAGGAAATCATTCGATCTCTTGGGCTGAAGATCAAAACCAATGGCCACTTTACGATCGTCAACCTCACGATACGCCCAGTGGCGACAAACACTAGTGGCATAGTGCAATCGTATCTGTATCTCGTTATTTTAGAAGAAGTCTCACTTTTGGACTCTGAGCAAGCAAAGCAGGGTGCTTTGCGTGCCATAGCCGAATCAGACACTCCGGATGAGAATGCCCATCTCTATATTACAGCCCTGAAGCAAGAGTTATTATCCAAAGAAGAATACATCAATATCGCCAGAGAGAAAATGGAGAGTGCCAACGAAAAATTACAATCTTCCAATGAGCAGATGCAGTCGGTAAACGAAGAGTTGCAATCGGCCAACGAGGAGCTGGAAACGTCAAAAGAGGAGTTGCAATCCACCAACGAAGAACTCTCTACGGTCAATACAGAACTCCAAGCCAAAGTGGCAGATTTATCACAGGCGAACAATGATATGAACAATCTACTAGCCGGTACGGGTGTGGGCACCGTGTTTGTAGATCATCAGCTTCGAATACTGCGTTTTACCCCTGAAGCTCGCACAATTATCAATTTAATCCCCGGGGATGAGGGGAGATCGGTGGCCCATTTGGTTTCAAATTTGGTCGGATATACGCATATGGTAAGTGATGTTCAGTCTGTATTGGATACATTAGTACCCAAAGAGGTAGATGTACAAACGACATCAGGAAAATGGTATGCCATGCGTATCTTTCCGTACCGAACATTGGATAATGTCATCGAGGGAGCCGTACTTACTTTTGTGGATATTACGGAGATTTCACAGACGAGAAAAGAGCTGGAAAGAGCCAATGAAGGACTTCGATTAGCCGTAGTCGTACGGGATGCTAACGATGCGATCACCGTTCAAGATCTCAATGGACGCATTCTCGCTTGGAACCCAGGTGCGGTTCGTATGTATGGCTGGAGCGAGACGGAAGCATTGGCCATGAACACACGTGAACGCATCCCGCAGGAATTGCGGGAAGAAGCGTTGCACAAGACACATCAGTTGAGTCTCTCTGAAATTCTGGAGCCGTATCGGACTAAGCGTATCACCAAAGATGGTTCTGTTGTGGAAGTTTGGATGACGGCCACCGCATTGGTCAATGAAGATGGAAAAATGTATGCGATTGCTACAACCGAGCGGATGAAAAAACCGATAAATAAGTCAAAATCGGAGGGACATAATGGAGACGCCAAGTAAAAAGCTATCAGCCGATGCAAAACGGGCTTTACGTGAGCAAGCTGAAAAGATCGTTCATGAAAATGAAGAGGATTCATTAAAAAGTCTAGGGGCGCTTTCTCCCGATGTAGCAAGGCAGATGCTCCATGAACTGCACGTCTACCAAATCGAGCTGGAGATGCAAAACGAAGAGCTGCTCAAAGCAGAGGTGGCATTAGAGTCCCAGCGAAGGCATTATTTCGACCTTTATGACCTTGCTCCTGTGGGGTATTGCACTCTTAGCGAAGAGGGTCTGATCGTGCAAGCCAACCTCACCGCCGCAGAGTTGCTGGGGTTAACACGCAGTCGGCTTGTCAAACAGCCCATCTCTAATTTTATCCTCAAAGAAGACCAAGATATTTATTATCTATGGCAAAAACATTTTTTTGATTTAAATATGGAGGACTCATGTGAGTTGCGCGTATTAAATCATAATGGTTCGATATTATGGGTCCATTTATCGGCTAGGACGGCTTCCGACTGCAACGATATCCCTGAGGTCCATCTGACTATAACGGATATCAGCAAGCATAAAAGATTGGAAGATAGACTAAGGCTCAAAGAGGAGATGGTGTTTTCACAATCACGACAAGCCGCTATGGGGGAGATGATGTCCATGATCGCTCATCAATGGCGACAACCACTCAATAATCTAGCTCTTTTAAATCAGGATAATTACGTCAAAATGAAACTGGGAAGACTCGACGAAAAAAGTTTTGATATCTCTCATGACATGATCGATAAAAATTTGCAATTTATGTCCAAAACCATCGATGATTTTAGAAATTTTTTCAGACCTGACCAAATCAAAGAAAAAACAACGCTAGATGAAGTAATCAAGAGTGCTCTCGCGATGATCGGTACAAGTCTAAAAAATAATACGATTGAAATAAGCCTTCAAAGCACCAGTACAAAGGCATTACTGATTCATAAAAATTCATTGATACACGTCTTGCTCAATATTTTGAGCAATGCAAAAGATGCGTTTGAGATTAATAACATAGCCCAAGCAACGGTGATGATAAGCATCGATGAAACCCCAGAAATGCTTCATGTGAGTGTGTGTGATAATGCAGGTGGAATTCCTGAAGCCATTTTGGATCAACTGGCACAACCGTATTTTACGACCAAAGGGGTTTCCGGTACGGGATTGGGATTGTACATCTCTCGTACCATTATCGAAAAATATTTTTCCGGAACCCTTGAGTGGCGCAATAATGCAGCCAACGGCGCTTGTTTCGTCATCTCTTTGGATATAAAACATGTTAATGCCTGATCGTGCGTGAGGATGGCATCCTCACAGCATAATTTCGAATGAATGAGTCAACAGTAACAACTCTTTTTTGTCATCTTCAGGCTCACTCATAGTCGTTAAAAAAATGAGAGGAATCTTGCGTCTCTTTGGGTTGAGTTTGAGTACACAGATGACGTTATATTTTCATAAAAATTAATAATAAATTATTTATTGATATCCCCTTCTTCTTTGTATATATCACAAATAATAATATCTATTAATAAATTTATTTATTTACTTATCTCTATTAACATTTAAAGTGTTATAATGTTATTTATGGATGTAAAAATAAGTATTTTGGAATAAGTTTTAATACTTGAACGAAGTCCTAAATGAAGGATGTCATGAAGGCATTAGACAAATGGGTATAAACGGTATTAGACAATAGAATGAGTAGCTCTCTGGTTTGGTTAATCAAAAAAAGGAAATAACCAATGAACAAAATTAAACGAAGTTCTGCAATGAATGCAGCAATGGCTGCGGCTGTTTTGGTGGCTACGAGTATTCCTTTGTTCGCATCTGAAACGGATGTTCGGATAGAATCATCGTTCAAGAACAGTTACGTCTATAAAACATATCTACAAGATGAGAATATCAAAATAAGTTCTAAAGAGGGAGTCGTTACTTTATCCGGTGATGTATTGGATGAATCTCACAAACCGATGGCACAAGACACCGTTGAAGCGTTGCCAGGGGTGAAAAGTGTTACGAATACCATCGTGATAAAAAATGAAAAAAATGATACTTGGGTCAAAATGAAAATTCAAACCGCCCTCGTGTTTCACAGTAATGTCAATGCCCGTAAAACAAAAGTTCATGTCAAGGATGGCGTTGTTACCTTAAAAGGTCAAGCCATCAGTCACGCTCAAAAAGAACTTACCACGGAATACGTTAAAGACGTTGAAGGGGTAAAAAAAGTAAATAATGAGATGACCATCGCAAAAGCGGATGATACCCTCGGTGAAAAAATAGATGATGCTTCTATCACCGCTCAGGTAAAAATGACATTATTGATGCACAAATCAACGGGGATCATTCGTACGAGTGTCACCACGAATAACGGCATTGTTACCCTCAGCGGTAAAGCTAAAAGTGACGCTGAACGAGATTTGGTCACCAAGCTTGTTGAAGATGTTCAAGGTGTAAACAACGTTATCAATACCATGACCCTTGAGTAGAACATAATAGAAGGACTCAACCATGTTATGGACCATCGCTATGGTTTTATTGGTTGTGTGGATATTAGGACTGGTCAGCAGCTATACGCTAGGTGGATTTATACACCTTCTGTTGGTGATCTCTATCATCGTTGTCCTTATCCCAGTGATTCAAGGACGACGCGTGCTCTAACGAGCAGAAAAGGACAATAGTATGAACGATAAACAACTTTACCACCAAAAAAAAGAAGCACAGCTTAAAGAATGGAAAGCAGATATTGAAAAGATAAAAGCCAAAGCTTTAATGGCAAGCGCGGATGTCCAAATCGAAATGAACCATCAGATCGATGCTCTTGAAAAAAAGATCGAAGAGGGAAAAACAAAACTTTCCGATTTGGCAAATGCAGCAGACGATGTGTATGAGTCGATGAAAACAGGGGTTGAATCTGCGTGGGATTCATTGAAATCTACCGTCAGTGATGCGGCTTCAAAGTTCAAAAATTAAATTTATTATCAAAGGATTAAGAATGAAAAAAATAGTTTTGGCAACATTGATTGCTAGCGGATTAATGGGGGCTGATAATGTTGCATTTATTGGAGCGAGTATTGGTAATGCTGAGTTAAAAACCAATATTGCTGCAGGAAATTTTGAAACCAAAAATGATGATACTCATTATACGGGTACCTTGGGGCAGTACGTTGGTAATAATGGAAGAGTATCTCTCTCCTATACCTATGTAGAACCTGTCAATAATGTTAAACACAGCGATGGAGCATCCTTAGCATTTGATTTTATCGTGCCGGTTGTTGACAATGTCTTTATGGTATACGCAGGACCGGTTGTCGGTTATACCCGCTATGAAGAAGAAGCGGTGGGAATCAATCTGGATCTAAGCGGATTGCATTATGGTGCACAAGCGGGTGCGATTGTCCGTGTGATGAATAATATCGAAGTGGAAGGCGGTTATCGCTATCTGATTGAAACCGGCAGTGATACTGTTTTAGGAGTCAATGTTGATGCAGACACCCTTCGTATGTGGTACGTCGGAGTAAATTTTCGTTTTTAACGGATCTATGATCTCAACTTTCCCATATTTTCATGAAAAGATATCCAATTAAAATCGCGTCTCTTCCTGACGCGCGATAAACACAACTAAAGGATCGAACATGTCAATATTCAAACAATATTTTAATCCAATCGCACTCATCACTGCTGTAGTGATGAATGCATTTATCAGCGGGTGCAGCGGCGGCGGAAGCACCGTATTAACGCCACCTGTTGGGACTACCTCTACAGCTATTACCGGATATTCCATCGGCGGAGCGACCGGTATTATCGATGAAACGGCAAAGACTATAGCCGTGACAGTGCCGTTTGGGACAGATAAAACAGCCTTAATAGCAACATTTACAACCACAGGCTCTAATGTCAAAGTGGGGACAACCGTTCAAACAAGCGCTGTAACAGCCAATGACTTTACAGCTCCTGTCGCATACATTGTAACAGCAGGAGATGGCACAACAGCAACCTATACGGTAACCGTAAGTATGGGCTCGATCACAGACAAAGCGATTACTGCCTATTCTATTAATGGCATAGCAGGAACGATCAATGAACCAGCAAAGACCATATCCGTGACAGTACCGTTTGGAACAGTCAAAACGAACCTTGTTGCAACGTTTACAACCACAGGCTCTAATGTCAAGGTGGGGACAACCGTTCAAACGAGCGCTGTGACAGCCAATGACTTCACAGCTTCTGTCGCATACATTGTAACAGCAGGAGATGCCACAACAGCAACCTATACTGTAAGTGTAGCCGTAGCCGCAGCAAACCCAACGGCACCCGTTCTCGGCGAGGCAGGAAGATATGTGATTCTGGCGAGTCAAGGTATCACGGGCGGAGCTGGCAGTACCCTTATCAATGGGGATATGGCAGTAATGGATCAAGCCCGTGCATCTATGACAGGCTTTACCCCAACGAATGTTCCAGCGGATGGGCTATTTACTCAGCTGACAGGTGACACGTGGGTAGGTGAGCTGTCAAGATCATATGGAATGGATGACGTTCTTCCGTTCAAAGTGCCTTTAGCCTATGCACCACCCCATGCGGCATACGCAAACACCCTTGCCCTGATCAATCAAAGCAGAACCGACTTGGGAGTTGCCTATAACTTTCTTGCTGCTGATCCTAATCCTGGTGCAGCGACTCAGGTGTGTCCTACTGAATTGGGAACTCTTACCCTTACTCGTGGGGTCTACAAGACCGCTTCAAATGTTCTACTGACAACAGGTACCCTCCATCTCGATGCACAGGGTGATGCAAATGCTGTCTGGATTTTTTCAATAGACGGTACTTTTACCACCGGAGCACCAGGTGGTAGCATCGATTTTGTTGGTGGTGTCGGATCGGCTAAGAATGTCTATTGGAGGGTGGCTGGTGTAACAACGATTGGAGCTAATACCACCTTCTACGGGAATGTATTTGCTCATGCAAATGTAGATGTACTCGCCGGTGCTAATATAACAGGTAGCTTATTTTCTAATACAGCGTCAGTTACCTTGATTACGGATACCATTACCAAAGCCCAATAAGGGCACAAAGGTATAGGTGTATACATCAATGGATGAAGTTACGTTAAACCAGAATGCAGTTAACCAACCATAAAGACTGGTAGTTCTTTTATTAGTAAACAAAAATGATGGGTTGTTATGTTTCGTCATATAACACACTGAATATTGGTTAAATAATTTAGATCATGTCGGTAAATCGCTTTTTGGGTCGGATTTACCTGGGAGTTATAACGTATGCTATGGGGGTGAAAGTAGAAATACTTTTGTCCGCAATGCACGTACATATTAAATACAAGGAAACATCATGATGAAAAAAATTATTCTCGGTGCTTTGATCACCACTTCGGCGTTTGCAGCACACCAAGCGGAGATCAATCTTAACAACAAAGAAGTAGAAGGACAATTACGTTTGGATTTGTCAAAAATGGGAGTTGCACTTGATGGAGCGTATGCTGGAGCGCGTATTTTGAATGCGGATGAGAGCAACAGTGACACAATCGGAAATATCGATCCATTAATGGAAGTATCATTTATGGTAATGCGTCCGGTGGAGAGCATTCCTGGTCTATCGTTAGGACTTGGAATCAAAGGGGAATATACCAAATTTGACGGTCACCGTTATGCCGCTCTTCCTATAGGATTGGAAGCAGACATGAAATTGCCATTGGCAACTCCATTTCCATTTTACGTGGGCGGTGCAGTGTATCATGCCCCTTCAGTATTGGCATTTCATGACGGTGACGAATACTTTGAAGCCCGTATCCATCTTGACGCAGAGGTAATTCCTAAGGGACGTATCGAAGTGGGATACCGTAATATCGACACCGACGTCAAAAGCCACAATGTGACGTACAATGAAGCATTCTACTTCGGATTTCGACTCGATTTCTAAACCCTTACTGCAAATTTAACGAGAAAATAGGAAGCAGCATCGCGGTTACAATAACCCCGATAATGCCTCCGATAATTAACATGAGTGAAGGTTCCAAGACAGAGAGAAACAATGTAATCTTATCTTTGTTGGTATCGATGTAGAAAGCAGACAAATGATCCAGCATCGAAGCCACCTCGCTCGTCTCTTCCCCTATCGCAATCGCTTCAATAAACGAATCATCAATTTTATACCCTTTTGTCCCACTCAATGCTTTGGATAAAGACGAACCTTCTACGACTTTGACCGAAGCTTGTTCGAAAAGTTCTTTGATCACTTCCGAGGAGAGGGTGATGCAGGAGAGTTTGATCGTATTGACCATTGGTATCCCTGAGCGCATCAACAGC
>DASUNE010000022.1:0-21062 GCA_036277315.1 Sulfuricurvum sp.
GGGCATAATAGTCTACCCCCTCACCGATACTCGTCAAACCGATACCGATCAAATCAGCTCCCCCTTTGGTCGTATAACCTTGGAAGTTGCGGTGGAGTTCTCCTTTTTCAATCGCCTTGAACAGCTCATCTTCAGGCTTGGCAAAATGATCCATTCCGATCATCCGATACCCTTTTGCGGTCATATAGTCGATAGTGTAGCGCATAATGGCCAGCTTTTCGGCCGGATGCGGCAACGTCGTCTCATCGATTTTTCGCATCGTTTTTTTAAGCCACGGCACATGGGCATAGTTGAACACGGCAAAACGGTCCGGGTCCAAAGAGATGGCCAAATCAAGGGTCTTTTTGAACGTCTCCAAACTTTGATACGGCAATCCGTAGATGAGATCGACATTCACACTCACCATATTGTATTTGCGTGCCAACTCCATCGCACCCTTGGTAATGTCGTAGGGCTGAACTCGGTGGACGGCGATTTGTACTTTTTCATCAAAATCCTGAATCCCGAAACTCACACGGTTGAATCCTGCGTCGCTCATGACTTTCATCTGTGCATCATCGATATGCCGAGGATCGATTTCACAACTGATCTCGGCACCCTGCGCAAAATTTTTAAAATGACTTTTGATCACCGCAATAATACGCCCCAGCTGATCGGCATCAAAAAAGGTCGGTGTCCCTCCCCCAAAATGGAGCTGTATCACCGAACGGTTGACATCGATGTGTTGGCTTAAAAGTTGAAGTTCACGCGTAAGATAGTCGATGTAACGCTCTTTTTTATCCTCTTTGGAGGTAAATACCACATTGCAACCGCAAAAATAACAGGCATTCTTGCAAAAAGGGAGATGGAAATAAAGGGATAAAGGGCGTGTCGGATCTTGGGAATGAAGTTTGTCAAGATAAGAGGTGTAACCAAACGTATCGTTGAATTCCAATGCGGTTGGATAGCTCGTATAGCGCGGTCCCGGTTTAGAATATTGGGTAAATTTATCAAAATCAAGCATTATGAGCATCCATCAAAGGGTTTAATATCGCGATTATACTCTCTTGGATTGAAACTCCCCTAAAAATGTCACATTAGCCCCAAATTAAATCATAAAAAATTCTTATTATTTTTTATAAATTGTGATAAAATAACTAAAAAATTATCAATGAAGAAGCTTATGACACCCGCTAAAGTTCTTATTATCGAAGACGATGACGTTACGGCACTCAATCTCAAGATGTCATTGGAAAAATTTGGCTATGAAGTCCTCTCTCTTGCCAATGAAGAGCTTAGTGCCCAAAACAAAATCAAAATCTACAATCCGGACATTGTCCTCATCGATATCGGGCTCAAGCGTCACGATGGGGGGATAGAAGTTGCTAATTTCATTCGAGATAAAATGCCGCGCCCTTTTATTTTTCTTACGGCCCATTCCGACACTGAGATTCTTGCAAAAGCGAAGCTCACAGAACCTTTTGGCTATATTGTCAAACCGTTTGATCCGCTCAATTTGCATACAACGATCCAAATGGCGCTACATCGTTTTCAAGAAGACCAAAAACGTCTTCTCAATTTGGATACCCTTAAAACCGACAAAGAACATCTCGAGAAGCTGCTCTATGCTAAAAAGTTTTCCACGGAACCCATTGTCGAATTTGGAGAGGGGTATCGTCATGACATCTCGATGGGAGAGACGTTTTACCAAGGGAAAAAAATCAAACTGACCAAAAAAGAGAACGCTTTTATCCATCTGCTTGTAGCGCAACTGGGAAGCGTTGTCGATTTTGTTCAAGCAACAAACTACGTTTGGGGAGAAGAAGGGGCAAGTGATAACAGTGTTCGCACTCTCGTGTGGCGCTTGCGCAATAAACTTCCTACCGATGTCATCAAAAACGCATCGGGTATTGGCTATTACCTCGAAGAGTAAAGCTTTTCATATTCATATTCCAGTACCCCATACGCCTCATTAAAATCAAATGATTCTCTATCGTGCAGGGCGTATTCTTCCAAAAGTGCCGCAAGTCGTGAAAACTCTTCAAATCTAAAGTTAGCACTTGACCCCTTCATCTTGTGGGAAATACGGGCAATCTCTTCATAATCATGTGCTTCAATCTTCTCTTTTAATTCGATCAATAACGTTGTCATATTGTTGTGAAACAGATCCAATAGCTGCTCGATTTGTTCAGGAGAGAGCATTAATACTTTTTCAAGACGTTTCATCTCTTCAGAGAATCTCTTTTGGGCCACCGGCTTATTTTTAAAAGAGTCCCTTTGTTCCAAATACTTTTCCAGCAGCACTTCGATATCCCTGCTATTAAAGGGCTTACCGACAAAAGCATCGTATCCCCATTGCAACGCTTTTTCTCGTGAACCTTTGAGGACATTGGCGCTGAGTTCAATAATAGGTGTCGAGGAGAGCTGATGGATCTGCTCGTAATGGCGTATCTGTGCAACGGCTTCATGCCCGTTCATTATTGGCATCTGCTCATCCATAAAGATTAGATCATACCGGTTGGCGCATGCACGCTCATAGGCTTCTTGACCGTTAGAAACCACATCCACTTTCAGACCATAGCCTAACAACGTAATTCGAATAAGTTCCTGATTGGCCTCATTATCTTCCGCAACCAAAATATTTCCGGAAAAGGATGTCACACAGCTGGCAACCGCTTGTACATCGCAAACCTCTTCAGAAGGAAATTCCACAGCAAGCGTAACGGCAAACAAACTGCCCCACCCTATTTTGGATTCAACGGTAATCTCCCCGCCCATCTGTCTTGCCAGTTGTTTGCAAATCGAAAGCCCTAACCCGCTGCCGCCACCGCCAAATCTCATCCCCTCGGAAGCTTGATAAAAAGGATCGAAGATACGTTGCTGGTCTTCCGATGCGATCCCCTCTCCATAGTCACGCACACGAATGACAAGCGTTGAGCTGGCATAATCAACATCAATATTCACTTCGATCGAAGAGTGTGGAGGACTAAACTTGATTGCATTACTCAGTAAATTTCCAAGTATTTGCTGCATTCTAAAGGAGTCGGTGCAAATGCAGCGAGGAGTTTTCGGATTCATCGAAGAGACAATAGAGATCGATTTTACATTGGCGCTGGGGATAAAAAGTTCCAGCATATTGGTGATCTCATTTTGCAGGTTAAAAGGATGGGGATCAATAGCAAACTCACCGCTGCGCAATTTGCTAAAATCGAGAATATCGTTAATGATATGGAGTAGATTTTCGCCGCTTTTGCCAATAATCTCAAGATATTTTTCTAAACGCTCCCCTAAATTTTCCGATTGCAACAAATTTACAAATCCTAAAATGGCATTCAGCGGCGTTCGTATCTCATGGGACATGTTGGAGAGAAAATACTCTTTTGCTTTATTCGCCTCAATCGCTTCTTGCTCTTTTTGGTAAATCGTATCGGTGTATAAAGAGAGAACATCGGCAAAATTCATATCAAACAAATAGCTGATCGCTTCAAATAACCCTTGCGAATTGATCTTCGAGATATACGTCGCATTCACCACAGAACGTTTAAAATTGCTGCACAAAATAAACAATTCGTCCGAACGGATCTCTTGATTTTTTAAATACTCAATAAATTCTTTCATAACCGGACATTGTCCCAGTTCAACTTCCCCCGCAACAACGCCCATAAAATAATCAAAAACTTTATCGGCATAATGAGATTGAAACCATACAGGGTCTATTTCATGACGCTCCAAAATAGACGCACACTGCTTTTGCGAGATCCACTCATTTAAAATGATCTCTTTCGCATCTGAAAGTGTCTCTTTGGCATCATAAAGCTGCCTAAAACTGGGAAATTCCGCAAGAACTTTCATTATAAACTAGTGACTTTTGCTCACAACAATGATCATTTTAATATTGAGAATTATAAATCGGATAAACTGCCAGATTTTGCAGGTGCGCAATGCTCGAGCAAACTTCCCAGGGATCATTGCGTTGTTGAACTTGTCATTTTTTGCAAAGTTAAATTCTTCAGACTTTATTGCCATCTTTAATCCTTTTTGATTTTATTTTTAAACTTTTTTATTCCGGAATGATTTTCCAGAACGGTTTGAGTTTCGCTTTATAGATAAACAAATAATGCAATATGTGTTTAATCCAATGACCGGCCAACCCAATCTCACCGAAGGTGTAATCGGTATCACGACCCGTTCCCGGATATTTATCATAATCGGGGACAACCGGATAAACGGTCATAGCTGCAGCCGTACCGTCCAGCCACCCTTTACCTGCCGATGCAACACATGCCGCACCCATCTCCGCCATAGAGGCTTCATGCAAGTGGGCATCGGGCCCTTTGGTAATCAAATCACACACGCTGTGCGCGACTGCTTTCCCGATAATACCACTTGGCATTCCCGTACGCGGAGGAGTCGGATTGATGACCGTCCCGTTTGGTGATTTGGCAGGTTTAGAGATGATGTGCGGCGGTGCGAATGCGATTCCGGCTGCAAAAAGATTTTTATAGGTCGGATTTTGATAGGTTCGAGGCCAATCTGCGGCTTTCCACTCTTCGTACGGCTTAGGGGTATAGTTCGCATCGACTTTCATAAAGCCGTTGGGAGCAAATACCGTATCGGTAATGTCATCACCTGCCTTGTTATACGCTTTGAGCCCAACGCCTGCGAATGGGGGGATTAACATGGAAAAGTCAAACGTCTCTTCTCCCATAGAACCATCCAGAAGTTCATACGAGACTTTCCCTTTTTCGACTTTATTGACGTGTGCGCCGGTGATGTAATCAACGTCGCGTTCCGCAAAAAGAGACTCAGTAAAAATACGGCTGCTAACGACATAGCCGCCCACACTCATGTGCAATCCGCCCATCCCAAAATCGCCCATAAAGGATTCGTTGGAGATCCATTTGATATCGGCCATATCGCGAAGACCTGCCTTGCGAATCTCATGTTCCACATTGAAGATGTATTCAAATGCCGCACCCTGACAGGTACACATACCGTGACCGGTACCGATGAGAATTTTTTGACGCTCACCCTTGCGCATCTTGTCCAGGATTTTTGAAAATTCCTGGGCAGCATGCTCGGCATGATCTGCCGTACAGACCGAAACCGTATGCTCGCCCAATGACGAACCCTCACCCAATCCCGGAGTTGCTCCGAAGTTTAGTTTTGGTCCCGTCGCATTGATGAGATAATCATAGGTCACCTCTTCACTTTGACCCGCTTTGCCTTGACCCGTGTATTCGATGGTGACAAAAGGCTTATCGCTGCTTTGGTTCCCCTCAGGATTCAGGCTGACCGCTTTGGCTTGCTTGTAGGTGATCCCTGCTTTTGCGTACACAGGGGCAAGATCAAACGTCACCTCCTCTTTGGTCATTTCACCGACACCCACCCAAATATTGGAAGGGATCCAATTCCATTTTGCATTGGGGGTAACGACAACGACTTCATGATCACGCCCCAGCCAATCAGCTGCAAATGTTGCAGCCGTATGTCCAGCAACTCCACCGCCTAAAACAACTAATCTTGCCATCTTCTCTCCTTCTTGGTAAGAACTTCTAATATTGATTATAACTCATAACTATCAAAAAAGTATCAATATATTGCATAAGATTTTAAATACAATTTAGAATCTTACTCACAATCTCATAGACATTATTAGAGATGCCGAAATGGTGTTTAATCCGTTCCAGTTCAATGCCCATGTGCGTTTTTAAGATGGGTTCGAGCCTGGCATAATTTTTAAAGGCCCCTGCAAGCCCTGAAGCGATTTGTGGATTAAACGCATCGATCTCAATGACTTTATCCGCAACAAATTCAAAACCCTTTCCGCTGACATCATAAAAAGCGACAGGATTGCGAGCGAAACTTCCGATCAATGCACGCACCAGATTTGGAACCTTATTATCATACGCCTCATCTTCCTGAAGTGCTTTGACTCTCTCAAGTGTCCCCGCTCGATACGAAGAGGCCAAAAGTGAAAAGTATTTATTCATCAGAAGTGTTTCACCGCGATGCTGCTGATAAAAGTCTCCTAACGCCTCCGCAGCTACCTTCGGGGCATAGTTTTCGAGCAAATCCAATGCGGCCAAACGACTGCTCATATGGACAGACTCTCGATAGCGATTCAGACACACCATCGATATCGGATCACTTTCGAGGACCATCAACAAACCAAGACAGCGGTTACCCAAAGCTCTGCGTCCCATACTCAGTGCATCGATACTGGAGTTTTGAGGATCATAAACCGCACTCATCTCTCGGATCAAAATCTCTTTATACGTCTGCGCCAAATGCTTTTTTAAGACCTCAAGCGATGCATGAAGTGATTCCACATCCAATATCTCCTGGCGCTGCATCAGGGTATTGATACTGGGAAGGCAAAGCAATTCGGCTTTAAACATCATCTCAAGCGACGTATCGTTCAAAATTTTTCCATACGCTTCCACAAAAAGCGGATCAATGGGATTTCCTCGCATCATGCTCTCAAGCGTCTCAATCGCATACACTTGCGATGCCTCATAACGATTAAACCCATCGGTATCGTGGGCCATTAAAAAGGGGTAGTCAATCTGGGTACACTCGATTTTAACCGGAGCGCTAAAGTTGCGATTAAGCGATAGCCTTGGGGAAGTGGGGATCTCTTCAAAGACAAGTTCGCTAACAGCACGCTCTATCCACACGACCCCATCATGAAGAATCGTGGCATTGGGACTTTTTAATACCATGTCATTCCCACAAGCATCAACCAATCCAAGGGCTAAAGGAAAGGCATACGGCAGCTGCTCGTTTCCATGGGTGTCTTTTGGGATACTTTGCACAACCGTCAAGGTCAATCTTTGCCCAGCCTCATCATACTGACTCGAGATTTTTAATGTCGGTGTGCGCTCTTGAGAATACCATCGTTTAAACTGGGTCAGATCGATGGGACTTTGACTTTGCATTGCCCACAAAAAATCTTCTGTCCCCACGGCCTGACCATCAAAAGTGTCAAAATAGGTATCCATAGCACGCCGAAATTTCTCTTCACCCAAAAGAGTATGGAGCATTCGGATCACTTCAGCCCCTTTTTCATAGACCGTTGCCGTGTAAAAATTATTGATCTCGATAAACTGTTCAGGCTTGATAGGATGCGCGGTAGGCCCGGCATCTTCGACAAACTGCCGCTCTCGGAGCGATTTAACGTCATCGATGCGTTGGATAAGTCTGGAGTTCATATCGGCACTGAAACACTGATCTCTAAAAACCGTAAGCCCTTCTTTGAGGGTAAGCTCAAACCAGTTGCGGCACGTGATACGGTTCCCCGTCCAGTTGTGAAAATACTCATGGGCAATAACACTCTCGATCCCCATAAAATCGCCATCAGTCGCACTTTTTTCATCGGCTAGAACGTAATGGGAATTAAAAATATTAAGCCCTTTGTTCTCCATCGCTCCCATATTGAAACTGTCGACCGCGACAATGTTATAGACATTCAAATCGTATTCGCGTCCATACGTCTCTTCATCCCATGTCATCGATTTTTTCAAGCTGCGCATCGCGTGATAGCACTTCTGCTCATTTCCACGATCACAATAGATAGCCAAATCCACTTTTTTACCGCTCATGGTGATGAACGTATCGTGGATACTTCCCAAATCACCCGCAACCAATGCGAAAAGATAGGAGGGTTTAGGGATGGGGTCTTCCCAAATGGCAAGATGTTTCCCGTTTTCCAATGTTGCCGTTCCCACGAGATTTCCATTACCCAGCAATATAGGGCATAAGGATTTATTCGCGATGATCTTGGTCGTAAACGTGCTCATGACATCCGGTCGATCGATAAAATAGGTGATGCGGCGAAACCCCTCAGGCTCATTTTGGGTACACCAAATACCGCCGGAACGATAAAGCCCCTCGAGTGCCGTATTCTCATCAGGATAGAGTCGGGTGATGACACGAATTTGCGCCGTATCGGCATCCAGAGGGATGATAATCGCACTCTCTTCGCGTGTGTACATTTTCTCGTCCAAAAGCGTATCATTCAGCCACAACAGCTCCAGATCCATCATCTCACCGTCCAGACGAATCTCTTTTGCCTCGGGATTTTGACGGACAATTGTCATGACATTGTCGACGCGTGTTGACCCATTGTCAATAATAAATTCCAATTGACAGGATGTGATTGTAAAATCAGCTCGTCGGTAATCGCTAAAATGGATGGCTTGCGGCAGTTTCATAATCTCTCTTTAATCTCTTTTTGAAATGATAACGAAAAACAGCTCAACTTCATGATTATTTCCCTTAGTATTATTATTTTTTGTAATCAAACTAAAAATACGCTAAACTTCACCTATCGATATATCCAAATCACAAAGTTTTCCAATGAACAATACCCTTACTCTTGCAAGACAGCCCATCGTCGATTCCAATGAAAACATATTTGGATATGAGTTTTTCTATCGTGACCAAGAGGGCGAATGCAACATCGAGGACGCCAGACATGCCACCAGCTCTGTATTGGTCAATCTCCTCAATCAAATCGGTACGGCCGCAAGCTTTGGCAATTCGTTAGCTTTCATCAATACCGACGGACCGCTCTTTTTAACCGACATCATCCGAACCCTTCCCAAAGAAAAATTTATTTTCGAACTCTCCTCTACCATGAAACATACCGGACAAATCCACGAAGCCATTCGCTACTACCATTCATTAGGGTATCGCTTTGCATTGGACAATGCTTCCTTTCATCCGCAGTACATCGAAGACTTTGCCCCTCTTTTTGAGTACATGGATTTTGCCAAGTTTGATGTCAATCAAACCGACATAGAACAGCTCAATTTTTATCCCAATCCTTTTGGAAAAATGAAACTCATCGCGCAGAGAATTGAATTTTATGAATTTATTGAAGCGTATAAACTCGTCAATTTTGATTATTTTCAGGGCTTTTATTTTGCCAAATCGCATCTCATTACCCACACACGCGTTAATCCCAGAAATGCCGATGTTCTCTCCCTGTTTTCCCTGTTGCAAACCGATGCTTCCCTCAATGAAATTTATACATCATTCAAACGTCACAGCGCTTTATCTCTGCAGCTGATCCAATTTTTAAGCTCCACGCAAGCCAAATATCTCGAAGGGGCTTCCTCGATTAAAGAGATGATTGAGGGGATGGGGAAAAATGCGTTAATGCAATGGCTTTTACTTATTGTTTATTCAAAATCAGGGACCACCGCCACAGATGAGATCAACGACTACACTCTTTTTTCCCAGAAACGGGTCGATTTAGTCCTAAAGCTTCTGACCTTGGCCTCCAAAAATCCCAGCGAAGAACAAATAGAAAGCGCTCGCCTAATGGCCCTGTACTCTCTGCTAGAAGGGATTATGAATCTTCCAATGGAACAAATTCTCCGCCAACTTAACCCTAACGACGAAATAAAAGATGCTCTTTTAACCTCTTCAGGTCTTTTGGGAAGAATCTATGCCGCAGCGCTGAAGCTTGAGAACAACGACAGTGTCACGGCTTTTTTACTGTTAAAATCGTACGGTGTAACGCAAGAGCTTTTAGAAAAATGCCGCGTAGATAGCTAAAGATTGTCATGGTTTTTGAATTGTTTTACAGGAGATAATAGTGAAAGATGGTGTCAGAGGGGGGACTCGAACCCCCGACCCCCGGCTTATGAGACCAGTGCTCTAACCAGCTGAGCTACCCTGACATCTTTATATGGAAGGGTGGAATTATAGTGACTCATTGCTTATTGCAAGCTAAAAGTAGTATTATTTTTAATGACAATTTTTGACTAAACAAGTTTGAGTCAAATAGACTAAAGATGTTGACTATTAACCCAAACTCGTGTACAATCGCGCCTATAAAATAAAATAAGGAAGCAAAATGAATTTTCAACCACTTGGAAAACGTGTATTGGTTCAACGTCTCGAAGAGGCAACGACAACCGCATCGGGTATCATTATTCCTGATAACGCAAAAGAAAAGCCTTCACAAGGGACAGTTGTTGCAGTAAGCGACAAAGTAACGACCGTAGACGTAGGCAATGTTGTTGTATTTAGCAAATACTCAGGCACCGAGTTAACGCTTGATGGAAAAACCTATTTGGTTATCGCGACAAGCGATTTGCTCGGAATCATTAAATAATACGCCTCCGGAGCAAAGCCCCGAAGACTACGTTAACACTAGGTTCTCTTCAGCAGAGAGCTCACGCGCTTTTGCGCTTCAATAATTAACCTCTATTAAGGAAAAGACAATGGCAAAAGAAATTCACTATGCAGACGATGCACGAAATAAATTAGCAGCGGGTGTACAAAAACTCACCGATGCCGTCAAAGTAACAATGGGACCACGCGGACGCAATGTCCTTATCCAGCGCAGTTACGGCGCACCGCTTATCACCAAAGACGGTGTATCGGTTGCTAAAGAAGTAGAGCTCAAAGATCCATTGGAAAACATGGGTGCACAGCTCGTCAAAGAGGTCGCTTCCAATACAGCGGATGAGGCAGGTGACGGTACTACCACCGCAACGATCCTTGCAAACGCTATTTTCAAAGAAGGGCTTCGCAATATCACAGCCGGTGCAAACCCGATCGAAGTCAAACGCGGTATGGACAAAGCAACCGAAGCGATATTGGCAGAACTCAAAGCCGCTTCACGCGTTATCAACGACAAAAAAGAGATCGCGCAAGTCGCAACAATCTCAGCTAACTCCGATGAGCGTATCGGTGCCATGATCGCGGAAGCGATGGACAAAGTGGGCCGTGACGGTGTTATCACCGTTGAAGAAGCCAAAGGGATCAACGACGAACTCGATGTCGTTGAGGGGATGCAGTTCGATCGCGGTTATCTCAGCCCGTATTTCATCAACAACAGCGAAAAAATGACCGTAGAGTTGGATCATCCGTTTATCCTCCTTTTTGATCAAAAAATCTCGAACCTCAAAGACCTTCTTCCAGTATTGGAACAAGTCCAAAAAAGTTCACGCCCTCTTCTCATCATCGCTGAAGACGTTGACGGTGAAGCGTTGGCGACTTTGGTTGTCAACAAACTACGTGGCGTATTGAACATCACGGCGGTAAAAGCTCCGGGATTTGGGGATCGTCGCAAAGCGATGCTTCAAGATATCGCCGTTCTTACACGCGCACAACTTATCTCTGAAGAGATTGGACGTACCCTTGACAGCGCAACGGTAGCGGATTTGGGTCAAGCTTCTCGCGTTGTTATCAGCAAAGACAACACGACGATCGTAGACGGTGCCGGTGATAAAGAGGCAGTAGCCTCTCGCATCAAAGAGATCCGTACCCAAATCGAAACAACGACGAGCGAGTACGACAAAGAAAAACTTCAAGAGCGTCTTGCCAAACTCTCAGGAGGCGTTGCGGTTATCAAAGTAGGCGCAGCGACAGAGACTGAGATGAAAGAGAAAAAAGACCGTGTCGACGATGCGCTCTCCGCAACCAAAGCAGCGGTTGAAGAGGGGATCGTTATCGGCGGAGGCGCAGCGCTTATTCGTGCAGCGGCCAAAGTAAAACACGATCTTAGCGGCGATCAAAAAATCGGATGGGAGATCATCCTTCGTGCGATCACCGCTCCGGTCAAACAAATCGCTGAAAACGCAGGGTATGATGCGGGTGTTGTGGTCAACACAATCGTATCCGCAACCAACGAAAACATCGGATTCAATGCGGCAACCGGCGAATACGTCGATATGTACGAAGCAGGGATCATCGATCCTCTTAAAGTAGAACGTGTCGCCCTTACCAATGCCACATCGGTTTCCAGCATGCTTCTCACAACCGAAGCAACCATTCATGAAGTCAAAGAAGACAAACCTGCCATGCCGGATATGGGTGGAATGGGCGGAATGCCCGGGATGATGTAATCCCATGAATAATCCAATCATCGGCGATGCTATTGGCATCTCCGGTGTTCTCATCATCGTTTTTGCCTATATTTTGATGCAAATCGATCGGATGGACCCCAAAGGTTTTTTATTTTCTCTTCTCAACAGCATCGGAGCAATATTCATCCTCATTTCGCTTCTTTATGATTGGAATCTCGCCTCATTTATCATGGAAGTCATATGGTTAACCCTTAGTCTTTACGGGTCAATCAGAGGGTATAAAGCGATAAAAAGCACTTCAGAGCACTCTTAAAAATACTTTTTAACATAACCTAAGCATTCTTACTATAATATAAGCAAATATCATAATGGAGGTTTATATTGAAATCTGTCCTACTTATCCTCTCTTTTATTTCCTTAGTCTATTGCAGTGAAATCAAACAAGAATTTTACAGCAATGGCAATGTTGAGATCGAAGAGACCTACGAAAATGGAGTCAAACACGGTCCTGCCAAAAGTTACTTTGAGAATGGAAAGCTAGAAGCTGAGATGAGCTATAAACACGGCCAGCGGGATGGTCTGACAAAGAGTTATTATGAAAACGGTCAGCTCGAATCGATAGTCCCGTACCAAAACGGCAAAAGAAACGGTATGGTTAAAAGTTATTTTGACGATGGGAAACTGGAATCAGAAGTCATGTTTAAAAATGGAATACCCGTAGGAGGGATTAAACGATATGCGCGTTAAGCGTCGCTATCGTTTGAATGTTTAAGAAGCTGTCGATTTTCCCAGAGTGAATGGGCAAAGGCGATCGCGATCAGACCGATCCCGATCGTACCGGTCACCATTTCACTGACGTGCGTCGTAATCTTCATCAGCATAATAAATGCCAAAATCCCAATCGCGTAGTGGGCACCGTGTTCCAGATAGCGGTACTGCGAAAGCGTTTTATGCTCCACAAAATAGAGGGTCAAACTTCTCACAAACATCGCCCCAACACCAAGACCTATCATGATGATAAAAATATTGCTTGTCAATGCAAAGGCCCCGATCACTCCATCGAAACTAAAACTGGCATCCAGTACTTCGAGATAAACAAATCCGGCGATTCCGCTCTTAACCGTATCGGATGAGAGGAAATGGTCCAGCATCCCCAACAATGAGTGAAGCAATACCCCATACATAAAGGCCAAAACAACACCAAAATCCTGGGTGATGTGCCCCAACCCGATACCGACCATAATCGCCGTGATCAGCTCAATATTCGCTATGCCGGAAAAGGTCTCCATTGTTTTAGAGCCCTCCACAAAGGTCACCCACTTCACATCATGATCTCCAAAGAAAAAATCCAAAAAGACCATCAGCAAAAAGGCTCCACCAAACGCAAAGATCGTCGACTCGGTGCTTTTCAATATCCCCTCATATCGTGCTGGTTCATTCATAGCAACTTGAAGCGTTTCAAACATTCCCATACCCGTTACGATCGCAACAATGGCAAGAGGAAACACAAGCCGCATTCCAAAAACAGCGATGGGAAGACCAAAAAAGATAAACCGTTTTTGCCAAACCGGATCCATGGTTTCAAGCACCTTGGCGTTGACAACAGCATTATCAAACGACAATGAAACTTCTAAGACAATCAGTAAAAAAGTGATATAAATAGCGGCTAAGCCGCCAAGATAAAAGGCTGCGATCAGGCCGACAGCCATAATCGCAAAGGAAGAGTAAAAATAGCGCATTGCACACCCTCTTGAGAAAAAGATGTGCCATTATAGACGAATTCGCCTATAGAAACTTTATCGATGGCGTGAAAATCTCATTCTATTCCCAAGTTTATCACTGTTTTGACGTAAAAAACACTTTACTCCAATGTACAGGGGAATGAGCTTGCGGGGTTTGGTAAATCGTACCAGACTTTTTGCTCTTGCTTTAACGATGGGAACGTAGTAATTACAGGATTCTTTACATTTCGCAAATGGCGATTGATTCACCGAAATGGATAAAAAAATATCTTCCAACGCAATTCTTTCTCGTTCAGTCAAACAGCCCATCCTCTATCCTTTTAACTTATTGATTTTTCGGACTACCCGAAGTATCTCATCGTCTTCCAGCATCCCCAACATCTGTAACACAGCTGCAGCAGCTTGCGGTTTCGCATTTCCAAGCCGCCAGTCTTGATACGTACGCATGGAAAGTCCCAGAGTGTTCGCCATCTCTTTTTGTGATATTTTTTTCCCGTTGCGTTGCGCTTCGAGTGCATTGTGCAACAGATTAAAAAGATCATTCGTTTCCATCCGAACATTATACGTATTACAGTATTAAATAAACATTAAAAAGTATTATAAATGCCTAATATTGTATATTATTATATATAATACGTATTTATACACATATTAATTACATTATTTATACATTATATATATTTTAATATAAATTAAATATACTATTTTATACGGTTTTCCGTATTTTAATTTGTCAAAAATACCATCCCAAACGGTCTATCGAAAAAATGTAAAGAAAAATTCAGGGGATTTTTAAAGAAGTGCGTTATGCCATTGAACGAGAGAGAGACGAAACCCTTTTTGGACGCGAAGAACTTCGTGTGAAAAATAAGGATTGCTCGCAAAGACCACCATATCGCCGGCTTGGGGGAGATAGGTAATGGTGTTTCCCTCCGCATCGGACAAATAGTTAAATAAGAGTTCTCCGCCGCTAAAATGATCCATATCGGCAGGATGCAGCGTATGCGAAGTCGTAAAGACGATACTGGTGAGTTTACGCTCGGGCGCAACCGTGCGAAAACCGATGGTCGTTCCCTCGCTGTTGCGTAATTCACTCGAATCATCGCTGTGCTTGAGATAAAAGCTTCCACTCTCATATTCCAGCACTTGAACATCGGTAGAACTCGTCAGAGAAAGGGCAAAGAATTCTTCTATGTCCGTCTTGTGGCTCTCATATCGGCTGTCGTACATTGTCCGATGCTTGGGGGAAAGCGTATGTATATTGGTTTTGCGTATTTCCGTATCCAGTGAGAGACCACGAAGCTGGGCGCTTACCGCTTGCTCATCATTAAAAGCAGAGAGGGTGATGGCGTGACACTCTTGAGGCGTCAGCACTCCCTTGATCACCATATAGGGAAAATCATGATACGGGTTTGGAAGGCGTGCTGTGGGAATCTCCATTTGCAGTAATTCATCACTGGCGTAGACATAATTACTGATCTGGTGCATAAAAGAAGGTTACCCCTTATCGGTTACAATGTAAAGCTGTTCATGCTGCAAACGTTTTAACACATCCATGACACCGACAAAATTTTGAAATGCTGCCTCTTTATCACTGTAAAGGACAACACTCATCTCTTTACCCCCCTGGGTTACTTTTTGCTCAAACTCTTCTAGAGTGACTTGCGTCTTTTCATCAATCCAGAGCGTGCCATCTTTTTTAATGGTCAGCTTCATCTCTTGCGGTTTATGATCACTCGCAGTAGACGATGATTCAGGCAAATCAACCGGGATCAGCCCCGTTTTTATAAACGTTGCCGTGGTCAAAACCATTACAAGCAACACCAGCATAATATCAATGAAGGGAATGACATTGATCGAGTCAATTCGTTTCATTTTCATGGGATTACCCTTGTTTCTTTTGGGAATTGATTTCCCACATCGTCAAAAGACGTTCCATTTTACGCAGCAAAATATTGTAAAAAATGATAGCAGGAATCGCGACAACCAGACCCATCGCCGTCGCTTTGAGAGCCAAAGCAAGACCAGTCATGATCTTTTTAGGGTCAACAGCCCCAACATCTCCAAGAGAGTAAAAGGTAATCATAATCCCCAAAACCGTCCCAAGCAATCCCACATAAGGGGCATTTGAACCGATAGTCGCGATGGTCGTCACATTGTTCCCAAGCTCCAGTTCCAGCTCATCTTTACTCTCATACTCTTCAACACGGATCGAACCGTAACTCATCATCCTCTCAATAAAGAGCGTCAAAGAGACAATACTCATCACGATTAAGATACCTATGATTCCGTAATCCACAACCTGTTCTGCTAATGCCAATAGTCCGTTATTTTCCATTTTTATCCTCTGTCTTTAAATTCTAAATGCATGCACGTACCGCGACCGACCAATGAATCTACCCGCAATCGTATACCGTTACGATCACAATATTTCTTCACCAGTCCCAGTCCGATCCCATAACCTGCCATCGTTTTGTCATTTTGATAATACCGGTCAAATATTTGTACCAGCGTAACCTCATCCATACCGCATCCCTGATCACAGATACTAAGGGTATACCCCGAAATTTTTAGGGTGATTTTCGGAGTTTCAACGGAGTATTTAACCCCATTATCCACCAAATTGTCAATGACTTTTGCCAAACCGATTCGATCAAGCTCTACAGCAAGAGGTTCACCCTCAACACTCCATTGCACATTGGGATACAGTCCGCTCAAAAACATCACCCGCTCTTCGATCAATCCGTTCAGATCAAACGTTTCAACAACTTCCTTTTCCATTTGCTTTTTAATCAAATAATCGAGCTCATTATACCGTTCTTTTAACATCTTCGTAGCCAATTCGATTCGCTCAAGCCGTTTTTGGCTCTTTTCATCCTCATGCGTTTTTCGCAGCATTGCAACATTCGCCGTACTCGTATTGATGGGGAGATTCAGCTCATGAAGCGTCTCTTTGGAAAAACGATCCAAATGATAAAAATGCTCTTTGAGGGGTTCAATCGCTACTTTGGAGAAGATTTTTCCCAATCCGATCGAGCCGATTAAAACACCAAAGGCAATGATTCCCCACTGATCAATATGCAAAATTTCATGCAGTGAATAAATCACCGCAAGGATCACTGCAACGCCCATCACAAACAGCGCGATGAGAGCCATCTCAACACTACGAAACAAGCCGATACCCCATACCGCGGACATTGACGATTCGATCATTGCCTATTTCGTGTTTGAGACGGTTAATATAAACGCGAATAGCCCCTTCGCTGATAGACTCCGATGCACTCCATAACACATCCATCATCATCTCTTTGGTAACAACCTCACCGGCATTTTGAATCAACAATGCCATCAAATGGTACTCTTTAGGAGAAAAAGTTATCTCATTTCCTTCTAAAAAAATCGCTTTATGCTCGCTGTCCAAACACAATTCACCCACACATAGACGCTTATTCATTACCCCTCTTCGACGCAACAATGCGTTGACTCTCAAAAGCAACTCCTCCGTATCAAACGGCTTTTTCAGATAATCATCCGCCCCATTCTCATACGCTTTGCGTAAAATGCTCGGGTCTTTATGCGATGTCAGATAAATAGCCGGGGTATCATCACGAGAATCTCGGAGTTCTTTAAGCAAAGAGAGCCCATCGATAAGAGGAACATTGATATCAAGAATGTAAAGGTCGAATCGTGTATCAAAAGTGGCATTGAGCGCCTCTTGACCGTTTCGGCAAAAATGTACGTCAAAACCCTCCTCTTCGAGAAAATCTTGGACCGATTCACCCAAAAGAAGATCATCTTCGAGAAGGAGGAGTTTAATCGACACGCTCAATCGACCATGTTAATGTTTCTCCTGCTCTCATAGGTACGACCTCGCCATACATCTCAGGGACGACAAAATCTCTCTTGGAGAGAACCACTTCTTTGTATTCGGCACAGATTCCATAAATCCGCTGCGCGTTATCACTGATAAAAGCTTGCAGATTATCCAGCTTATTGTGCGCCTCGAAAATCTCACACAGCAATTGCAGCGCTATGGGAGCGGTAAAGACCCCTGCCCCGCATCCGCAGGATTCTTTGGCTGATTTGGGGTGCGGTGCGGAATCGGAACCAAACATCACCTTGGGATGGGCCTCAAGGGCTATGTTAAGCAATGCGGCACGATCTTCGGGGCGTTTGGCGATCGGTTTGCAAAACAGATGCGGACGCAGCATCCCGCCCGCAACATCATCGAGGGTAATCATCAGATGATGCACGGTGATCGTCGCATATAAATTGTCATAGCGATCGAGCATCTCTACCGCTGCTTTGGTTGTGATGTGCTCCATCACGATTTTGAGTTTTGGGAAGTTAACGGCAAGCTTTTCATAAACACTCATAAATTCCGCTTCGCGGTCCATCACAAACCCTTGTGTCTCCCCATGCACCGAGAGGACAATCCCCAAATCGCTCATCGCGGTCAGTGTCTCCCGCATCGGCTCGATGTCAAAGCTCACCACTCCCCCTTCCGAGTTCGTCGTTGCACCGCTGGGGTAAATTTTGATGGCGGTTATATGATCTTGGACACTTTCCAAAAACTCACGGCTGTAATTTTGGTAAAAGAGGGTCATATAGGGTTCAAAATCATCCGATTCCATCGCCGCTTTAATCCGATGGCGGTAGCTTTTGACCGCTTCGAGCGTTGTGATGGGAGGGACGAGATTGGGCATGACCAAGGCACCGCTAAAGGTATACGACGTAAGAGGGGCCACGATGGCAAGCATCTCCCCATCACGTAGATGAACGTGCATATCCAGAGGCATGGTTAAGGTTATGGTTTGCATGATTACGCCTTAAGTTGGGCTTGCGCGGTTTGAATAAGAGCATTAAGCGCATTTTCATATCGTACCGCTTCGAGTTCTTCCGTCGATTCAAAACGAGTCACCAAAATAGGGGTCGTATTGCTCGCACGCACCAATCCCCATCCTTTATCAAAGATCACCCGTACACCGTCTACCTCGATGATTTCACGAATGTGAGGGAAATCGGCAGGAGGGTTTTTGAGGAGTTCTTTAAGGGCATCGACAAGGGCAAATTTTTCGTGCTCGGTCGTTTTGATTTTGATCTCTTCGGTGGAGAATACCTTGGGAAGTTTGGCGAGCTCTTCGTCCAGATCTATCCCATCGTGGATCAATTCCAACATTCGTAAGGTTGCGTAAATCGCATCATCGTATCCAAAATAACGATCCGCAAAGAAAATATGCCCGCTCACTTCGCACGCCAAATCGGCATGCAGCTCTTTCATTTTCACTTTGAGATTCGAGTGCCCCGTCTTGTACATCACAGCCGTTGCACCGCGTTCACGTAAAGTGTCGTACATCACTTGCGAACATTTTACTTCACCGATGACGATTGGATTTTTCATCTTAAGCGCAAACAACACCGCCATCAAATCGCCTTTGATGTTGTTTTTGTGCGTTAATACCGCGATACGGTCGCTGTCTCCATCGTACGCAAAAGCAATATCTCCACGCTTTGCAAGTACTTTTTTAATGTCGTGAAGATTGTGTTCTTCGCTGGGATCCGGATGATGATTCGGAAATGTCCCGTCGGGATCGACATAGATACCAAACGCATCCAGTTCCAGTGCGCTGAAAATATCGACCAATCCAAGTCCTGCGACACCGTTTCCACAGTCATAGACAATTCGTTCTTTCATCCCTTTGAGATGCGAAAATTCATTGATCATATAGGCCTTATAACGACTCAAGGCATCGATTTCTATCACGTTGCGGGGTGTTTTTAAAGGGAAAGGGAGAATATCGATCGTCCGCCCAAGAGCATAAATCGATTCCCCGAAAAAAGGGAGTTTATTGATGGTGATTTTAAACCCGTTGTATTCACTGGGATTGTGTGAACCGGTAATCATCACCGAAGCGCACGCAGTAATCCCATTAAATTCTTGGTAATTGCAAAAATAATTGACCGGAGTAGGAACCATCCCCATCCCCAGGACTGTCATACCGCCGGCATTCAACCCTGCAGTGAGGTATTCAAACAAAATCGGAGAGTGTGAGCGCGCATCGTATCCAACCGCAACGTATTCGCCGTACGGACGCATCTCATCGGCCAATGCGTATCCCAAACGGGTAATCGTCTCTTCGTTGAGTTCTTTCTCAAAAATTCCTCGGATGTCGTATTCACGATAAATGCTCATATTTTCCCTTTTACAGTCATAGTGGGAAAATTATAGCGTGAGGTTTCTAAAAGCACGCAAGCGTGCGTGAGCTCTCTGCTGAAGAGAACGCAGAGTTATCGTAGTCATCGGGACGTGTTCCGATTGCGTATAAATTATATCGCCCTTTTAAACTCAGGATAGGCTTCAAGTCCGCATTCGCTGACATCAAGCCCTTGCTGCTGCTCCTCATCCGTTGCGCGAAACGGAAAGACTTTGTTGATAAGAGTGATAACAACAAACGAGACAGTGAATACAAACACCGCAATTTCTGCCACCCCTTTGAGCTGATTTAGAAACGTTATATTTTTTGCCGCATCGCTCGCAAAAATCCCCACAGAAAGCGTTCCCCAAATACCATTGACCAAATGGACCGACAATGCCCCAACGGGATCATCGATACGTACTTTATCAAACAACGGAATCGCAACAACGACCAAAATACCGCCAATAAATCCTATGGCCAGGGCGTCATAAAGGGTAAACAAATGGGCCCCTGCCGTTACCGCAACCAATCCGCCAAGCGCCCCATTGAGAATCATCGTAATATCGAAAAGTTTGTAGCGGACATAAATCAAAATTCCAGCAGATATTGCCCCTGCTAGACCGGCTATATTGGTATTGAAAATCGTCAATGCGACGCTGTCTGCCAACTCTTTGGTCGATATCCCGCCAACCGAACCGCCGTTAAAGCCGAACCATCCGATCCACAGTAACATCGCACCCAAAACAACAAGAGGAATATTCGACGCAGGGATAACACGCATTTGATTTCCGACATAACGTCCCTTACGCGAACCGATGACCAAAATCGCCGCAAGCAGCGCCCAACCGCCCGTTGAGTGGATAACCGTAGAACCTGCCAAATCGACCATATTCAGATCAAAGATGGTCTCTTTGAGCCAATCACTTCCCCAACTCACATTCACGGCTGTCGGATAGATAAAGGCTCCCATGATAATCGTAAAAATCGTAAGGGGAAAAAGCTTTGCTCTCTCACCGACGCCACCGCTCATAATGTTGATCGCTTTACCCACAAATGCCATCTGAAACATAAAAAATGCCCATTTGCTCATCGTTGCACTTTGCAATTCACCAAAAGCGATGCTAAATCCGATCAAAATAAATGCCATCGAAGCGACCGCATAAATCATCACATTGACCGTCAATACGCTTGAGACATTTTTAGTACGGACCAAACCTGCCTCGAGCATTGCAAATCCGGGAACCATCAAAATAATAAGCGTGATAGAGAAAAGAGTAAAAAGAGTATCAATAACGTAAGCAGTATCCATACAACAC
>DASUNE010000023.1:0-6813 GCA_036277315.1 Sulfuricurvum sp.
CCCTCACGACTCAACATCAAAGCAACCACAACCGAACATTTGGGCTTTATTGGTCGCAAAGAAGGGATTGGCGTACTCGCAACCGCTTCGCTACACTATTTTGATTGGAAACATGTATGAACGTCTTAATTATCGAGAACGAAATCTATCTCGCACAAAGTATCGCTTCCAAACTAAGCGACCTAAATCATCATTGCGATATTAGCAGTTCGCCCAAAGAAGCTCTCAAAGGGGTCAATTACGACGTTATTTTACTTTCTACCAACATTAGCGGACAAGACATTTATCCGGTTATTGAAGCGTATAAAGATGCCGTTGTCATCCTTATGGTCTCTTATGTCAGCAATGACACCGTGTCCAAACCGCTCGCAGCAGGGGCAAAAGATTATATTCTCAAGCCGTTTATGATTGAAGAACTCATTCGTAAAATCCAACATTTTCAAAATCATGAAAAACTGCGCCGTCAAAATCAAACCTATGACCGTTATTTGCATCACACATTTAATAGCGTTAAAATCGAAGAAGATTTCGACAAAACAGTTCTTCCATTGATGATTTGCAGCGGATATCAAAAATACGCAGATGCGTTCGCATTTCGGTATGCCAATCATCACAATCGCCCACTCCATTATATTTCGCTAACATCCGCCAATGCCATTAACGACATAGCCGGAATGCCGTCCGATGAGCTTCTTTATATTACCGATTTTCAAAATCTCAAAAACAGTGATCAGAAAATGTTTTTTGATCTTGTTGAAAAACGATCCTGCATTATCTCAAGTTCAGAACGTGTTGAAAATGTTCCGTTTTCCTCTATTGAGATAGAAAACGAAAATCACCTTTTTGACCAGGGAGAGATTCTTCCCATCGAAGAGTATGTTAAATACATTATGACCAATTTTCAAAATCGCTTTCCGGATACCGAATTATCAAAAAAGCTAGGAATTTCACGTAAAAGTCTATGGGAAAAGAGAAAAAAGTATGGCATCATTAAGAAAAAATAGAGAACTGCACATCGACCAAGAAGCACTCAGTGCTCTCTCCTTGCTCAAGGCAGGAATGCTCTTTCCTGTCACCAAATTAATGAATGCCGAGCAATGCGCTCATGTCCTTCAAGAGGGCCTTTTTGAAGGGACTAACTTCCCCTTTCCTCTTATCCTCTCACCCAGCGGTAAAAGCAACGAAGCCGTTTTGGTAAGTGCCAAAAAAGGTGAAATTTTAAAGTTGGTATGCGACAAAAAAGTTGTGGGGGAGCTATGCGTCGATGAGATTTTCACCATAGATCCAACGGAGCGTCTTCGTCAGATTTATGGGACACAAGACTTAAGCCATCCGGGTGTCAATGCTACGCATAAACGACTCGGGAAGCATGCAGTTTGTGGAGAATATTCCATCGATACCCAACCCATAGAAGAGATACAAGCATCGATTCAAAAAGCTAAAGACCAAATTGGGGCCAAACATACCACTGCTATTTTCATGGCGGCAAATCCCCTGCACCGAGCCCATGAAAGATTAATCCGCCAAAGTCTCGAACGAAGCGATCTGATTGTGATTTTCCTCTTAAAACCTTACAATAATAACAGTGGTCTTGACTACTCGCTTCGCCATGAAATGGTTGATTTCTTTGTGAGTAACTATCTCCCTCATGGCCGTGTCATTATTGTCCCTCTGGAAAATAGTTATATTTTTGCAGGAAGCAACGAAGTGATGCTGGATGCGATTGTAGCACTAAACTATGGATGTGATCGTCTCATGATCGGGCAGAACCATGCCGGAATCGGGATGTATTACGACCAAAATGTTAATAAATCGATTGTTGATCGTCTCGGTGATCTCGATATTGAAATCTCCATGGCCAGTGAGTACGTTTATTGTAATCTGTGCAAAACACTCGTCAGTGTCCAAACCTGTCCCCATGGGCATCACCATCATATTTCGTATAATTCTGAGTCCATTTTAGAGTTGATGAAAGAGGGATTGCTTCCTCCCGCTGTCTTGGTTCGAAAAGAGATCTCATCTCTGGTTGTCTCAACGCTCCACCCCAACCGATTTAAAAACTTAGCCAAACTTTATTACGATATCATGCCCGTCAACGGATTGCTCGAAGAACACAGCGAGCGAGACTTTTACACCGAATTGATGAGATTATATCAAACGACCTCCCTCACCTAAGGAAATACTATCATGAAATACAATTGGATTTTTCTTACTCTCTTTTACAGCGGACACGCACCCAAAGCTCCTGGAACCGTCGGGACACTGGTTTCTCTTCCCATAGGAGTGGCCATTTTGATTTTTTTGGGACCTCAAACCCTTTTTTTAATGACCCTTTTGATAACACTCATAGCCATTAAGAGTATTGATCGGTACGAAGCGGTCAGTGGCATACACGATAATCAGAAGATTGTGATCGACGAGCTTGTCGGGATGTGGATTGCACTCAGTATTGCTCCTGGAATCATGTTTACAATGGGTGATTTAGCCGATTGGAATAATGGCATTGCGGTACAAATCGTGCTGAGTTTTATACTTTTTCGACTTTATGATATCAAAAAGCCCTCTATTATCGGCCGTATTGATCGCGAAGCAAAAGGGGGATGGGGCGTCATGGGAGATGATATTCTTGCAGGGTTTGCAGCAGGTATATCCTCCGCCCTGATATGGCAGGGTTGGCTCAAACTGTCCGTTCTTTAAGCCATAATCCGATTTCGCCCTCCATTTTTAGCAGCGTATAGTTTCTCGTCAGCTCGGTGCAATAAATCATCTGCTTCTTCTACGGGATTAAACTCAGCTACACCAATCGAACACGTTAAATTTTGCACCGTCTCAAAGGTATGCACTTCAATTCTTTGGCGCAATGCTTCCGCCATCTTAATCGCTGAAGCCAATGAGGTATCCGGAAGAAGAATAACAAACTCCTCCCCTCCCCATCTCGCAACAACATCACTGTCTCGAATTTGCTTGCTTAAGAGCGAACTGAATACCTTGAGTACTTCATCCCCTATTAAATGCCCAAACCGGTCATTGATCAGTTTAAAATGGTCAATATCCACCAGAAGAATAGAGAGAGGTCTTTGATAGCGTCTTGAAAGGGATATTGAGTGCCCCAGCATTTTGTCAAATTCAAAACGGTTTGCTATTTTAGTAAGCCGGTCAAGGGTTGCCAACTTATTAAGATCCGTAATATCATTAAACGTCACCACGCAGCGAAGTACATTTTCATATTCCATCATCTGAGCATTTACAGAGAAAATAGATGACTTTCCATCGACGGTAATCTTAGCTTTGTGCTCACGTTCTTTGTGGGCTACTATATAATCGGTCCAGCTCATCCCCTCCATCTCAGGCTGCAAATAATTTTCCCCTTCACCGGTTTCAAACAGATAACAAATACAACCATGATCTTTTTTGAAATCTTTTAAACTGTGGTACGGAAAATAATCAAAAAATGCATTGTTGACATAAATAAGTTCATTTCCGTCCGTAACAACAATAATATTTTTTTGAGAGTTCAAAATAGTACTGATGTATTTTTCTTGATACATAATTTGCTTTGTCATTCGTGAAAATATGTATTCAATTATGGCCAAAAGTATAATGATCAACAACAAAGTAATCATGACACTCTCTAAAATAATCTGCACAAATTCATCATAACCCGTTGTCATATCATTGAAACATAATAACATCCCGATGGGCTTTCCATCGCTGCTTGATAAATGGGTGTGTATAACGTCGTATTCTTTCCCTTTATACTGAATAATCCGTTCATTAAGCTCAGGATTGTTTTTAACGAATTCATCGATCAGTGGCTGCTGATAGGGACTGATATGGGAAAAATGGTATCCATTGTAGACGGTAGGATATTTTTGAATATCGGCCGCCGCCATTTTACTTTCATGTAGCATAAAGAGGGTGTCCATCTTGGTAGTATGAATAAGCTTACCGATAATATAATCAGTATCGACTCCAAACTCCAAAGCACCGATATAGGCATTTTTTTCAAAAAATGGGACAACAATACGATAAGCAATCCCTTCAATCCCGCCTTCAAATCCAGTATGAATCGCATGCGTCTGATGAGTCCTATGTATCAGAGGACGTCTTTTGGCAATCTCATCTCCAAAGACTTCAGGTCGATGCATGCGTAGAATAGACGTTCCATCCGGAGCATGAAACTGCATAATCATAAGATTCGAGTTTTCTTCGCGAAGCGTTTTATAACGAGGAAGTGTGAGGTCATAAAGCTTACGAGTGTCATGAGCACGTATAGCCTCCATAACACCCTGAGAGCGAAGATTGGCGTAAGCCCGATACGTATAAAAATGATTTAAATCTTCAAGTATAAGATTCAACGTATTTTTAATATTTTGAGACGATTTTTTCACGTGCTCAATGTTGTGCTCTTTTTCATGATGAATATAATAAGCGGTAAAAATGGTTGACGTAAGAATCAAAAGAAATGTAATAAATAATTGTACACGACGCTTTAAACTCATTTTCAACCTTTTGTTTTACCGTAAAATTAGATCATCATCGCTTCGTCTGTCGGTTCAATTTCTTCAAAATCATCAACTATTTGGTCAAGAATCTTTTGTGTTGTCTTTATTTTAGCGATATTTTCATCAAAGAAAGCCTTCGATGCAGGAAAAGCTTCACTCAGTTCCGTATAAATGAGTATTCGACCTCCAAAGTGACGATTAAACTCATCAAATGCACTGCGAAGATACTCTTTTCGTGTCGTATGACGGAAAAGGGCTTGCAGCATCTTTTTACGCTCTTTGATCGGAATCGACTCATCAATCGCTTCCGCAACCCGTTTAATATCCAAACGAGAGAAATAAACACCGCTGTGATAGGGAGAAAGAAGCTTATCGCTTAACTCATCTACAAATCCAGGTATCGGTTCATTATCCGAATTACTCTCACCGCTTGTATCGCATTCACCTGTATCACATTTATCGCGTACAAATTGATCGAACTCTGCTCGCAAATCACTTAAATCGGCTTTATTCATATTTTTCTCCCTTAGTTAATTCATAAAAATAGTGGCACAATGAATTGAGTGCAATATCGTCTTCAAACGCTTCGCTTTGTGCGAATTTCTCTAAAGCCATCGGCATAATAAGTTCCCCAATAAGTTCCCCATTGACAATACGGATAAAATCACAATACCCAGATTCTTCAGCCAAGGCAGAGGCACCGTCCAATAAAGCAAAGGCTTCTTCTTGATATTCTCTCGAAATCAACGCACCCGAAAGTTTTGAACTGCGCATTTGAGAAATCGTAAAAGCAACATCATCGGGGCGTATATTCATAGGGATACACATTGCATTAACGTCATTACCTTTAAACAATTTATTGACCGTAACGGAAAAACGGTTGCTATGGGCATTCTCCGCTATAAACCCGTACAACAGGGTTTGCGTTGTTATACTATTGTCATCATTCATCATCTTACTATATCCCCCACAATTCACGTGCTTCTTCCTCTTCGAGGCGGCAGCGACGGCATACTTTTTCTCCTGCAACCGAACTGAACAATCCATCACACTCATCACATCGTCGAACACTGTAGATGACCAAATTTTGCACTTTCGGTTGATACCACTCTTGCAAATTATACGAGGTAGAAAGGGTGATTGCATTGGGTTCACAGACATCATGGCACAGATGACATTTGACGCACAAAAACGGATCAAAATCAATTTTTGAATTGCGTATATCGGAGGTTAATGCCGCTGTCGGACAAATCCGATAACACATCTCACATGCGGTACACAAAGTCTCATCCATCAATTTTTGGGAGGTAAACGGGATTTTTTCTCCCTCTACAACGTGAAAATTTTCGGGGACTTCTGTCCGTTTGAGTGCCGTATAAAAAAGCTTGCGCCTGTCGGTTATCTTTTTAGACCGTAACTCTTTGGTATGGGAACTGTCTGTTGTGTATTGGACAAACTCATCCGTTGATTTTTGAATCTCTTTTTCAAAATCTCCCCGAATTTTTCCCAATCCGCGCAGATGAAAAGTCTTGAAAAAATCTCTTCGCTCAACAATCGCTTCACCCTCTGCTGTATCCTTGTACTTTAGGTCTGCACACTCTACTCTGAACTCCGATTCAATGGCTTCAAGGAGATAATTGGTATTGTCAACCGTGTTTTCCATCGTAGCCAAAACACGTCCTCCAATATCACAACCGCTGCAATGACCCGTATCCAAAATGACCCCTTGTTTTAACAACGCGAAAGAAATCAATTGCTCATGACTTAACGCTGCGATGCATGGAACATTTTTTTGACACGAAATCACCTTTTCCTCATCCGACGTAAAAGTGAAGAAAAATTCGGTAGGACTAAAATCATCCAGACTCAACGCCTCAGTCGGACAGACAGCAACACATCCCGCACATCCGACGCATTGCACCTGATTGATTGAGGGAAGACGTCCTGAGATACTAATGGCCCCTGTCGGACAAACATCAGCACAATGGGTGCAAATAGAATTGACACTCAGCGCTCTAACGCAGGTACTGGGGGAGAGGATCAAAAGGCTCATGCGGCTTTGGAAACAACTGCGCTTAACATTTCATTATCAGAGAGAATAAACTCCAGTGCCATCTCAGCGGTATCGTAATACAAAGGGGTTCGAGACTCATACTTCATGTTAATGAGATACATGGGGGCCCATTTGAGCAAATGATTGTTTAAAAAACGGTGTTGAACGGCTTGAAGCTCTGCGGCTGAATCCGTGTCACCCTCTTCCAATGCTCTCTTCTGAGCCTCACACAAATGGTGCATAAATTCCAGTTCG
>DASUNE010000024.1:0-2501 GCA_036277315.1 Sulfuricurvum sp.
TTAAACTTACGCTACAGCGTAAGCAGGACGGTAATTAGTATTGTTTGCGTTTAAGCAAGTGTGAGCCGTGTAACGGAATTGCTCAGTCCGACGATGCAACCTAAACCTTCTTGATCCAGTCGAAGCCATGTCGCCCCCACAGGAATAACCGTAGTTATTTCAGCATTATACCAAAAGCTTTGTAAATGAAATCGTGATTTTGCAGATCCTACGAAAAGGTTATAATAAAACCGATTTCACGCTCTCGTGCACGTATCGAATCCTCTTTTGGATCAAGAATAGGGAACTGCCGTACAGTGCGAGCTTGCGGATAGGTTTGTATCGTCATGGTTACATCAATATCAATATTAAAATGTTTTAGTTTATCGCGTACTCCATGCGAAATATTGCCGATGGGATCCAGAAAAAAATAGCTTATATTGCCCAAGAGTTTTGAACCAAACAGCACCCCTCCTCTTTGATCCAGTTTCCCCTCAAGAACAAACATCCCCTCCCCTAAAATCGAACCGAACAAAGGGGTGATAATCAGATCCTGAATCGATGGAATCTCGGCAAAAGCCTCATAACCGTACTCCCAGAAAAAAGTAGACATCAAGGTTGAAAAAGCTGCCGATTCAGATATTGACATCCCATCATTACGAGCCATAGTATAGTACCAAGCGCCCGATACGGGATGTCCGATATAGTTGATCAGCATGTCATCGTTATCCCAAATTGGTGGGGTAGAGACATTTTCCTTCCAGCGCGCTTCAAGCGACTGCTTCTCGAGTTCTTCAGAATCCCACTTCGTGATTTCATCCGGCAACGTAGCCAAAAAACCGATTGAGGTAAGCATAAGGAGTTGGAGATAGAAAGTATCCTCAACCAGTTTTCTGTAGGGGTAAGGCAGCTCTTCATTGACATTGATATATCTTGGAAGATAATCTTGATCTGCATCGCTGTTTAGGGAATGGAATTTTTTTTCTAGACTCTCACTTATCCGATCGTGTTCTACCGTTTCCAACAACGTACCCTCAAAAAGTGTTGAAGTCTGTTCTAGAGAAAAATCATATCCTTCGAGAGGTTGCATCTGGGGAGTAGCGTTTGTTTTCAGCTCTTCATACAGCGTATTATCTGCGAAAACGGTGATGGCCGTGGAGAGTAAAAGAGCCGTCCAATAATGCATTACCACCTAGCCACTAATATTCCACACTCACTATTCATTAATCAGCGATTTGATCGTACGGGTAATCTCACAACATTTGGCAATTTTTTGGGTATTGTTCAATGCGTCATCGAGAAGGATATTAACGATTGCCGATCCTACGATAACACCGTCAGCCCCCTGTACTTTTTCACGTGCCGTTAACTCATTGACCCCGAATCCGACATAAACCGGGGTTTGGGTATGCCGTTTGATCATAGCAAGCACCGGGGCCAGATCTTCACTCTTACCGCTGCCTGTAATCCCGGCGTAGGCAACAAGGTAGATAAATTTACGGGCTTGCGCGGTAATCATTGCAATACGCTCTTCCCCATCCGTCGGAGCAACAAAACTGATATTGGCCAAACTGCGTGCTTCAAATGCTTGATGATACGCTTTTGCCTCTTCATAAGGAACATCGGGGATGATCAACCCGTTAACCCCGAGTGTTTGCGCACGGTCAAGAAGTTTTTCCATTCCGTATTGATAAAACGGATTAAAATATCCCATCCATAAAGTATCAATTTTAGGGGCTATGACTTCTGAAATATCAAGGATATCCGCAAAATGAAATCCGGCTGCAAGAGCACGCTCATTTGCCGCTTCAATCACTGGACCATCGGCTACAGGATCCGAAAAAGGGACACCGAGTTCAAGGGTATCAACACCGTTTTCCCCTAATGCCAATGCCAGATCAATGGTAAAATTTTTATCAGGGTAACCTGCTGTAATGTACGCTACGAGCTTTTTCACACATTCTCCATGTCGGGTAAAATTAAAAGAGAAAAATTAATCTTTGAGAGTTCGTTGTCCATTTTAAAATCTTCTTGCCATTGTAAAAACATATCCGATACACCAATCAACCACGTGATAGTCTCTTCGTTTACCTTCATATTTCGCAAGCGAAGCTGTTCCAGGGCATCTTCTGTGAATGCGGCAAGACGAACCATCGGCTCCATTTTTAAATAACCTGTTGCCGATTTAATGTTATGAAAAATACGAAAAAGTTCGTCAATTCCACGATGAAATCGCTCATCATTCCCTAAATCAACAATCAGCGGCTCCATAATCTCAACCATCATGGCATAATGATCCAAAAATTCATCGATAATTTCAAAGTCGAAATTTTTCTCTAAATCCGTCCGTATGCCCATGATTTATTCTCCTATTTAAACCGATTATAGCGCGTTTAATCTGACAAAATGACATATTTAACAAGCAGACTTTTTTTTTGGGTAAACTACTACTCATGAAAAAGTTAACCATAACCACGATTTTAAAACGAAAAAATGATCAACTGCTTGTGATGATTACGGCT
>DASUNE010000025.1:0-4057 GCA_036277315.1 Sulfuricurvum sp.
TTTCATTGAATTAGGAGTTAGCTTTGAGTCTTTTTGACCAAAAAGCATTATTGATGTCGATCCATCCTTTTGACCTTTTGGGGGAGAAGATGATTGAGAAACTGATGACCCAGATGGATATTGCCTATTATCCAAAGGAGACGGTTTTAATCGCTCCAAGGGTGCGAGCAGAGTCCCTTTATATTATCATCAAAGGGGGTGTGAATGAGAGCGTCGAAGACGAACTCCAAAACGTCTATGGAGAGGGGGACAGTTTTGACCCCAATGCGCTCATCTATGGAAATACCCAAAGTACGTTTATCGTTGCGGAGGATTTGATCTGTTACGAACTCCCAAAAGAGTCTTTTCTAAATCTTCTTCAAGACGTTGAATCGTTTCAAAATTACTTTATGCAAGATTTCATCACGAAACATCAAAATCTTAAAGAGCGTCAGCACCAAAACGAATTGACCCCTTTTATGGTCTCACGTGTCGATGAGATTTATCTCCATACTCCATGCTTTGTTGACGCCGGCATATCCATCAAAGAAGCATTGCAAAAAATGACCGATCAGCATGCAAATGTTATTTTGGTTCGTGAGGGAGAAACCATCGGGATTGTAACCGATACAAATTTACGTGAAAAAGTATTGTTGGCAGAAAAAAGCATTCAAGATCGGATTGTCGAAATCGCGTCGTTTGGTCTTGTGACGATCCAGCGGAGCGATTTTCTCTTTAATGCGCTGGTTTTATTTACCAAACACGGGGTCAAACGACTTATTGTGGTGGAAAATGAAAAGATTGTCGGGATTTTGGAACAGCTTGATTTATTGAGCCATTTTGCCAATCATACGCATCTGATTGCCGCATCGATTGATCGTGCTCTCAGTATTGATGAACTTCAGAATGCACAGCGTTCCTTGACCCATCTCATCAGTTCCCTTACCTCAAAAGGGGTGAGGATACGGTACATCTCCAAGCTGGTCAGTGAACTCAATGGCAAGATGTACCGTAAAGTGTTTGAAATGGTCGTTCCGCAAGCTCTTCAGAGCCAGTGTGCCCTCATCGTGATGGGGAGTGAAGGGAGAGGTGAGCAGATACTGCGTACCGATCAAGACAATGCCCTGATTATTCGAGACGGAGAAGATAAAGCCCAATTTGAGCCCTATATGATGAGGTTTAATGAGTATTTACTTCAATTGGGATTCCCAAAATGCAGCGGTAATGTCATGGTGAGCAATCCCTATTGGCGCCAAAGTGTTTCGGGTTACCAAACCATGATCTCTGAGTGGATGGAGACGCTCGATGATGAGGCACTTCTTTCCCTATCAATATTTTTGGACGCTTCATGTGTCGCAGGTGATGAGAGTTTGTTGATCGCGTGCAGAGAGTACGTATGTGACCATTTTGAGGGACGTAGCGATGTATTGGCGCATCTGGCAAAATCCGTACTGGCTTTTGAAACTCCTTTGACCCTTTTTTCGGGATTTGTTCTGGGACGTGCCGGGCATGAGAGTGAACTGGATATTAAAAAGGGGGGGATCTTTGCGATCGTCCATGGTGTTCGTGTTTTGGCATTGGAGCATAAAATTTTGTCTACCAATACAACACAGCGGATCAAAGAACTCAACAATGTCGGCTTGTTCGACAAACGCTTTGCCAGTGAGTTGATTGAAGCATACGATACGTTATTGGAGATCCGTTTGCGTTCGATGCTTTCCCAAAAGAAAATGAGCGAGGAACAAAACTACGTGAATCCAAAGCTCTTTAGTAAAACGGATCGCGATCTGCTCAAAGATGCGTTCAAGATCGTCAATACGTTTAAAAAATTTTTGACCTATCATTTTCATCTTGAAATGGTCGTGTAATGTTTGCATCGCTCATTCGCAGATGGAATCGTAAACAATTAAAAGATGAGAACTATGGATGGTTGTTCGAGCCGTATACGGGTGATGAAGTGGTGGTATTTGATACCGAAACGACCGGATTAAACACTAAAAAAGATACCGTTTTGAGTATCGGAGCTGTAAAAGTACGGGGTGATCGTATTTTGACGTCGCAGAGTTTTGAAGTTTTTTTGAAATCCGACCAAGAGATTGGGGTGGAGAGTATTAAAATTCACCATATACGTCCCTGTGATTTGGAACACGCGCTTACGCCTTTAGAGGGGGTCCAAAAGTTTTTGGAATTTATTGGAAATCGCCCGCTGGTGGGCTATTATCTCGAATTTGATGTGGCCATGATGAATCATTTGATCAAGCCGTGGCTTGGGGTAAATCTCCCCAACAAACAAATTGAGATTTCTGGACTATATTTTGATAAAAAAATTGCTTTGATTCCTCAAGGAAACATTGATTTACGCTTTGATACAATCCTCAAAGATTTGAATATCCCGAGGATGGGTCAGCACAATGCGTTGAATGACGCGATTATGACCGCAATGGTCTATGTAAAATTACAACACACATTTAAATTACACTAAGGAGCATTAACAATGAGTGATACCGTAAAACCAACTTTTCAACCGAACCGTGAGTTTGCCAAGCAAGCCCGCATCAAAAACATGTGCGAATACAATGATTTGCAAAATTGGGCCAAAGAGGATTATGAAGGATTCTGGGGCCATTTTGCCAACGAAAAGATTGATTGGATCAAGCCGTTTACAAAGACCTTGGATGAGAGCAATTTCCCTTTTGTAAAATGGTTTGAGGGCGGTAAGCTGAATGTATCGACGCAGTGTATCGATCGACACTTGGAGAGCCGAAAAAACAAAGCGGCGATCATTTTTGAAGGGGATCGCGGCGATAAGCAAATCATCACCTATCTCGAGCTTTATTACAATGTCAATAAATTTGCCAATCTTCTCAAAAATGAGTTTGGTGTCAAAAAGGGTGACCGTGTTGTCATCTATATGCCTATGATCCCGGAAGCTGCCTATGCGATGCTGGCGTGTGCCCGTATCGGCGCCATCCACTCGATCGTATTTGGCGGATTTTCTGCGGAAGCGCTTAAAGATCGTATCGAAGATGCCGATGCAAAAGTGGTTATCACAGCAGACGGCGCATACCGAAAAGATAAGCCGTATATGCTGAAATCTGTTGTCGATGAGGCAATCGATGCGAAGTCTCCGGTGCAAAAAGTTTTGGTTGTAGAGCGAAATAACGAAGACATTACGTGGGTGGCAGGGCGTGACTACTCGTACAATGAACTCATCAAACACCAGTCCAGTAAATGTGAAGCGGAAGTGATGGATGCGGAAGACCCTCTGTTCTTGCTTTATACGTCAGGCTCTACGGGCAAACCAAAAGGGGTACAGCACAACAGTGCAGGGTATATCCTTTGGGCTCAAATGACGATGGAATGGGTCTTTGATGTCAAAGAAAACGACACCTACTGGTGTACGGCAGACGTTGGTTGGATTACGGGTCATACCTACATCGTCTACGGACCGCTTGCAATGGGGGCTACTACCGTCATGTTCGAGGGTGTTCCGACCTATCCGGATGCCGGACGTCCGTGGAAAATGGTTGAAGAGTACAAAATCAACCAGTTTTATACGGCACCTACGGCGATTCGCGTATTGCACAAAATGGGTGAAGACGAACCCGCCAAATACGATCTTAGCAGCCTAAAAGTCCTTGGAACCGTGGGTGAACCGATCGATCCTCCGGCATGGAAGTGGTATTATGAGGCCGTGGGCGGCAGCAAATGCGCGATCGTTGATACTTACTGGCAAACCGAGACAGGAGGACATATCGTCTCTCCTCTTCCGGGAGCTACACCGATCAAACCTGCTTGTGCGACCTTCCCGCTTCCAGGGATTATGGCAGAGATCTTGGATCCTCAAACGGGTGAAAAAGTGGGAGCAGGCGAGAGCGGTTACATGTGTGTAACACGTCCCTGGCCTTCGATGATCCGCGGTGTTTGGGGTGACAACGATCGCTTCGTAAAATCGTACTTCGGTGATGTCAAAAAAGACGGCAAAGCCGTATATTTTACGGGTGACGGTGCAAACTATGATGACGAAGGCTACATCACCATTACGGGCCGTACGGATGATGTTATCAATGTATCGGGT
>DASUNE010000026.1:0-2383 GCA_036277315.1 Sulfuricurvum sp.
GGCGTTCGAGTTGCCTGACGATCAACTCAATAAAGCAGTAAATGACAATCCGGAATTTGAGATGCAAATAGCGGATCATGAAGGCGTGAACCATATTTTCTCTGTTAAAATCATCACGCTTGATAGCTCATTGTCATATATCGCTGTTTTTCATGATATTACTCAGTTTAAAAACACGGAGAAAAAATTAACCAAAGAGGCGGAAACCGATTCTTTGACGGGATTGATGAACCGTCATCGCTTAAACAAAGAGTTGGAGATGGCACTTTCACTAGTTCAGAATCAGAAAAAACGGATCTCTTTTATCATCATCGATATTGATAACTTTAAACGGATAAACGATACGTATGGGCACATCGTAGGGGACTATGCTCTTGTCACATTATCCAAAATCTGTAAAGATAAAATGAGAGCGACTGATATTGTCGCACGATGGGGCGGCGAAGAGTTTATGATTGTGTTATATAACACCGATACAGAACAAGCTTTTAAAATCATTGATGCTCTGCGCGAGACAATCGCCAAGTCGCCGTTTGACCATTTCGACCATCTCACCTGCAGTTTCGGATTGACCCAAATGAGAGAAGAAGATTCAATCGAAACCCTTACTAAACGTGCAGACGGTGCTTTGTATCATGCCAAAGAGACCGGAAAAAATAAAGTGGTGATTGCGTAAACAAGAGATTTTAGTGAGCGAGATTGATTTTATAGCCGACACCATTATGGTTCGTAATGATATCCGGATAGGTTTTTTTGCGTATCCCCCGAACGAGCGTTCGGAGTGAGTCGATGCTCATGAGATCTTCTTTCCAGACAATGGCTTCGATAATATCATAGGTGATGATCTGATGGCTGTTCTGTAAAAGCAGCTCGATCAGCAGATGCTCTTTTTTACAGAGTTTAATGGTTGTTCCATCGGGGGCATTGATCACTTTGTTGATAGGATCGTAGCTGAAACCATGATCCAGCTCTGCATAAGAGACAGGATGGCAAATATGTATTTTTTTAGCGGCTATGTGAAGGGCATTGAGGAGCTCTTCTTGGGTATAAGGTTTGATCAGACAGTGGGAGATATCTAGATTAAGCGCTTCCAACAATTTGTCTTTATCGACATCCACTGCAGCGATAACGGCAGGGGTGAAAATTTCTTTTTGTCGGAGTAATCGGATGAATTCCAACCCATTTTCATCTTTCAAATCCAGATCAACTATCAGCAGATCGATTTTATGATGTTGGAAAAGATCACACGCAGCTTTGACGTGATCTGATTCGAACACTTTAAGACCGTTTTTGTGCATAACAGACAAGGTATTTTTGAGGGTGAGGGGATCGTTGTGCAAGTAAAGAAGGGTCAAATCGTTCAATAAAAACATTTGTGTTAACTTTTCATATTTTTACAGCGATTATAACAAAGAAAAATGAATCCCGTATAAAAAATCCATAAGAGCCGGGAAGATTAGGGCTAAAAGTCAATTTTGTAACCGATCCCGTTATGATTGCTGATAATATCTGCATAGGTCTTTTTGCGGATACTGCGTACCAGCGTACGCAAGGCATCCATACTCATGGAACCCTCTTGCCAAACGCTTCTCTCTATGAGCGAGTAGGGGATGATTTGCCGTTTGTTATGGAGCAGGAGTTCAATCAAGAGATACTCTTTTTTGGAGAGCTGAACGGCCGATCCGTCGGGATGGATAATCGATTTGTTGATCGGATCGTAACTAAATTCATGATCTAAATCGTTCGTGGACAACGGGTGACAGCTGAGCACTTTTTTGGCGGCGGATTCGAGTGCCTCAAGGAGAACGTGTATCGCATAGGGTTTGATAATACAACGCGAAATATCGAGATTGATCGCTTGAAGAAGAATCTCTTTACTCGTATCCGTTGTGGTGACAATGATCGGGGTAAGGATCTCTTTTTGGCGAAGGTGGCGGATAAACTCTAGCCCATTTTCATTGGAAGATTTGCAGTCGATGACAATAATATCGATTTTATGGGTTCGAAATAGATCATAGGCGCTGAGTGCGGTATCGGTTGCAAATACTGTCAGGTCATGCTTCCTCATCGCCTGTTCTACTTGGTGTTGCAAATCGGGATCGGATTCGACATAGAGCACAGTAATGTTTTGAAAGGTAAACATGAGCTATTTCTTTCTGGAAATATTTAGAATTAATGGTAACAGTATAATATGAGATTTTAATGATATTGCTGTTGAGTAGGTTTAAAAAGAGGGGTAAAAAATATTAAAGAGTGGTGACCCCAAGGGGATTTGAACCCCTATGACCAGAATGAAAATCTGAGATCCTAACCATTAGATGATGGGGCCACTCTAAAATAAAAAACATGGTGTCTCGTGATGGATTCGAACCATCGACCCCCT
>DASUNE010000027.1:0-3940 GCA_036277315.1 Sulfuricurvum sp.
ATTGATGCCTCTTTCGAAACACTTCACATAGCCAGTGAAATCGATTCAAAGATTTTATTGATCATGCTGCTTATTTTGTTCTGTCGCAGAGCCTATTTGATGATGGGTAAGAGATGATACAGTTCGAAAATATCACCAAAAGTTTTGGAAAACGACAAATCCTTAGTGGTGTGAATCTCGAAATAGAGCAGGGCAAGACAACAGTGATTTTCGGTGTTTCCGGTGGCGGTAAATCGACGATCATTAAACACATGGTGGGACTGCTCAAACCCGACAGCGGAACGATAACCTATAAAGGGACCCGTATCGATCATGCCGATGAGACAACGTGGCGTGAGATTCGTAAAAAGATCGGATTTCTTTTTCAAAGCGGTGCGCTGTTTGACAGTATGAATATCGGGGATAATGTTGCTTTTCCGATGAGAGAACATCAAAAACTTACCCCAAAAGAGTTGGAATACAAAATCGACGAAAAGCTTACCATGGTAGGACTTGATCCCCAAATCGTCAAATCGCTTTATCCCGAAGAACTCAGCGGCGGGATGCGCAAACGCGTAGGCTTGGCACGTACTCTTGCCTTAGAACCTGAGGTGATCTTGTACGATGAACCAACCTCGGGACTTGATCCCGTGACGAGCGATTTTATTACCCAGATGATTTGCCGACTGCGTGACGAGATCGGTATGACATCGGTACTCATCAGTCACGATATTGCGGAGAGTTTCAAAGCAGGGGACAATTACGCGATGCTGTTTGATGGAGTGATTGTCGAAGCAGGGGATAAAGAAGCGTTTCAAAACTCGTCGAATGAAGTCGTTCAGCAGTTTATCCACGCACGCGCACAAGGGCCGATAGCGTTTCATTGATTTGATACGTATTGGGAATACAATCCCCAATACGACGCTAACGCTGTGTTCTCTTCAGCAGAGGGCTCAAAATCGCTTACGATTTTTTACTTATCTCCCCCCAAATTTCTTTGTCCACCACTCTTGCGGTGTAAGGGTCTGTGTCTGCAAAAACTCTTCCTCAAAATTGTATTCATATTTTTCACAGTATTCGATGAGGGTGGCATAGGCTTCGTTGATTTGGATGCTCATCTCATGCGCGGTTTGTTCATCTTCGGGGTGTTTATCAGGATGCCATTGTTTCATCATGGTTTTGTAGCGGGTTTTGATTTCAGAGAGGGTGGCTTTGTCCCTCAGGCCAAGGAGCGTTTTGGCCTTTATGAGTTTGTCAAAAGAGAGCATAAAGAGGGGTAATTAGTCTTTTTGTTGACGCATAAACGTCGGAACATCCAAGAAATCTTCACTGTAATCGCCATTGGCAACCATCGCATGACGAACAACGACGCGAGGTTTAACGGCAATTTCTTTGTTTTCAAATTCGCTGTTATTGATCCCTTGAGACGCTTTTTTCTCAAATCCTGTTGCCACAAGGGTGATACGGATAAAATCAAGAGGAAGTTCTTTATCGGTCGTTGTTCCGAAAATAACTTCTGCACTGTCATCAACACTTTTTTGTACGACTTCCATCGCCGAGCTGATCTCCATGAATGGAAACTCAGGATGCATGTTAAAGTGAACCAAAACACCCAATGCACCATTAATAGACATATTATCCAGAAGCGGAGATTCGATCGCATTTTTGATCGCTTCGTAAGCGGCATTTTCACCGGTATATTCGCCCACACCCATAAGCGCCAACCCACGGTGACTCATAACCGTTTGCAAGTCAGCAAAGTCGAGGTTGATATCGTCTTCACCGCTGGCCAAAATCACACCCGATGTACCGCTGACCGCGCGAGCAAGTACGCTGTCAACGATTTTAAAACTCTCTTTGATCCCCATTTTTGGATCGATAATCGAGAGAAGCTTGTCATTTGGGATAACAACGATGGAATCCGATTCGTTTTTAAGTTCTTCAAGACCCTCTTCGGCAAGCTTAAGACGCTTACGCCCCTCAAATGCAAAAGGTTTGGTTACAACAGCAATGGTCAACGCACCGCACTCTTTAGCAATTTTAGCGATGATCGGAGCAGCACCTGTACCGGTTCCGCCACCAAGACCAGCGGCTACGAAAACGATGTCTGCACCCTCTAAGGCACGGCGAAGATCCTCATAGCTTTCCAATGCAGACTCTTTGCCCACTTCAGGCTTCATCCCTGCACCCAAACCTTTGGTCAATTTTGCACCCAATTGAATCTTGATAGCAGCAGTTCCTTGCTCTAGCACTTGGGCATCCGTGTTGGCAATAATGAGTTCAATTCCCGGAATTTGCTCTTTTAGCATAAATCCGATCATGTTCCCGCCGCCGCCGCCAACGCCTACTGCTACGATACGTGCCCCTGTTAGTGAGGATGATTCGTTAATTGAAAATGGTTCCATATTTGCTCCTTAGGTGTGATTAAAATAGTTGTGTTGCCCAATTCCAAAACTTGGCGAATGGATTGGGTTCTTCAGCGTTACGATTGGCGCTGTTGGTGATATTGACCATTTTGGATGGCTCTGCTTTGGGTTTCGTTTCCATTTTTGGGGCACTTTTTGGTGCTTGCGCAGAAGTGCTTTTTGGTTGTGATGGTGAGGAATACGTAGGGATATTGTATTCTATCTCCTCTTCGATATTTGGGATATCGTGATGCAATACCTCTTCTCCGGAATGGCGCATTCGCTTGTTGACATCGATTTCATAGCGGGTGTAACCACCGGCTGAATATTTGATGAGTCCTACCGCGCTTGAGTATGAAGGATCGCGCAACGTGTCAAACAAACCACCCATGTCCGAAGGCTTAGCAAGACGGACAGGCATATTGTCAAGAATGGCAACCGCAAGCTCTCGAAGCCCTTCAATTTTGGTAAATCCGCCTGTAAGGACAACACCTGCCCCCAAATGGTCTTTTAATCCGCTTTTTTCCAACGATTGCGCGATGATCATTAAGGTCTCTTCAACGCGGGCATAAATAACGTTGTGAACCACTTCCAAAGAGACTTCATGCGTAGCATTTTCATCTCCGATAACAGGAAGTTCAATCAGGTCATTGCTTGGCGGGTAGAGTGAACCATAGTTCATCTTGACGTTGTCAGCCGTTTGCAATGGTGTGTGAAGGGCCATTGATAGGTCATTCGTGATGTGATTTGAACCAACCCCCAAAAAGTCATTGTAGCGGATGGCATGGCCTGAGTGGATAACGATATTGCTCGTATTTCCTCCCATATCGACTACAGCGGCACCGAGTTCTTTTTCATCAAGGTTAAGAACGGCGATGGCAGAGGCGTAACCACTGAGGACAACACCTTCAACATCGACTCCTGCCGCTTTGACTGCTTTGCGTAAATTATTGAGATTGCTTTTAACGGTCGTGATGATGTGTGTTTCGACTTCCAGTCTGGCTGCATTCATCCCCAGCGGATCTTCAATAAAGTCTTGATCATCTACTTTGAAATTATACGGAAGGGCATGAAGTACTTCAAATTCATTGGGGATGTTAGCATTGTAGAGGGAGGTGTGCATGACACGATTGATCTCTTTAAGGGTGACTTCTTTGTCCGGGATATTGACAATACCGCTTGAGTTAATGCTTTTTGTGTAGGCGCCGGAGATAGAAACAATGGCACTTTTTAGATCAGTTCCCGCAACACGCTTGGCATCGCTGAGAGCACTTTTGATTGATTTGGAAGCCAATTCAATGTTTGTGATGCTCCCTTTGCGAAGTCCTTGAGCTTTAGCAATACCTGCCCCAATGATTTGAGCACTGTTATCGTCGTCAATCTCGGCAATGATGGCACAAACTTTCGTCGAACCAATGTCGATGGCTAAAACCGTTCGTTTCAAAATCAAATCCCCTCTACATAGATTTTAACTGGATATTTACTTTCAAGTGCTTTGAGCAGCTTTTGCGTGAGTAAATTTCCTTTTAGCTTTATAACGGTGTTATCATCAGCTA
>DASUNE010000028.1:0-5694 GCA_036277315.1 Sulfuricurvum sp.
TCCCTTTTAAAATGGCCGTGAGATTGTAATCAAGAGATAGCGTTTTGATGTCGATGGTTTGAGAATGAAGACCGTGGAGAGAAAACCCTTCGGACAATGAGCCTTGCGAACGGTTTATCTCCATTCCAAGGGGTTCAAGAAAAAAGGTGTTGACCAAAGAGAGGCCATCGGGGCGAAAAGCGATGTAAAACAGAGCAGATGCGAGCAATATAGTGAATATAAGGAGTGTGTGAAATGCAACAAAAAGGTGTCGCCCCGCTTTAATCAGACGTTTGGCATGGGATTTCTTTTTGGTTTCTTTGCCAGAGTTTTGCATAGGAACATTATGCCGAAATTTGCCCTTAATTTACCCTCTTGGAACGACTAGGAGAAGCATCGTCCAAGAAGGGGGAATCAACTGCCGAAAATGTCAGACATCATCCCTTTGTACCACGAATGGGTTGTTTTGCCAAGAGCGGTTGAACGGGTATTGTTCTCCGTCATTTTGGGTTTGATGACTTTGATGTCATTGCCGTTGAGATCTTTATCATCCATAAGAGAGTAAGTAACTCCAATGGAGATCGCTTCTTCGCCGTTGACCATAGAATAACAGATATTTTGTGGCAACGTCACATCTTTGAGTACGGGACGGCCTTGAATCATAGCCGCGATATGGGATGCGACGATATGACCTTGACCATTGGCGATAGAACCGCTTTTTGGATACGGATATCCCCCTACGGCATCTCCGATGACAAATACGCGTTCATCGGCTTTGGATTGGAAGGTTGGAGAACTCATCATCCCCCAGCCTGCTTTGCCCTGTGATACTCCCGTCATTGCTACGATTTCAGAGGCCTTGTTTACCGGCATAAGATTGGCCGCAGCATAAGGGATCCGCTGCTCTTCCGTCCGACCGTCTTCTTGTGTTACCGTGACAACAACCTCTTTTTTGTCCAAATCAACGGTTTTTACCAATGAGTTTGGACGATAGTCGACGATATCAGGATAAAGCTCTTTGTACGCAGCCAAGAATCCAGGCCCTTTTGGTGCCGGTTTAGCTTTTGGGTCAAGGATAATAACTTTACCTTTGATCCCGTTCTTTTTTATATAGTGTGCCATCATTGCGGCACGCTCATACGGTGCAGGTGGACAGCGGTAGGCGCCATCGGGAACAGAGATGATGAAATTGCCCCCCTCAAAATCTTCAAGCATTTTTTTGAGTGCTACGTGCTCGCTTCCGGGCATTAATGCCGGAGGGCACTCTTGACGGCAGCGCTCTGCAGCTTGGGTATCATTACCGAACCATTTGGAATAGTCATACGCAATCCCGGGGGAAAGTACGAGATAGTCGTAGCTGATTGAGCCTGTGGTCGTTTTCACGGTTTTGGTGTCACGAGTGATGTCGGTTACGGTGGTTTGGATCATTTTGTAGCCGAACTCTTTGGCCGCAGTGAAATAGTCGCGGGTGAGAAAATCCATCGGCACTTCGCCTGCAAGCCATTCGTTACTGATAGGGCAAGAGACAAAGGTATCGCGTTTTTCCAAAACGACGACTTCGCTCTCGGGAGCCTCTTTTTTGATGTAGCGAGCAGCCGTCAGACCACCCCATCCGCCGCCGATGATAACAACCCGTTTTCCCCCAGCTTTAGGCATAAGCTCAGATGAGGCCGCCGGACTTTCGGATGCGCTTGCCGAGGTTACGGCTGCGCCGCTCAGTGCCAGTGCCGCAGCACCTAGCCCTGAAGCTTTAAGTAGATCGCGTCGTGATAAATCCATAGTTGCTCCTTAGAAACTTAAGTTCGCGACGAGACGCGTATGTTCTTGTTCGTACTGACGCGTATCATTGTCACGTTGTACGTGGAACAGACGGAACCAGAGACCTTTGACCGAGGGAACGGCGTAGTGGAGGATGTAATCATCAACTTCGGTTTGTTCATTAACTACTGGTCCAATAACCCCAACGCCGGTACCTGTCCATGTTTGCACATCAGTATCATATTGTGCATGGTTGTAGATAAATTTGAGTCCGGGAATGCCTAGGGATGCAAAGCTGTATTCAGCACCCAGTTTATAGGCTGTGGTATCCGCGCGGTATTCATTACGGGCAAAGATCATGCTGGTATAGGCCGGATCGCCGCCCCATGCGTTGATAACGTGACCGTCTTCGTTTTTGTTATAGGCAGCTGAAAATGAAAAATCGCCAATATCTGCTTGTGCTTTTGCCCCCCAAAGAAGTGCATCAATTTGTCCATCGGCACTAATTTTGGTTTTATACAAAGGTGTTCCGCTCGGTGTTGTTACACCTCTTAGTTTTTTAAGCTCAGTTGATGCTCCGGTTGATGTTGCAAAATCACCCACATCACTTTGAGAGAGAATTTGTGCTCCGAGAGTCACTTTTGCAGGTCCAGCATTTATTTTGTATTCAGCATCAGCATAGATAGTATTGTACATTTCATGAGCGTAGTAATCCCATGTTCGGGCTTTGAAATTTCCTTTGGTGTAATCAATTCCCACAGATGTCACCCCTGATGTGTCCATATTGGCCGTTGTTCCCATCGTTGCAATTGACATATCCTGAAAAGCCTCTTTTCCTGAACCAGGGGTTATGACCCCTGTTGTTCCATTTACAACGGGACTAACAAAACCATAGCCTGCCCCTGCGGTAATTGCGTAAACACCATCTCCAATTAATGCTGCATCGGTTCCAGCACGAGTTCCATACTGCATTTTGATAATATGCCCTGCCGTGACAGTGAAATCAGGTAGCTCTTTGATTGTTGCTACGGTTCCTTCGAACAAATTCGGGATAATTGTGACGGCATTTTCAGTCATCGGTGTTTTAAACTCTTGACGGCCGTAGGTGATGTCTGTATTGGAAAGGTGATAACTCGCATACGCTTCCCCGAGGGTTGAGTAATTTCCTAAATCATCACCACCAAGCCCCATTGCTACTTGGCTGTAGCCATCACGAGTTTTATAATCCCATTTCGTAAGACCCGTATCGTGCGTCGTATAGAGTGCGGCACCAAAGCGCAAACCATGCAATGCCCCGGTTTGGTATTTGAGTTTACCCCCGATAACACTACCCGTGGCCGCCACTGTTTCTGAAAATGCTGGTTCAATGTGGTGGATACGGATATAACCGCCCGCTTTTCCTTCTTTTATCATCTCACTTAGATCTTCTGCTCCCATTAGCTGTGAAGCCAATACCGCAGATAGCGTCAAGACCACTGCTTTTTTCATCATAAATTCTCCTTAAATTGTTTTATCAGCCCAATCGTACTTGCCCTAGATGAAAAAATCATGAAAAAGTCATTTTCTCATTCTTTAAAGGGAAAAAGAATGAGGATACATTACAATATGTGTATGAGAATATTAATAATTGAAGATGATTTAAAACTGCGATCTATGTTAAAGGATGCGTTGGAAGTTTTCCATACGATTGATACGACGGGTTCTTTGGAAGAGGGGATTGAGCTTGTTGAGAGCTATTCTTATGATGCTCTGTTGCTGGACCGTAACCTTTCAGGTTCTGATAACGGGATGTGGATTATCCCTAAACTCAAAAAGCTTCAGCCCTCATGCGGTGTCATCATTGCCAGTGCGTATGGAGGAGTAGAAGAACGCATCGCCGGGCTGAGTGCGGGTGCGGACGATTATTTGGAGAAGCCTTATGATCTGAGAGAACTCAAGATGCGGCTTGATACTCTTATTCGACGCTATACGACCGACGTCGTGAGCATGGGTGTTTTACACATTGATATGAAGAAGGAGACGCTCAGTGTAGAGGGAGAGCTGATTTTACTGTCCAAAAAAGAGCATGATCTGTTCTTTTTTTTAGCGTCCAAACCCGATAAAGTTTTTACTCGAGAAGATATTGCCAATGCCATTTATGAGGATCCAAGTGCGACAACGTCGAATACTATCGATGTGGTGATTAGCAATATCCGTAAAAAACTCCCCATTAACCCCATCGAAACGCTCAAAGGGAGAGGTTATGCTTTTAAAAACGTTTAAAGGGAGAATCCTCGCGGTTTCAATGGGAATGACGATCCTTTCTGTGACGATATTTGGGTACGGTTTGGCTCACATTTATTATCATCATATGGAAAAATGTTTGACGCGCAGTCTTTCGTTTTTAACCAATATCGTGACGCAAGAGTATGATCTGTCCCAATGGGATTCCAACATGGTGACGGAAATCCGTAAAAATGAGCAATTGCAGAATATTTTAAAGGGTGGATTACTGCATGAGCTGCGTATTGAAGTACTGTCTGCCCAACCGATTTTAAACTCTGATCGTCTTTTTCGCTCAGCACTTTTGAGCGATGGGCGTTATTTGGTGATTAGCTCCTCTACGGAAAAAATCGATGATGAGCTCATTAAGATGATGGCCGATCGATGGTTTTTCTTTTTGCTTGGATTGTTGTTTACAAGCGGAATGATTTATCTTCTTATCCGCCACCTGTTTGCTCCATTTAACGAGTTGGTGAATCACTGCCTAACGTGTCGTGATCCCGAAAAAAAGCCAAATGTGGTTAGCGGAGGCACCGAGATTATGGCACTTCGAGATGCGATTTCTACGCTTCAAGGACGGATTAGCAGCCTTCAAAAGGCACAGCGCGATTCGATGAAAGCGCTTACTCATGAGCTAAAAACTCCTTTGGCTCAACTGCGGTTGCGTATTGATCTTGCCGATCTCAAAGGGGAATGGAACAGTGATGCCATTGGACAAGCACGCGAAGAGATCGACACAATCTCAGAAAAAATAACCGATATTTTGCATTCAACCCAAAGTTCTGAAGTGATGGAGACGATTTATCTGAAACAATCGGTGGAAGGGTGGATTGAGGAGGTCAAACCGCTTTGGCAGCATCGCGAACTTCATTTTGAACTTGATATTCCGGAAGCTTCATCGGCACTTTTGCCGAAAGTCCCTTTTGAACGGGTTGCTCGTATTTTGATTGAAAATGCGTTAAACCATGCCTGTTCAGGGAGTACAGTTTATTTACGCTGTGATAAAGGGACGTTTGAGATAGAAAATCCGGTTTGCGATAAAAGTACTCCGGTTATTCACCAAACCGGAGTCGGTCTTGAGATTGCCCAAACATTATGTGATTATTATGGGTGGCAGCTTAAAGACATACAAGATGAAAAGCACTACAGCGTGACGTTGTCACTTGCCCCTTAGAGATAATCTTAGAACAATTCTCCTATGCGAAAATGAAAGGCGTATTGCCCAAAATCGTTGGGGTCAATGCCGGCATCAACGGCGATGGGCCCAATGGGAGTGATATAGCGTATCCCTGCACCCACTCCCCAATAGGGGATCGTGTAATCGGGTATGTAGTTGTCCGAACCGTAGGTGAGATCGGTGAAGAGGACTCCTCTAAAGGATTCATAGACGGGAAAGCGATATTCTAACGTTCCCTCGATAAGGGCATTAAACCCTAATGGATCACCGTTTAGGTCTTTGGGCCCTAGCTCCCGGTAGCCGTAGGCGCGGTTGGAGTTCATCCCCCCGGCATAAAAACGGTATGCGCTGGGAGTTTCTCCCTCATAAGTACGCAGTGTTCCCCATCGTGCTCGAGAAGCAATAATATGTTCCCCAAAGCTTTGGATATGCGCCCCTGAGAGAAGTATTTTAAAATACGTGGCATCGGAAATACCCGAGTAAAGTGAGCCTTGTGCTTTGGCATTGAGCCAGCTCCC
>DASUNE010000029.1:0-2694 GCA_036277315.1 Sulfuricurvum sp.
AGTATCGGCATTACGCGCTTACATGAGAAAGAGTTTGAGAATGCGCTGCTAAAAGCAGACCGGGCCCTGTATGCCGCCAAACGGAATCAAAAGAACCAAGTCTACATCATCGACGAGGAAGCCTGAGGCTTCGCTTTCTTAGTCGCGGTCGTGCCCGTGTTTGCGTTTGTTTTTGTAATGCCCTTTGTGTTTGCCGTTGTCACGATGATCATCGTCGACATAAATCACTTTTTCGTGCGTCACAACTCTCGTTGACCCTTGGCTGGATTCTTTGCTGCTTCCGATTGCAGCTCCGATAGCACCGCCGGCACCGCCGCCGATAATCGCCCCCTCTTTTCCGCCGACCGCTGAACCAACCGCCGATCCGGCACCCGCACCCAACATACTACCCAGTACGGCACTGCCATCTACTTGACCTGCGTACACATTGATCCCTAACGTTAATAAAACAGCGGTTATGCCTAATTTTTTTGATGTCATATCTAGAATACTCCCTATTTTTGAACCCATTATACCACTAAAGAAACAACGGCTATTAAATTGTATCCAGGAGTGAGAATCAGACGAATGAAGTAAAATTTCGGAAGTAGATAAAGAAGTATATAACGTTTAGTAGAGGAAAGTGAAAAGGGCTAAAAGCCCCTTTCACTTATGGAACAGTAACACCGGCAGTTGACATAGAAGCTTTTGCAGCTGCAATTGAAGCATCATTAGCATCAGTCATAAATGTTTTAACACCCGCAACCAAACCGACACCGACAACGACCAACAATACCGCAACGAGAACGCCGCTCATCCCTTTTTGAGACTTGAGACGAGAAAGAAAACTTTTAAACATTTTTTAACCTTTTTACAATTTATATAACACTTATTATACAAAATAATGATTTAAAAATCAAGTTTTTTATCATTTTTTGTTATTAAATCGCCTTGATGTGATTTTTTGAAATCCATAGCGGTCTCTCCACCCTTTGGCAAGATGCTTCTTTGCAGTCTTGGATAATTTTCGCCCATACGACCTGATCCACCACCACCTCTTCGCTGATGGCAAAACGGTGCCCTTTATCCCAAATACTCACCGGTTTTCCCTCTTTGGGAGCCATCCGAACATAAATGTGCGGCGAAGTCACTTCATAATAGTGCGATTCGCTTTGGCTCTCTTTCGAAAGGGGTGTGGCGGCACTCGGTTTCACCGTTGCTGATTCTGCCACAGTTACCTCGATCACTTCGTTCGTCGCATCCTCTTTGTTGGGCTGTGCATCGGATCCATCCAAAAACTCAACACCGCTCACGTGGGGATGTTCATTTTTCTGCCCATCGACAGAATTCACGGTACGGCTCTCCGCATTAGGCGTTTCATTCATGATCTCATCATGAAAAGCGTGTCCCTCTTTTTTAAACGATTGATAAAATCCGCTCTCATTCACAGGCACGTTCGAATCGACAATCTCCGGAACTAAAAAGAAAATCAAATCATTCGCCCGATTGGAGTCGACGGTTCGCTTGAACAAATGGCCTAAAACCGGAATATCCCCAAGCAAGGGGATTTTCTCCTCCTGCTTCAGCGATTCGGTATGCATTCGCCCCCCCAGAGCGATCACCTGACCGGTTTGGGCGACCACGTCGGTCGCAATATTTTTGGCACGGAACGCCGGGACATAAATATTCTCCCCCAACTGGACACGATGGGTGGGATCGGTATCAAATTCGCTGTCTGCGATGTCGACATTTATCCCCATGAACCCCTCTTTCTCCAAGAACTTTGGCTTGATCGTCAGACGCAATCCATACTCTTTTTCTTCGAGATTAATCGTTGGGAAATTGTTGTTGTTATACGTCATGCCAATGGGAATGTAGACCTGTCCCCCCACATGAAACGAGGCATTTTGATCTTCAGTGCTCAGCAGTACCGTGTCATCAAGAATCTTTGCCACCCCTTTGGATTGCAAGAAACTCAAATTCGCCAGCAATGAACTCCCCGTATTGGCAAACGCACCTGTTTTATCCAATAAAAACCCGCTAAATGTCGCGTACGTTTTTGCCGTAGAGTTCACGGCAATATTGCCACCTTTCCCAAAATAGTTGAGCCCTACCGCACCGCCGAGTTCTTCGGCTCGGTCATTATCGATCGATACCAAATACAGTTTGGTACGAATCATCTTTTCCACCGTTTTGGTTTGACTCAAATCCATCGTTTTGTTGGCATCGATTCCGGCATTAGACAACAGTTCGTACACCCTTTTTTTCTGATGCGGATCGCTGAAATGTCCCCCTAAAACCGTCGAACCGTCACCCGCACGGTGTAATGTCACATTCGGTGCTGCAATGTTCACCATTTTTTGAATAAATCCGAGATTTTGATTCACATAGACTTGATAATTTCCGATGGTGTTGTCATTAAAACGGATCAGCAGGGAGGTATTTCCGCTTTTTTTACCAAACAAGCGCAACGTTTGATTCGGCTTGCTGGAGGTTTCCATCACGCTTACTTTCAACAAATCCTGATTCCCGACAACGACTTGATTAAAAGCTTTTTCGGTTGTAAAAACGTTGAATTCATTTTCAAACACCACAATATCGCGTCCGAATACCGCCAGAACCACTCCCATCAACATTAGTATAATTTTCACACTACTCCTTTATTTACATTCCAATTGAAACGATCCGTTTTGATCGTTGTACGAATACGACGTG
>DASUNE010000030.1:0-7865 GCA_036277315.1 Sulfuricurvum sp.
TTACGAGAAACCGCATCTATTTGTGGCTGATAATAGACGACAAACTCCTGATTATCGATCGCATTGCGGATATTTTTGGTCATTAACATATGCAAAAACGTTTTTTCGGTCATTTCCTTCGTATAAAATTGATACGTATTACGCCCCTCTTCTTTCGCGCGATACATCGCCGTATCGGCATTGCGAATCAGAATGTCAGGGGCAACAGCGTCATCGGGATAGATACTGATACCGGCACTAAGGGTTAAATACAGGCGATGATTGTCCACTTCAAATGGGTTTACCATCGATTTAACCATTTTTTGTACGATCTGGGCTACATCGCTTACATCGTCAACCGATTCGATGAGAATCGTAAACTCATCCCCTCCGAAACGGGCAATCGTATCGACTTCTCTCAGCTGACATTTCAACCGCTCTCCCAACAGTTTGACAATTTCATCACCTGTTTCGTGTCCGAGCGAGTCATTTATCTCTTTAAAACGGTCCAAATCGATAAATATCACCGCTACTTTTTGATGGGTTCGTGTCACTTTTTTAATCGCCTGACGCAATCGGTCAAAATATAAAATCCGATTTGGAAGTCCGGTCAGCGCATCATGCTGCGCTTGATACCCCAGCGCTTCTTTAGCCTGCTGTATCGACTTCATAGCCTCTATTTGTTCCGTAATGTCGACATAGGCACCCAAAATGCCGATGATATCGCCATTTTCCCCTTTGAGGGGTACTTTTGACATCGATAGCCATTGAATCGTCCCATCTTGACGTATGATTTTTTCGTCATAATTGAGCTTTTCATTCCCCGACGTCATAACATACCGATCATCATCAATACTTTTTTTCGCTTCGGCTCTCCACGGGAGGTCATAATCGTTTTTTCCCAGTATTTCAGAATGGCTGTTTAGCCCCGCATCGTGCGTAAACAAAGTATTGCACCCTAAATAGCGGGATTCGATGTCTTTCCAAAAAATACGCACCGGAACCGTATCGATGATCCTGCGCAACAGCTCTTTGCTCTCAGCCAAATCCTGCTTCATTTCATGGGAGAGCATCGCAATTTTTTTAGCGTTATTGATATCGATCGCCGTGGGGACAATGCTTCCAAACATCTGCTGCAAACTGGGAGGCTTGGGAATAAATTTACTAATCCCGATGTCGATCAATTCCATAAAATAATCGGCGTCTTCATGCGCTGACATAACAATAATGGCTTGGTTGGGATTCATCTGACGTATCGAGCGTGACATGGCTCGTCCGTCCAAATTGGGCATCATTATGTCCGTTAAAACGATATCAAACGGCATCTCTTGATACGCACGAAGCCCCTCTTCCCCATCGTACGCAACGACGATCGTATGAAAAAAGGATTTAAGCATTTCATATGTATTTTTTGACAGCTCACGATCATCTTCCACGTACAAAAGGTTCAGGGAATGACACTCCGTAAACATGTTTTGAATCAAATCAGATATTTCCATGAGTGCCCTTCAGCGCAATTTTAATCGTAAACTTTGCTCCATTTTCGGTATTTTCTACCGCAATCGATCCGGCACAATGCTCTTCTATAATTGTTTTGCTCATATACAGCCCCAACCCGGTCCCATTTTGTTCGTTTTTTGTCGATACATACGGTAAAAAAAGCGTATCGATGACACTCGCTTCAATCCCCCCCGCATTGTCTTCTACCGTTATCACCGCTGTATCATCCGCTTGATCGGTTGTAATTTTGATCCAGGCGTGCCCAATACCATGTTCTTCAATAGAGTCTTGTGCATTTTTGATCAGATTTAAAAGAACCTGTATCATTTCGTGTTCAAACGTCAGATACTCATTATCATGCGCATGAGTCACGTCCAGGGCAATATTTTTTTGTTTTAACGTGTGTCCGATCAATGCCGCCGCTTTGGTCACCATCGTCGAACTTTTGGTACGGGTCATCTCTTTATCCGGTTTAAAAAAATCTCTAAAATCGGTGATCGTACGAGAAAGATGCTGCACTTGGAATTCAATATCCTCATAACTTTGGGCGACATCGCTCATGGTTGATTTTTCAAGCATGATATCCACTCGCTGTTTGTTCATCAACGCACTGATAATCGCCAATGGCTGGCGCCACTGATGGGCAATCATGGAGAGCATTTCTCCCATCTGGGCTTGGCGCGTCTGCATCAAAAAAAGTTTATCTTTTATATTCTTGTCCGTTATGTCCTCTTGAACGGTGACAAAATTGGTAATTTCATTATTCGTGTTAAAAAGGGGAAATATCGTAGACGAACAATCGCATAACTGATTATTTTTCATCCGGTTTACGATCGTCCCCCGCCACATCTGTCTATCTACGGCAATGGTTTTCCACAATTGAGCGTAAAATGCTTTTGAATGAACGCCTGAGCCGAAAATATTCATCTTTTGACCCAAAAGTTCGTGTTCAAAATAGCCGGTCATTTTCACACATTGTGCATTGACATATTCGATAACGCCGTATTTATCGGTAATAATCGTACTAAACGGATTTTGATAAACGACCTGATTGAGCCTCGAAATCATCGCCTCGGCATGCGCGGAGTCGGTAATATCTTGAATCGTTCCCGACATTTTTTGCTGATCCGCTTCCCAAAAAACTTCTGCTCTTTGGTGAACAATTTTTTCCTGCCCCGTAACTGTCAGGATGCGATGTACGATATCATAAGGCTTCTGTGCGCTTAGCGCTTTTTCGACGGCATCCAGAACTCTATGCAGATCCTGAGGATGCAAATGGTCAAAAAACCAGTCATTATCGATTTGAATACTAAAAGGCTCGACATCATAAATCCGATACGTTTCTGCCGACCAAACAATGGAGCTTGTCGCACTGTTATACTGCCAGCTTCCGACATGGGATATTTTCTGCGCTTTATTGAGATTTTCTTCACTGGTTTTAAGCGTTTCATACAAGGTGGTATTTTTAAAGACAATCGCAGCCTGGGTCAATAATAGCTCTAACGTTTGTATGCTCTCAGGACTAAGCGGCGTTGCTATTTCCTCGTTTTCAAGATAAAGAACCCCCAGCACGTTCCCATCAACGGAGGTCGGAATAGCGATACACGAAGCAGGCTTATAGGCTTTGATGTACTCATCAAATTGAAATTGACCGCTTTGCGCGGGATTGGTGACAAGCACTTTTTTTCCGGTATTGATGGCATACTGGACAATATTTTGAGGTATCATCGGCGATTCACTCAAGGACAGGGTGTCAAATTCAATTTTTCCCCCTTTAAAATCAAGCCTCGCTTTCGTACTGAATGTGTCCCCTTCCAAAAGGAGTAAAATCGCCCGACTCGCCGTCGCATTTTCAAGAATCGTTTGCATCAGCGTATTGATCAATTCCGTTTGATCCATGGCGCGCGAAATTGCATAAAAAGAGTTTAATAAGCTTTTGAAATTTTCAGGTTCCACTCTCAACGACGAACTATGCGATGACGAATTCTCAAGCCGTATTGATTGAATGGGGAGAACAAGCCCTTTTAAACGATTGGCTACCTCATAAGCACCCCACTGATTCAAGGAGACAATGGCTTCATTAAGATAAATGCGGCTTAATTCTTCATATTGGATACTTTTCCAAAATCGGCTGGCACACAACGCTCCTAATGCTGCAAAAAACGGATCATTCTTTTTTCGGGCTTCTTCCAATGCTGCATCGTATACTTTAGCCGTTTCCCATGATTTTTTTTGTAATTTCATCTGCTCTGCCCTCAGCAAAAGCTTTCCGAATTTAAAGTTAGCCGGGGAGGCGTTCATGATCTCTTCGCACTCCGACAGATCGAATCGTAATAGCTCATCTTCCCGTTCATTTAAGGCCGTTTCTTTCCCCAACAAAAGAAGTGCTCGTATAAAATGGAGCCGTATTTTGGGAAACATGATGACTTCATTCGCCGTACTGTGAACATAGCGGTCCAAATAGCGAATTCCCTCTTCGTATGTCCCCTCTATCAAACAATTTTGCGCTTTTAAAACACCGTACCATGCCAACGCAGGATAAAATTTATCCTTTTCCCACATGGCAATGGCACGCTCTTCCTCGTTGCTCCTATCGTCACACTTTTCTTGCAACGCATGAACCGTATGCACCAAGATGTTAAAAATAGAGATCATCTTCTCATCACCGGAATTGAGAATAAACGTACTTTCCTCCCCAATTTTATTGCGTAATACCTCCAATGAACTTCCGGACAAATAGTCCGAAAAATGCATGAGAAAATTGGCCCAGGTACCAAAAACAATGTCACCGTTGATTTTACTTTGCTGGAGACTTTTTTGATACAGCATCACATTGGTGTATAACGGTTTAACGTATGGATTGATAAAATTAGCGACAAAATTATGGACTTTCGGGAGCATTATTTCATCTCTTAACACCCCGTTTAGCTTCAATGCCACTTCTCCGAACGCATACCCCTTTTTGTATTTTTTTTCTCCAATGAGCTGCGCACCGAAAAGAACGTATCCGAAGGTGGATTCACTCGAATTTCCATAGCGGAAGGATGAATCAACAATATTCAAATACGCCCACTGCATCAACGGAATATCCGCCAGATAATACGCTGCTTCCCAATAATCAACCAACAGTGACGCGATACGATGTTTTTTGGGGTTTTTGAGCTGCGGAAGCTCCATGATGGCATCAGGGTTGTCAAACAAAGGATGGTTAATGAGTTTTTCTTTTAGAGTCTGAGTACTTTCATTCACCTCGGCAGCCAAAACAGGTGCCCTCACTCCCAGTTCTTGCAACAATCGGTTCCCAAATGCAACCAATGCGGGAAAATTTTTCCCTTGTGTAACACAAATATTTTTCAGCAGCGTAAAACATTTGAGACGTTCTTGAATATTTTTGGCTTTTTCGCTCAAGACGTTGACCAGTGCATACGCTTCATCATGAAGGGCATTAAGATACAAAATTTTTACGCTGAGTTCTACATAGCGAAACGCGTCACTGCGTTTTTCACTCCACAATCGTTCATCAAACAGATTCGACTCAATCCATCGCATTTGGTTCAATGCAAGGGCATAGGAGTTATTGAGCAAAAACTCTTCAAGCGCTTTAATGTTGAGTTTGAAAAGCCGCTGAGGAAATTCTCCCTTTACATACCCTTTATTCAAGTGATTGACGGTCGTAATAATATCTTCATATCTCGCACGCTTCTGAGCACGCTCTAAATATCTGCCGATATCAAAATGGATACGCCGTTTAGTCTCATCATCCAATAACGCAAATGCATTCTGCTGGATTTGATCATGAACAAATTGATAGTGTTTTCGAACCTGTTCAATAAACCCTTTTGCTTCCAATTGCTCCATCAAATCATTCGAATACCCCAAAAAGTTCATCATCTCATACGTCAAATGAAGATCAAACCGGCTCCCCAACAAAGCCAGATGCTGAAGATAAAATTTTTCTTCCGGACTCAAAGTATCAAATTTACTGTTAATAATCTCCGCAATATTGAGACTGGCACTATGCGTTTTGATCGTCTCAAGAGAATAATTCCATTGTCCGTTTACAAAACTCACTTCATTGGAATCGATCAGATGATAAAGGAACGTTTTTACGAAAAATGGATTGCCATTTGTTTTTTTATACACAATCGATGCCAATTCTTCGATTTGCGTTTCGGAATCTGCAAAGAGATTTTGAAGCATTTCGTGTAATTCAGCTTCCTGAAGCGGCAATAGTTTGATATCAAACAGAGGCTTTTGGCTGTTACTGACGATGGTTTGAATAAGTTCCGAAGCACTCGTATTGGCTTGAATTTCGTTATCACGATACAATCCGATAAAATGAATATGAGGATTATTTCCCTCCAATATCGCTTTTTTGATTAACTCAACCGATGCATGGTCGGCCCATTGCAGATCATCCATGACAAAAACAATCGGAGATTCACTCGTCGCTATTTGATTAAAAAAATCTCCTACGGCAAAGGGAAGCTGATTAACGATATCTTCATGAGAATGAAACTCTACTCTATCGCTTTGAAAAAATATATCTCGAAGCTCAGGAAAAAGATAACATAAGATTCTTTCACTCGTAGGATGAAGTGTGAGAATTTTATCGGTATGGTTTTGACTCATCAAAAACGTATGCAATTGTCCAAAAATTTGCTTGAACGTCAAATACGGCAAAGCAGTTTTATATTGATCGAATTTTCCCCTCAGTATGTGTGTTTTACCCGTATCAAAATAGTTAAAAAACTCTTCGGCCAATCGGGTTTTCCCGACACCGGCCTGACCGGACACCAATACTCTAACCGATCCATCCGATACTCCGTAATACGCCGCATCCTGCAGCAAAGCGAGTTCTTTGTCTCGTCCGAACAGATGTTCACCGATTCGGATCACCGGGCGGTCTTGCGTCGCAATCACAAACTCCTCTATCTCTCCCGAACGCGTCAAGAGCCGGATGCACTCTTTTAGATCATAAACAACCGCTTCATCACTTCCATAGCGTTCATCAGGTTTTTTCCGAATCAATTTTTCCACAATACGCGAAAGAACCAACGGAATTTTCGGATTGACTTCATGAAGCGGAATCGGTGATAACGCAATTTGTTTATGAATCAGTTCATAACGGTTTTTTGCTTCAAAAGGAGGTCTCCCCGAAAAGAGGTGATACAGAGTCATGCCGAAACTGTACAAGTCACTCTTTAAATCGATTCGCTGTTTGGTCCGCCCCGTTTGCTCCGGAGACATGTAAAGAAGATTTCCGGATGTTCCCACATTAACATCACTGTTAAACCGAAAATTATTATCGATAACCGAATATCCAAAGTCGATTATCTGCATCGCCTTTGTCTCCGGATTATAAACAATATTTTTAGGATTGACATCGGCATGAATGATATGTTTTTGATGGAGGTAAAGGAGTGTTTTCGCGATTTCATGCGCAATGGACAACCCTTCGGCAAGCTCAAAAGAGCGAACCAAGAGAAGATCATACAGCGAGCTTCCTCCGATATCTTCAAATACCAATATATACTCCGAAGGAACGGCCACTACTTTCAAAAGTTTGGCGATTGTATTCGATCGAAGACCCGCGAGGATCTGTTGCTCATTTACAAATTGAATAATATTATTTTCCGTCCGGGCAGACGGTCTGAGCATTTTAATAATAACCGTTTGATTACTTTCAATGTCTCTGGCCCGGTAAACCGTACTGGCGTCATTGGCATGGAGGGTATCGATTATTTCATACTGACTGCTCAATGACATCCATCAAACTCCTACTCATAAAAAAATCATTTTACACTAGAAATAATCCTATTTAGTTAAATTCCCTATTCTATTTTACATTTCGTTACTAATAGTTACTTAAAAAAATAGCCGCATGCGAAAATTCATCGATATCTTGGTACAATTAAAAATTACTTTTTATTAGGGAGCAACGGATGGCGAACAAAGAACACGAAGAACACGTTCCGGCAGACGAAGAGAAGAAAAAATCGGGGAATATGCTCCTCATTATTATCATTGTTGTCTTAGCTCTGATTTTGGTCATCGGTGGTGTTATTGCCATGATGATGATGGGCAATCACGATGCTGAAGGGGAGTCGACTTCATCGACTCAGAAAGAAGCAAGCGCTCATGGAGAGGAAAAACCGGCAGACGAACATGCTGCATCCGCAGAGGGCGATGGACACGGAACCCCTTCTACCGAAGTGGGCATTATGTACCCGCTTGACCTGTTCACGGTCAATCTTCTCTCTGAGAGCGGAAGACGCTATTTAAAAGTAGAAATGAACCTTGAACTCGAAGGTGAAGAGCTTGCTATGGAGCTTGATACAAAAAAGCCGGTACTGCGTGATGTTATTATTCGTCTTCTATCCTCC
>DASUNE010000031.1:0-5661 GCA_036277315.1 Sulfuricurvum sp.
TTTGGGATACGATCCCTGTATCAACGAATAACTTTTAAAGCGATTGGAACTCACCCCATAAATACCGACAATAGGGAGCGGCTCAACAGGGGCCGCTCCCAAAATTAACGCGGTTACCTCGCGAACCCCTGAAATCGTTTCAATGTTTGGGACCAGCGAACGGTTAATATCACTGAAAAAAGTATCGGCAATACCTTTTTGAGTAACAATAATATCTCCATCGGTCTTGAGCATCGCAGAGTACATACTCACCACACCGCCCGATATGGCGCTGATCAGAAAAATTGCTGCGATAGAAACACTCATGCTTATAAAGATGAGTGCCGTTTTAAAGCGGTTTTTACGAAGGGCCTTGAGCGGGGTAATCATTTTTCAATGGCTGCTTTGAGTTCAGCTTCAGTACTTATAAATTCGATTTTTGTCAAAAAGTTACCCCGAAATTTCATCACCGTTATCTTTTCGTCTTCTGCAGGAAATCGTAATCCCTGCTCTTCATCACGGATCAATAAAACGGTATGGGTATATTTACGCATTTTTGGAAGGGCAAATGATTCGGTAATAAACTTGGGCATAAGACTAATATCGGCAACAAATGTGGCATTGTTCTTTTTTAGGTAGTCTTTATCGTGTACGGTCAGATACTCATTGACTGTTGCCCCTGTCCCTTTTTCGAACGCCATAATCAATGTTTTAGGCATTACTTTCATCTTATAACGCTTTCCGTACTGATCACTTAAATCCAACGGCATAACGGACTGTCCCATTTTATAAGGAGCCGCAAACAAGCTGATTGCCAACACTGCCAAAACCATCACTCTTTTCATAATCATCCCTTATATCTTATAATATTTTATAAGTATACGAGAAATACGGATAATTAATGGTAAATATTTTTATTTATTTATGGGTAATTGTCTTCAATGTTTTCTCAATCTCACCGTGCTGGTCGAGAGTTAGGGCAAATCCGTCATCCATCATTTTATCCAAATGATTCATCTCGGTAAGCGTAATCCCCAGTGGATCTTTTTTAGCCACTTTGACAACCCCTTTGGTGATCGTCACATTGTCGAGCTTTTTACCCGAATGGCGAAGGAAATAGGTGAGAAAATAGCCATTGGCATGATCTTTTTCGATCGCTACCACAGCTCGGGTCGCATTGGAGTTTTCCAATGCCAGAGCAGGGACCAGAGTTTTGAAATCCTCTATGCTCAAATATCCGATGTAGACTTTGGTGTAAATATCGTGGTAACGCTGTGTCGTACTTTTGCGAAAGAAATCCCAATCAATCGGATTTCCCCCACGCAGTGAGCGCAGCATCCATGAGAGGGTCGCATAATATTTGAATGACGCTACTTTTATCTCTTCCGCATGGGCGATCTTATCACTTTGAATACGTACCATCGGTTTTTTGGGCGCATTGGTACTAAGACTCTCCAGGAGATGTTGCGCACTGTAGGGTTGCGTAAACCAAACCGACGCATACGAAGGCAAATCGGTCGTCCCCGTAGCCCCCTCGTTAAGAACCAATACCGATCGAACGTTGTAGCGTGGGAAAAGAACCTCCAAAAGGGCCCGTTTTTTACGAAGCCGTTTTTTAAGACTGCTTGCCGATTTAACAAGGGTCATCTCCATAAAATAGAGCTCTTTATCCGTAAACAATAATCCGTCAAATTCACCGATCTCTTTATGTCGGGCGCGATAGATAATCTGCCCTTTCCAGCTTACAGAGAGGGCATCACTTTGAGCATGAGTACGACTTTTATGGGGTCCCTTGATAATAAAACTTTTAATTTGAGGTTCATTGGCCGCATAGCGAAGAAGTTTCTCGTAGATGTAATTTTCATACACTTCCCCCTCAAAAGAACGGAACGCACTCACATATCCTTCATCTTCCATGGTAAGCCCTTTGGCTTGAAGCGATAACAGATGTCCGATGTTGTAATCATAATAGAGAAGATTGTCCCCGAGATCGTCGTCTCCGTGAGGAATTACTGTAGAATTAATGGTTAACAATGAGAGCCTCTTTGTGCGTTTCTAGGCACTTTTATACGAATGCCCAAAGCATTCTACTTTATTTTTAATAAAAACTCCGATAAAGACACGCAGATCCATTGACGGTTTGTGGACTTACATTGGTTTAATCTTCACTTTGGGCTGCACGTGTTACACTTTTGAATGCAACCATTTACGCCAACCGATGATCAGATTCGCGCACAGTTTGTCACGTCGCTGATGAACTATTTTAAAATCGAGGAAGACGTCTTCTTACGCTCCCATATCGATGAACTCATCCGTCCCATCAGCACTTCGCGCTACAGCGAATTCTTGCGCCGTCTCTCGAGTCGTGACTTTGCGTACAAAACGGGGATCGAGAAGATTTCACTCATCGCATCCGAACTCCTCGAAGAACAGCGTTCACCGTTGGAACTTGAAGCCCATGAGCGCACCCAAAAGCTCTACGCCTTGATGTACGATTTGCGCCGGTCGATTACCGACGTGAAAAACAGCGAGCAAAGTGCAGCCGAACGGTTTGAAAATGTCCGCTTTACTTCCATCAAACGCTCCGATTCCACCGAACCGATTCTCGATTCTTTGGATATTGACGTTATTCGCATTCTGTCCAAACGGTGGATCTACGATTACGTATCCAATGATCGCGGGCTATTTGAGGCTCGCGTTGAGCATGAGTACCTCACCCTCTTGATCGAACGTGAGCGTCTGTCACGTCAGAGCCTCATTTCGGCAACGACAAAAAAAGCATTAAGACGATCATGATAGCGATCCCTCTGTCCTTGATTGACCGCGAAGATTTAAGCCTCTTAGAGCGTGCCCTTCTTCCCCTTATGATCCGTCACGGTATGATTTGGGGGGATAAATCCAAAGCCCTCAGCGCATCGTTTCTCGCGGAACTTTTACGTCACAGTCCACGAGAAACAGTGGAAGCCCTCGATGCCTTGGTAACCAAAAAGATTCTCAAGACAACGCGCGAAAAAACGGCAAACGGGGTGATGATTCTCTATGCTTTGGAGCCTATCGCCCTGCAACAAGTCTCGATCCCAGCCGTTGCCCCCTCTCAGTACACCGACAGCAATTATTATCTCAATTTACCCAACGAGACGGTAGAAGAGCTCCACGCATACGCCCTCGAAATATGCGATCGGGAAGGGTTGCGACGCGAACTATTCGAAGATTTCAATCTCTATCAACGCACTCAAAATCGTCGATCGTTTGATTGGTTTGCCGAATTTGAACGGTGGATTCGCAGAGAACTCTCCTCCAATGCCCCCATCCTGGCAACTGTATCAGAGGTTGAAGAGACCAAACCCTCCAGCGGGGAGTTCGAGATGGCGCAGTATTTTATTCGCCGCCTAGCCTCTATCGACCCGCAGTTTCAAGAACCGTTTGATGTGATGAGCTGGGCTGCGCAAATCAAGATCATCATTGATACCGGCGGATATTCTTTGCTGGATATCAAATCAGGGATCGATTGGCTCTTTAGTGCCAAGGGAGACTGGTTCCGACCCAACGTCCCCGATGCCTATCATCTGCGAAAACATTTCAAACGGCTCATCTCCAACACCCGAAGTTTTCGAGACGGAGAGACCCGACTCCCCGATGGAATCAATATTTTTGATATTATTGGAAGAGAATAGTACGTTTCACTCCCGTCATTCTTTTAGTGTATAATCAATAAATATTTTAAGGAGCCCTCATGAATCTCCTCTCTCTCGACCTCTCCAAACCTATCAACCGTTCTGCGCTTGAGTATGCACTTGATATTACCCTCGAAAAGAGTATCGAAAACGGTCTATACGGCCGAAACGATTCCCTTCATATACTGCTTGCCCCTTTTGACGTCATCACTTTTATCGCGGATGAAAAAGCGACGATTCTTCAATCCCTTTCAAAACTTGGGCTCACACTCCAAAACGACGAAGAAGGATTTGTCTATCAAGACTATCCTATCGAGATAAATCCTGCCCAAGAAGAGCCATTTATCATCACGAATGAGGCAATTTTTCTGAAAAACCCCACGACCCTAAACCTGAAAATCATTGCCCTTGCCATCTCCCAAAGTGTCGGCTTAGAGCGATATGAAAAAAAGCTCAATTCACTTTTTTCTCAAAACCGCAAGATTGTTGAATCGATTCATACCTTTTCGATAGCACGTCGCTCCTCTTTAATGAAATTTATCCAAAGTCTCGCATTGATCCGTCACAACATGGTCGGGGATCTGCTGCTGCTTGATAAACCAAATATTTTATGGGATGATGGTGAGGCAGAGATGCTTTACAATCAAGTGGCATTCATCCTGGAGCTCAATGACCGACATGAGATCGCCCTCTCGAAACTTTCTCAAATCAAAGAAGACGTTATGCTTGTCATGGATCTGCTCAACCACAAACAAAGCGAGTTTTTAGAGTGGATCATTATCATCCTCATCGGGGTTGAAATTGTTATGGGGCTCATCGACTGGCTTCGATAACACACGAATGGTTATCGAATTTTCACCAATACCTTACGCTGACAATCACAATCACCAAAATAAACCCACTGTTCCTGATACACAGGTTGCGGACTATAGATGACCGGAGCACTTTGCACATAGGTCACAGACTCTCTGCGAGGCTGCGAAAAAGCATACCCAAGGGCACCCCCAACAACCAGAGGAATGACCCAGTTGTTAGGATGATTGCTGTAGGTCATTCGGCTGTGATGAGATCCCCGACCCCATTCATGCGAATGCCTGTCACGATCGGCATAAAGCGAGGTGGACAAAAGAAGTAACACTCCGGCAACAGAGGTCAAAAGTTGTAATGGTTTCATCAAAAACTCCTACTTTTAAGATGACGTATTGTTGCCGATAACCGTGAAGGAATTGTGTAGTGGTATACTGTCATAAACAAACAGTGGGGGTAAATGGATGAAAGCACCTTGGTTAGGATTATTAGGCGTACTTGCGATTTCACTGCATGCAAACCCGCAATGTTATCTGGAGGGGTATGGAAACCTCATCGCTCACGCCAACAATGAAACCTTGATATTAAAAGACGGCACATCCCTCCCCTACAAAACACCCGATTCTAAAACTACCTGGGATGAAAAAATCAATCATTCGGATTTGGAGATGCAGCTCTCTCAAGCGTACGATGCGGGCGGTATCGAGACTCCTCCCCCCTATCTTTTTGATCCGGGACGTCTTCGCTATCAGCCTTTTTTTCAAGCCCTCTACGGCAAAGATAAAAAAGAGATCGAAAAGAATCTTGTTATGATCAGCTGGCCGACCCTCAAAGGGACCGTCAAACTTCCCGTAAACCAAGTGGGAGGAGTCGATAAAAAACTCTATGCAATCGGGCAAGAGATCGCCAAGCTTCCCAAAAAAGATCGGATTTGGGCCCAGGGTGCAACGACCTATGCGTATCGGGTTATCAAAGACACCGACCGCCTCTCCATGCACAGCTTCGGCATCGCTATTGATCTAGCCCCCGCTACGACACAGTATTGGAAAGATGAAGCCCCAAGTGAAACGGCGAAAATCGGCTATAAAAACACGATGCCCCTCTCGATCGTCCGCATCTTTGAAAAACACGGATTTATCTGGGGAGGACGCTGGTATCACTACGACACGATGCACTTTGAATATCGACCTGAACTTTTGGC
>DASUNE010000032.1:0-5908 GCA_036277315.1 Sulfuricurvum sp.
TCGGAGGGCTCAAAGGGGTGGCTCCGGTAGCTTCAAAAGCGATACAGGCGGTCTATGGGAATCAAAACTACTCCACCTCCGTTGATGGAAGCAATAATGACTATTTTACAGTCAAAGATTGGCAATTCGAAGAGGGACGAAATTTTACGCATGCCGAACTGCAGGGGGGAAAGGCCGTCTGCGTGATCGGCGAAACGATTCACAAGGAGCTTTTTAAGGGGCAGGATCCGATCCATGCCTCCATCCGTCTCGGAAATTTTTCATGCCAGGTCATCGGACTGCTGCACTCCAAGGGGGCATCGATGTTCGGTATGGATCAAGATGACCTCATCGTCGTCCCTATTCGAATGTTTCAGCGACGTATCAGCGGCAATCAGGAAATTTCAGGGATTTTAGTTTCGGCCAAAAATGCTTCCTCGATCGAAAACATGAAAACAGGGCTTACTTCGTTAATGCGGGAACGTCGTCATATTCGTGCAGGAGATGAAGATGACTTTAACGTCCGGGATTTGCGTGAAGTACTTCAAACGCTCTCCTCTACGACCAAAATGCTGACCCTTTTATTGGGTGCCGTCGCCGCTATCAGCCTTTTGGTAGGGGGCATTGGAATTATGAACATTATGCTGGTTTCCGTGACCGAGCGCACCAGAGAGATCGGAATTCGTTTGGCGATCGGGGCCCTGGAACGCGAAGTACTGCTTCAATTTTTAGTCGAGGCGGTCGTTCTCTCTTCTTTGGGAGGGGTAATAGGGATGGCATTAGGCATTGGGGTCGGCATTGGGATCAATCTCTTTTTTGATCTTCCCTTTGTTTTCAACTCGTCTATCGTCATTATCGCTTTTTTCTTTTCGACCATGGTGGGGATCGTCTTTGGCTATTTTCCGGCCCGCAAAGCGGCACGCCTCAATCCCATCGATGCGCTGCGGCATGAATAAATAGCCTTATAAAAAAATCATTATTATGTGTTAGCATCACCCTAATACAGCTGACGAGGTCATTATGGAGCCTGAAAATTTAAAAGCCAGTTTTACAAAACGGTACATCATCGCGATATCGTTGATTGCGATTTTGGCAACGGCAGCATTTTATATTCTTATTTTAGCCCTTAAAACCGGAGATTCTACGGCTTTTATCGTCAATAAATCGGCAAAACAGCGAATGTTTTCCCAGCGTATCGCCTCCTTCTCTCAACAATACTACTGGCAAGCGTATATTAAACAAGAACCCTCTGAGCTTAAAACCATACAAGTGAACCTAAAAGAAGCGATTGAGGAGATGCGCCACGCCAATAATGCCCTCTCTTCAGGAGATGTGAGCCCCAAGTTACACATTGAGCTCTCTCCCGCCATCCATGAGATCTATTTTGGACAGACCCATCTCAAAAAACGGGTAGACGAGTATCTGCAATTAGCCGAACAGATACCGAAAGCCCCAACCCAACAGGAAGTACGTACCCTTCTGGATCGCCTTCTCTTTCTGTCCAACCCCCTGCTCGTTGATTTAAACGGTGCCGTACACCAATATCAAAAAGAGGGGGAAGAGAATATCAAAACGATCCGGGACATTGAAACCCTGGCATGGGCGCTGACCCTTCTCACCCTCATTCTTGAAGTCCTCTTTATCTTCCAGCCCATGGCGAATAAAATTCAGGAACTGTTTCAATCAGTAAAATGGAATGAACAAAACCTCGAACAGCTGATCGAGCTTCGAACCCTCAGTCTTGAACAAGCCAACCTCAAACTTTCACACATTGCCTCTCACGATCCGCTAACGGGGCTTAAAAATAGGCTCAATTTAGAAAAAGAACTCGAAGCGCTCCTCATCCATTATCACGAGAATCATGTCCCCTATTGCGTCGTGATGCTTGATATTGACTGGTTTAAGAGTATCAATGATACGTATGGCCATGATACAGGGGATTTTGTTCTGCGCGAGATCGCCAAAATACTCACCGACAATGTACGGGAAGAGGACAATGTTTACCGTGCAGGGGGGGAGGAGTTTGTCATTTTATTCAACCGTATCACCAAGGATCAGGCTCTTAAAAAAACAAACAAAATTCGACTCAACATTCAAGAACATCCGTTTTTATTCAATGATCATGAAATCCGTCTCACCCTCAGCGGAGGGCTATACCATCCAGAGCTGGTTGATTTGAAAAATGTTCAAGAAATATTGAAACTATCAGATATCGCACTGTATGAAGCCAAACACGCAGGCCGCAATCAAATTGCGCAAGTGAAACCCACACCGTCCAGATAAAATTCCACATTTTCACCGATTATTTTTGATTAAAATATTTAGGATATCGACGGGAATGTGCTATTATTAGCATAATGAGACTTATAGGCTAAGGATATCGCACCCATGGACAAAAATGAATTTAATGCCCACAGCTGGGAAATATGCGATCAAGCACTCTCCAATTTACGAATCAAACATCTATCCCCGTTGCCTATCAACTACCAAAATGAATTTAATACCCTTCTCGAACAACAAGTCTGTGATGAATTAACCTGTGAAGCATATCACCAAGAAAGCATCAACAATGATGTCAACAAATACCTTGAAATCGCCAAACTGGCATTGGAAGCATTTGTTCACAGCAGCCAAGAGATCGGAAAGGTGATGAGTGATCACTCTTCACGCATGGGCCCATCCCACGGATATACCGACCACTATCTTCATCAAAACTGCTCTCAAATTGTTGACAACTTATCCAAACTCGATACGGAGATGTCCAATGCGCTGCTCAAAGCACACGATCAAATCCTTCACTTATCGAAAAAAATAGATACCTTAACCAAAGAGAATTCGATTGATCCCCTCACAAAATTTTACAATCGCAAAGAGTTGTTCAAAGATTTAGTCTCCATTACGGGAAATATCCAAAATAAAGATACCGAGTCGGGATGCTATTTGCTTATGATTGATTTGGATGATTTTAAAACGATCAATGACACCTATTCGCATATGGCAGGCGATAAAACACTCGTTTTTATTGCCAAAACCATTGCCGCTATCATCCGCGGCAGCGACAAAGCATACCGTTTTGGAGGAGATGAGTTTATCCTGGTTCTCAATCGCGCATCGTTTGACGTTGCCAAAACCATTGCCGAAAAAATCCGATTCAATATTGAAAAAGCGCGTCTGTATTATGAGAACAATGAGATACACGTAACCGTTAGTATCGGCATTACACGCTTGCATGAGAAAGAGTTTGAGAATGCGCTGCTAAAAGCAGACAGGGCACTTTATGCCGCAAAACGGAATCAAAAGAACCAAGTCTACATCATCGACGAGGAAGCCTGAGGCTTCGCTTTCTTAGTCGCGGTCGTGCCCGTGTTTGCGTTTGTTTTTGTAATGCCCTTTGTGTTTGCCGTTGTCACGATGATCGTCGTCGACATAAATCACTTTTTCGTGCGTCACAACTCTCGTTGACCCTTGGCTGGATTCTTTGCTGCTTCCGATTGCTGCTCCGATAGCACCGCCGGCACCGCCGCCGATGATCGCACCCTCTTTTCCGCCGACCGCTGAACCGACCGCCGATCCGGCACCCGCACCCAACATACTACCCAATACGGCACTACCATCTACTTGACCTGCGTAGACATTCATCCCTAAGGTTAATAAAACAGCTGTTATGGCTACTTTTTTTGATGTCATATTAGAATACTCCCTATTTTTGAACCCATTATACCACTAAAGAAACAACGGCTATTAAATCGTATCAAGGAGTGAAAATCAGACGAATGGAGTAAGATTTCGGAAGCAGATAAAGGAGAATGGAACGTTTAGTGAAGGCAAAGAAAAAAGGAGCGCGAAGCCCCTTTCACTTATGGAGCTGTAGTTGTTGCAGCAGTAATAGCAGCTGCACCTTTTGCTTCTACTGTTGTCATTGAATCATCCATAAATGTTTTAACACCCGCAACCAAACCGACACCGACAACGACCAACAATACCGCAACGAGAACACCGCTCATCCCTTTTTGAGACTTGAGACGAGAAAGAAAACTTTTAAACATTTTTTAACCTTTTTACAATTTATATAACATGAATTATACAAAATAATGATTTAAAAATCAAGTTTTTTATCATTTTTTGTTATTAAATCGCCTTGATGTGATTTTTTGAAATCCATAGCGGTGTTTCCACCCTTTGGCAAGACGTTTCTTTGCAGTCTTGGATGATTTTCGCCCATACGACCTGATCCACCACCACCTCTTCGCTGATGGCAAAACGGTGCCCTTTATCCCAAATACTCACCGGTTTTCCCTCTTTGGGAGCCATCCGAACATAAATGTGCGGCGAAGTCACTTCGTAATAGTGCGATCCACTTTGGCTCTCTTTCGGAAGGGGTGCGGCGGCACTCGGTTTCACCGTCGCTGATTCTGCCACAGTTACCTCGATCACTTCGTTCGTCACATCCTCTTTATTGGGCAGGACATCGGATTCATCCAAAAGCTCAACACCGTTCATATGGGGATGTTCATTTTTCTGCGCATCGTCCGCGTTAACGGTACGGCTCACCGAAGCCGGTGTTTCATTCGTTATCTCATCATGAAAAGCGTGTCCCTCTTTTTTAAACGATTCATAAAATCCGCTCTCATTCACAGGCGCGTTCGAATCGACAATCTCCGGAACCAAAAAGAAAATCAAATCATTCGCCCGATTGGAGTCGACGGTTCGCTTGAACAAATGGCCTAAAACCGGAATATCCCCAAGCAAGGGAATCTTCTCCTCTTGCTTTAGCGATTCGGTATGCATTCGCCCCCCCAAAGCGATCACCTGACCGGTTTGGGCGACCACGTCGGTCGCAATATTTTTAGCACGGAACGCCGGGACATAAATATTCTCCCCAAGCTGGACACGATGGGTGGGATCGGTATCAAATTCGCTATCTGCGATGTCGACATTTATCCCCATAAACCCCTCTTTTTCCAAGAACTTTGGCTTGATCGTCAGACGCAATCCATACTCTTTTTCTTCGAGATTAATCGTTGGAAAATTGTTGCTGTTGTACGTCATGCCAATGGGAATGTAGACCTGCCCCCCCACATGAAACGAGGCATTTTGATCTTCGGTACTCAATAAAACCGTATCATCAAGGATCTTTGCCACCCCTTTGGATTGCAAGAAACTCAAATTTGCCAATAATGACGTTCCGGTTAGAAATAGGCTTCTATCGCGCCGACCATCATAAGCGCTACCAAGACTATCCAATAAAAAACCGCTAAACGTCGCGTACGTTTTTGCCGTAGAGTTCACGGCAACGTTGCCACCTTTCCCAGAATAGTTGAGCCCTACCGCACCGCCGAGTTCTTCGGCTCGGTCATTATCGATCGATACCAAATACAGTTTGGTACGGATCATCTTTTCGACCGTTTTGGTTTGACTCAAATCCATCGTTTTATTGGCATCGATTCCGGCATTAGACAACAGTTCGTACACCCTTTTTTTCTGATGCGGATCGCTGAAATGTCCCCCTAAAACCGTCGAACCGTCACCCGCACGGTGCAATGTCACATCCGGCGCTGCAATGTTCACCATTTTTTGAATAAATCCGAGATTTTGATTCACATAGACTTGATAATTTCCGATGGTGTTGTCATTAAAACGGATTAACAGGGAAGTATTTCCGCTTTTTTTACCAAACAAGCGCAACGTTTGATTCGGCTTGCTGGAGGTTTCCATCACGCTCACTTTTAACAAATCCTGATTTCCGACAACGACTTGATTAAAAGCTTTTTCGGTTGTAAAAACGTTAAATTCATTTTCAAACACCACAATATCGCGTCCGAATACCGCCAGAACCACTCCCATCAACATTAGTATAATTTTCACACTACTCCTTTATTTACATTCCAATTGAAACGATCCGTTTTGATCGTTGTACGAATACGACGTG
>DASUNE010000033.1:0-31569 GCA_036277315.1 Sulfuricurvum sp.
ACCAAATCCGCAGTTATCTTTAAATGATCGTAATAAATCTTGGTATTCCACTGATAAATCACCTTTTTTAATCTCTTTTTAAACAATAATAGTTTAAAGAGGATAGGAATTTCTTAATTTTACCAGTTATTAGGTTAAAAAGTTTTAAAATCTCGGTAATTTTCAAATAAAAAATCAATAAATGGGTAGTGAAGTATCATACAATGCAAGGATATATCATCAAACTAAGCCGTGTAAAAGACGAAGACTTAATTGTTACAATCATATCCGAGGAAAACTTAACAACCCTTTACCGTTTTTATGGAGCACGTCACAGCCCTATCAATCTGGGTTTTAAAATCGACTTTGAAGCTGAGATGTCACTCAAGAGTTCGATTTCTCGAATGCGTGACGTTATTCATTTAGGATTTCCTTGGATGAGTGACTACAACCGTATTCGAATCTGGCAACAGTTTATTTCACTCTTTCATCCCCATTTGCAACACTCTGACGAAATAGGAAGTTTTTATTTTATGCTCCTTGAAACCGCAGCACAAAACTGGAATACACAAAATCCAAAGCGATTGGCCATTGAAACGTATGTTCAGCTTTTAGAACATGAGGGGAGACTGCATCGAAATATGGACTGCTTTTTTTGTGATGAACCCATCGTGCATGAGATATCGCTGATCCGCGCCTTTTTACCCGCACACAAAGAGTGTTCCCATACTCTTTCGATCAACGCAAAAGGTCTTGCATGGCTGTATAATAATTATTCGACTTTATTTTTAGATGATAACGAGATTGATCGTCTTTGGTATGTTATCAATGAGGGATTTTAAAGACACCCCCTATCACTTTTCTCATTGACTGCCGCAAAATTTTGCTTCTAGAGTACCTATTATTTCAAAAAAAGTGTACAATCCGTTCTTAGATATTTGGTATAATAAATATGGACAACCCTTTTTAAATTCGTTATATGCTTAGGATATCCATCGTGTATACAGATTTGTTACTAGAAAACAACCATTACAATGTCACAATCGACCATCCCAAAGGAAGAACCTATGGGGAATGCGTTTATGATGAGCTTTCAAGTATTCAGATGATTGAGGGAAAGTTCATTACAACCTTGCACATTAAAGACAAACCAAAGCGGATGACTCGAACGGACGCTTTAAACTACTACACCCAGAAATTGCGGCGCGTCTGGGAAAATTCGTCCAAGGTACTTTCCTGAAAATTATAGAGACTTTACGATCTATGATTTCATTTCCCTCACACATCACCAATACCCATCGCGGCATTCTTCTGATGGTTGTGGCTTCCTTTTTATTTGCTTTGACCATGTTCTTTGCGAAACTTCTCTCAAGCTCTATGAGCTCAATCGAAGTGACTTTTTGGCGCAATGCCATAGGGCTCATTGTCTTAATGGTATTTATTCTGCAAAAACCTATCACAAACCTCGGGGGGCGTCCGTTAACCCTCATTTTTCGTGGCGTCATCGGAACAATAGCTTTGCTTACATTTTTCTATACTATCAGCATCACCTCCCTCTCAAATGCCATTGTTTATGCCAAAACAGAACCTATTTTTACCGCCTTGCTGGCATTAATCCTTCTGGGAGAAAAACTTAAGATTCGCGCCATTATTGCCATTTTTACAGGGTTTACGGGAGTTGTGATTTTAAGCGGATGGGAGTTTAATGCGCTTCATGTCATGGGACTGCTTACCGGATTTTTATCCGCCCTTGCCTACACGAGCGTTCGTAGCTTAAAGGCTTACTACGATGAACGCACCGTGGTTTTGTCCTTTATGTTTTTTGGTTCTCTTATCCCATTGCTCTTGATGGTCGGTGCAGAATTTAACACATCCGAGCTGTTTGCCTTTGCTCTGAGCCCTTTTGTTATGCCCAATGGTCTGGATTGGCTATGGATAGCGTTGATGGGACTTGCAGCCGCATACGGTCAACTTTATATGACACGTGCCTATTTTTATGCGAAAGCCGGATTGGTAAGCACGGTCAGCTATTCGGTCGTATTGTTTGCTACATTTTTTGGAATATTATTAGGAGATATACTCCCATCCGCCATGGTCATTTTGGGTGCTGTACTGATTGTCGCAAGCGGAATACTCCTCTTGCGAAGCAAATAAGTAAGATAGTTTACAAATCGTCTTTGAGCTTCTCTGCTATGCTGTCACCCAACTGATTAATGGGCATCCCTTTTCGGTCTCTCCAAGGGGACGTATCGTTATAGTCTTGCCTTAAGTCTATCTTTGGGGCTACTGTTTCGACAGGAGCACTTTGAACTTCTTCAACCGTCTTATTTTCCTCGCTAGTCGTATTGACATCATCCTCTGAGGGCAAAGAATCAAGATAAAAAGCTTTGAATAAAATCAAAGCGATCGCGAAAATAAATGCATACATAACCAATTTCATACCAACTCCTCAAATTTAATGGACATCTTACAATACGTCTATATCGTCCAAACTGCTCAACTCTTCCAGTATTTTATTATCAATGCGTATTGCAGATTCGATGACAACATCACACAGTTTTGAGACAATGGTAAGCTTGATAGCGCGGCGTCCTGGATAACGGCGTACGAGAGTATACAGCTTTTCAAGAGAATCAAGATTATCACTCAAACGAAGACGTAAATGCAGCGGCTCTTGCGGTGCTTCGACGATTTTCGTCTCTACTTTTTTTGCCTCTTTTTTCGCTTCGGAAAGGGTCATTATCTTGGTTACGCTGATGCGTGTAAACATCTCCGTATGGGTTACTTTTACTTTAAAAGCGATGGGTTCATCCAAATCCATTTTTTCAAGCTGTTCAAGCTTATCGCTAAAGAGCATCATCTCGATATTGCCGTGAAAGTCCATCAGACTTACCAGTCCAAATTGGGACCCTTTTTTCGACATTTTTTTCGTGATCTCTTCGACTTTCCCGATAAAGATGGCACTCGATCCATCGGCGATATTTTCAACTTCGGATGAGAGGGTATAGCTTATCGCATCGATTTGTTCGCGGAAATTATCCAGAGGATGTCCGGAGACGTAGAAGCCCAACGTATCTTTTTCAAAATCTAAAAGGCTTTTAAGATCATACTCCTCGAAATGCTTGAGATTTAACTCCACACTCATAACTTCTGCATCGTCTCCAAAAAGACTGAATTGAGCATCTTTTTGAAGGGAGGAACTTTTTTTGGCCGCTTCGACCATCGTTTCTACTTGCTCGATCAAGGCACGTCGGGAGTAGCCAAAACCGTCAAATCCCCCTGCTTTGATGATACACTCTATCACCCGTTTATTAACTTTTTGGGGTTCGATGCGATTGATGAAATCTTGGATGTCTTTAAATTCACTCTTGGATCTGGCATCAAGGATCGACTCGACCGCAGCCTCACCAACCCCTTTGATAGCGCCCAGACCAAAGAGGATCTGGTCTTGTCCGTCTTTGTTGATTGCCGAAAACTCTAGCAAAGAGTGGTTGATGTCGGGAGCACCGAGAAAGATTTTCATCCGCTTGGCTTCATCGATGTATTTGACGACTTTGTCCGTATTGTCTTTTTCCGATGTCAACAGCGCCGCCATAAACTCTTGCGGATAGTACGTCTTGAGCCACGCCGTTTGAAACGTGACCATTGCATACGCTGCCGAGTGCGATTTATTGAACCCGTATCCGGCAAATTTTTCGATCAGATCGAACAATTCCGACGCTTTTTTATAGTCCAAGCTTTGTTTCGCCGCCCCTTGGCTGAACTCATCGTTGTAGGCAGAGAGGTCTTTTTTCTTACCCATGGCACGTCGGATAATGTCCGAATACCCTAGACTGAACCCCCCGATTGTTTGTACGATCTGCATGACCTGCTCTTGGTAAACGATAACCCCGTAAGTCGGTTTTAAAATCGGCTCCATGGCAGGAAAGGTATAGGTGATCGCCTGACGCCCGTGTTTACGCTCGATAAAATCATCCAACATCCCTGATTCCATAGGACCCGGACGGTAAAGTGCCAGTACCGCAATCAAGTCCTCGAAGGAGCTGGGTTTAAGGCGGCGGTTTAGATCCTGCATCCCCGTCGATTCTATCTGGAACATCCCTACCGTTTCACCGCTTTGGATGACCCGATACACTTCAGGATCATTCTCATCGATAGCGTGCCAATCGATCTCTTTAGCGTAACGGTGACGGATGAGTTTGATCGCACTGTCGATAACGTCGAGCGTCTTAAGCCCCAAGAAGTCGAATTTGATCAAATCGATGTCTTCGAGAAAATTGAGCGAATACTGCGTAATGTAGTTTTCCTCGCCTGAGGGCTTATAAATGGGAGTCTTTTTCCATAAGGGCTCATTGGAGATAACAACGCCAGCCGCGTGCATCCCCGCATTGCGCTTTAGCCCTTCGAGTTTTTTGGCGAATTCCCACACCCGTGCCGCACTGGCATCGTTCTCAATAAGTTCGCGAATTTTTGGCTCTTTTTGAAACGCTCCGTCTTCGGTTTTATCCCCTTTGGTTTTACCGTTGAGGGTGATTCCCAGTTCATCGGGGATGAGCTTTGCCATCATATCCGCTTGCGAAAGAGGCATTTCCAACACCCGCGCAACGTCACGGATGACCCCTTTTGCCAAAAGCGAACCAAAGGTGATGATCTGAGCCACTTGCTCACGCCCGTATTTGTTTACGACGTAATCAATAACTTCTCCGCGACGGGCCTGCATAAAGTCCATATCGATATCGGGCATCGATACGCGCTCCGGATTGAGAAAACGCTCGAACAGCAAATCGTATTTCATCGGGTCGATATCGGTGATCTCTAAAGAGTAGGCAACCAAACTTCCCGCTGCCGAACCCCGACCCGGGCCTACCGCAATACCCATCCGTTTGGCTTCTCGGACGAAATCCCAAACGATAAGCATGTACCCCGGGAATTTCATCTGGTTGATCACCCCCATCTCAAATTCCAGACGTGCTGTGTATTCCTCATGTTTTTCTGTAGGAACGTGCTTTAAACGCTCTTCCAAGCCTACACGACAGCGGTGAATAAAATATTCGGAGTCTTCCTCCATAACCAGCCCCTCTTGAAGGGCATATTCACTGGTAAATTTAAAATTCGGAGGGGTAGGATCACCCAGCTTGAGTTCCAGCTGGCATTTGTCCACAATTTCCTGAGTGTTGTACAACGCTTCGGGAATGTCGGCAAAGATCTGTGCCATCTGTTCAGGTGATTTGATGTAAAACTCATGGACGGAGTGACGCATACGCTTAGGGTCATCGTAAAGTTTATTCATCCCGATGCACATAAATGCCTCGTGATACTGCGCATCTCCCGGAAAGGTGTAGTGAGTGTCATTGGTTGCGACAAGCTTGATCTGCGTCTCTTGAGAGATCTGTATCACCTGTTCATCGATGAAAAGCTGATCGCTGATCCCATGGCGCATGATCTCCATGTAAAAATCGTCACCGAATATCTCTTTGTACTCAAGAGCTACTTTTTTTGCCTCTTCGTAACCCCCTGCTCCATTTTTGACGTTACGCTCATTGAGCATATTAAGATGCCAGTTGACTTCCCCCTGCAAACACGCCGATGTACAGATAATCCCCTCACAATTCTCACGTAAAAGCTGCTTATTAATACGCGGGTAGTAATAAAAGCCGTTGATGTACGCTTGCGAAGAGAGGTACATCAGATTTTTGTACCCAATCTCATTTTTGGCAAACAAACAAACGTGAAAACGCTGTCGTATGCTCTTATCCCCAAGCTCTTCCCCGTTGTGGATATAGGCTTCCATCCCGATAATCGGCTTTAGCCCCGCCCCTCTCATCTGCTGATAAAAATCGATCGCCCCGAACATATTGCCGTGATCGCTCATTGCAACCGATGTCATCCCCAGCTCTTTGACACGTGCGGCTAAGGCTGAAATCTTGTTCGCGCCATCCAATAAAGAGTATTCAGTATGAAGATGAAGATGGGTAAAAGGAGGGATCGTGCTCATAAAAAACCTTGAGAAAATATAAGTGGATTATAATATGGAGAGGGTAAAGAGGAGCTTTGTGCATTTAAAATTGCTCTTTGCTTTGACAAAAATTAATCCCAAAACAAACTCTTTGCTTTGTGGAAGTTTAAAAGTTTGGCGGTGTACAATATCTTCATTCAATACAAAAATAACACAAGGAAGACTTATGCCAACAATTAACAAGTACGTTGATATTGACACCGTAGAAAGAGAAGCTAAAAAAGATCTTATTGATCGTCACTCACCGTTTATCACAATCGCTGGTGAAGCAAAAAAAGGTGAAATGCTTGCAGTCAATGTAAAAATGGGGCAAGAATATACGCATCCGGATGATTTTGATCACTACATCGAAAGTATCACTCTTTTTAACGGTGAAACAAAATTAGCCATGGCTACCTTCGTACCAGGAACACTGGGTAATGAAAAATCTCACGCTGAAGTAACATTCAACATTCGCCCAATGGGTAAGAAATTGACACTGGTTGCACACGGTTACTGCACAAAACACGGTGTATGGGAATCAACCCCTGTTATCGTAGAAGTTACAGAAGCTTCATCATGCTGCGGCGGCGGACACTGTTCGTAACCTCTTTTCTTGACCTTTAAAAGGTCAAGTCATACTCTTTCCTCCCAAACGCTGATCAACTCCCGAAAATCTATTTATTTTGTCTAGAGAGATAATTATAGACTCCCGTTCCGACAATGAGTAATGTTACCCCTATGATGAGGTAAAACGCATTGATTATTTTACTGTAATCGTCCAATACGATTTTAAAGACGGCCATCAACGATTCGATTGAGAGGGCAATGATAATAGAGGTAAGAAATTTACCGAGTGTCTTACTCTGCATTTCTATGCCGTAATCGAGTGTTTTAAACAAGACCTCATTCTCGATCATCGTCTTGGCCAAATCATAGATAGCAAGCCCTATCGTAATGGAGATAATCGACGTAAATATTTTATGCATCACTTCATTTTGATTAGGATGAAAAAAGAGAATACCTCCAAAGATATAAGCTCCGTAAAGAATCAAAAATACCGAAACTACCCCCAACAGCAAACCGCCGCATCCCATTACGATGGTATTTACCTTCTCTAGTGCGCTATTATGCTCGATAAGGCGTAGTTCTTCGAGCAGTTTTAACATATCAAAATCAACAACAAGATAAAACTCTTCCTCCTGTTTGACAACGGTCAAAGTGGGTCGTCCCGTCATATGATGCAAATAGGGGTTACTGACATGGATAGGCTCATCGATAAAACTGACCCACTTAAAATAAAAAGATTTATCGACTCCTTGACGGCTTTCATCGTCTTCTTTTCGGCCGAAACTGAATGTGGATTGAACAAATGAGGGTGAAACGGCATAAATAACTTCTGCTGCTTTTTCAAACTCAAAAAACCGTTTCATATCCTGCGCGTTTAATGAGGTAGGGTGAAATTTGTCCAGAGTGTTACGAAGATAATAGTGAATACTGTTTTTGTGTTCGGTGTAGATTGTGATAATACGTTTCATTGAAAACTCCTCTCTATGAGTCTCCAATTTAATTTTTATCACCCTTTGGATTAAAGTCGGTATTCAAAAGTAAAATAGTTCATTATTTTTTGGAAAATTTTATCGATCTAACTCTTGATAAAGCTAATAAAAAACTCATTAATATATTCTAGAATGTTAATTGTAAATTTATTCAAGGAGTCTCTTATGTTATTAACAAAATTCGATCCCTTTAAAGAGTTGCGTTCTCTGGAAGAGCGTATGAGCGAAGCATTTTCATCCGGTTTGAGCAAAGATATGCTTTCCGATTTCAGTCCATCCGTCAACACACGAAATGGCGAGTTTGCCTATCATATCGATGTGGATCTTCCCGGTGTCAAAAAAGAGGATATTAGCGTCAAAGTCGAAAACAATGTCCTGACCATCAAAGGGGAGAGAAAGACCAAAAAAGAGGTCAAAAAAGAGGATTACTACAAGGTGGAAAGTAATTTTGGCAGTTTTACACGCAGTTTTACCCTTCCTCAAAATGTTGATGCCGAAAACATTCATGCAGAAAGCAAAGACGGTGTACTGGAGGTCGTATTGCCGAAAAAAGATGTTAAAAATGAATCGGCTAAGCAGATCAAAATAAAATAAGCCGATCGATATCCAAATCTACTGAGTACCTCTTTGGTGCTCAGTTCACTTTCTGCTCTCCAATGCGATTTTTCCATATTCGGTACGCTTCTTCTGTTGTCGTAAATTCACTCTCTAACTGAGTTAAAACCTCCATATACGGATAATTTTTTGTTTCACGCGCATGGTTTTCGATCGAGGCTGCGATATCACTTAGGATCGTGTAATACAATGTGGTAGAACTCCCTTTTAGCGAATGGGCATACATCTCAATCTCTTTATAATTTTCTGCGATAATCGCCGCTTTGAGCTTTTCGAGGGTCATTTGACCACTTTGAAAAAATTTATCATTGAGCCTTATAAACGTCTCATCCGATAGACTCAATCTCTCTTTTACTTCAAAGTACAGCGCATCCATTTTTCCTAGTCCACTCTTGTCGCTTGGAGCAGAGATATCCTTTGAGAGAATATATCCGATCAATACCTTGTGCAATGCATTCGGGTCTAAAGGCTTGGAGAGATAATCATTCATCCCAGCTTGAATAAATTTATCACGATCTCCTTCAAAGGCATTGGCGGTAAGAGCGATGATAGGCAAATCAGGATGGTTTTGCCTAATGATACGGGTTGCTTCTATTCCATCCATAACCGGCATATTAGCATCCATAAAAATCAGATCATACTTTTTTTCACGTACCATTTCGACGGCTATTTCACCATTATTGGCAAAATCAGCCTCGATGCCATAGTTATGACGCAGTAATTCATCGATCAGCATTTGGTTAATATCATAATCTTCCGCAACCAACACATTGAGACGTAACGCTTTTTGCTCCATAGTCGTTGAATTGGCGTCATGAAGAAGAGAAAGCTTCTTTGATCTTTTGCATTTGGCAGCTTTGAGTCTGAAGCTAAATTTACTTCCCTTCCCTTCTTCACTGACAACTTCAAGAAGACCGCCCATCAACCCCACCATGGCATACGAAATAGAGAGTCCAAGGCCTGTCCCGCCAAACTGGCGCGTCGTCGAAGAATCTGCCTGCGTGAATTTTTCAAAAACTTTATCCTGCTTCTCGAGGGGTATCCCTATGCCGGTATCGATTACACTGAACAAGAGGGTTTGATATGCGGCTGTATCCTTTTCAACTTCAATGGCAACATCCACTGTGCCTCCTTGCGGAGTAAATTTAAGTGCATTGCTGATGAGATTGCTCAGAACTTGTTTTACTCTAAAAATATCGAGTTTCAGACACTCATGCATTCTTGGATCAAGTGCTAGTCGATACTCTATTTTTTTATCCTCTGCTTGAGACATAAAGAGGGAGAACACCGCATCGAATTGATCTGTTGGATCAAGCTCAATGAGCTCAATCTCGATTTTTCCTTCTTCAATTTTAGAAAAATCAAGAATATCATTCACAATATGGGTCAGCGTATCGATGGAGTTTTGAACAATCTCCAAATAACGCCGTTGCTTTGCATCCAAAGAAGATTTTGCAAGCAACTGGACGAAACCGACAATTCCATTGAGCGGTGTTCGTATCTCATGAGACATATTGGCGATAAACAATGATTTGATCTGCTCCGCTTCTTTGGCTTTCAACAAACTGTTTTGAATCTTCGTAATATCTTCACAGATCCCAATGTATTCGAGAATGGCTCCATTTTCATCGACAATAGGGCAGACGGAAAGATTCACATAATACGACTCATTGTCTTTCGTACGGTTTTTTAATGAAACCGTAAAAATTTTGCCTTGGCTGATCGTAGCAAACATCTCTTTGAAAACGGAGGCAGGTGTATCAGGATGACGGATGATACTGTGCGGTTTTCCGATAAGTTCCTCTTCCGTGTAGCCATTTGTCTCGATAAACCGGCCATTTACATAAGTGATAATCCCCCTACGATCCGTTTTTGAGATAATTAAGCTCTGATCGATTGCATTTTTATACTGTTCCAGTAAAAGATTCGAGTGCTGATAACGATAGACATACCACATCAGCAATGCGAGCAAGAGCGCTATAATGATCGAGAGTTCGATGAGCTGATTGAATTGATCGGCAAAAAAAGTATGATTTGGCGTCACCTCAACCATATAGCCTGCGTGTTCTCCTCCAATTTCATGAATCGGCTTGAGTACGATCAGGGCATACTTGTCATTATAGTGCAGCTTGATCCCTTGCAGAATTCCCTGTTTGAGCGCATTTTCGATGATTATTTTATTCTCGCCCAGCAAAGTGTCCAACTCATTTTTTGTAAATCCCGTCAACCCTTTTTCCAGAGCACTCTCTTTGTCTTCAAGGTACTCTGCTCCAAGCACAGAGCCCTGATAATACTTGACTAAATCAGAAGGTGCCGATTTTGATTCTTGAATCGAGCGTTTCACCAATAAAGTATAGGCCCCAGGGCTTTGGTGCAATGCCTGATTTTTTAACGCTAAAAAGGGATAGGCAATCTCCACCGATCCTGCAAAATCACCCTTATGAAACAGCGGATAAAGTGTTCTAAAACCGTCAAAAAATTTCCCGGTTTCAAAGGTGCTGATCTTCTTTTGTTCGCGTTGCACTTTGACGACGCTGGGTCGACTAAGGGTGAGCGAATCACCAAATTTTTCCGGTTCATGCACCCGTAAAAAAGCAATCTGTTTGGGCAGGTGAAACAACATGAGACGGATATCAAACCCTCGCAAAGAGAAAAACACCTCTTCCATCCTCCCATACAATTCACGGCGAAGCACCCCTTGGATGACCGGATCACTGTGTGCCGCTTGATGCAGGATCTCTGCAATTTGAGGGGAGTTTAAAAACATCCCATAATAGTTATCCATCATCTTTTGCTGCATCAGCTGATAGCTGTCAATGCGTTGATCGAATTCATGAATATGGGTTTGCGTATAGGTTTTCGTCAGTGTTGCGTATCGGGAATAAAGAAGAAAAACTGCCACAGCCGTCAAGAGCACATACGCAATCGTAAAATAAACCGATCTTCGTCTAAGCCATTGCTTCATACACTCTCCTTTGGAATACGGTCCAATATCTCTGCGATTTCCTGCTGAACCCTCTGAATCAAATGTTCAAAACGGTGATACAGCGTTTGATAATCAGCAGTTGTCTCAGACCCAGCAAGCATCTCAATCTCACCGGCAAGTTCTGCAATGGGATAAAATCGCATATTTCCGGCCGATCCCTTAATCTTATGGGCAGCATGTTCAATCTTTTTAAAATCATCTTCTTCGATCGATGCTTTTAGTTCCTCAAGATTATTATCCGAACTGCTTAGAAATGCTGCGATAAGTTTATGAATGATTTTTACCGGCAAATCCAGCTCTTTGACTAACAACTCCATATTTAAAATGGTTTGAGAGAGAGGTTTCTCTGATGGATTCGTAGGCTTAAAAGTCTCCTCTTTTTGTTGCCTGGATACTAAATAGGATTCAAGGATCTTTTCAAGTTTTTTAAGATTGATAGGTTTTGAGAGATATCCATCAAATCCGTATTCCAAAAATCGTTTTTCATCGCCTTCCATAGCATTGGCAGTCAAGGCGATTACCGGTATTGAAATCCCCCTTTCTTTCATGATCGCTATTGCATCAATACCGCTCATAATGGGCATATTGATATCCATTAAGAGAAGATCATAAATATTTTTTTGCAGTTCATCGAGCGCTTCTTGACCATGGTTAACGATCCGAAAATCGAGTTGATACTGTCTCAAATACTCTTCAATCAGCACCTGATTAACGTCATTATCTTCAGCAACCAAAACGTTTCCAACAAATTTCTGCATAGACATTTGGTCCATTTGTGCGATCGTCTGAACCGATTTTTCGTTTTTATCGACGGTTAAATCAAAGTAAAAATGACTCCCTATCCCCTCTTGGCTTTCAACTTTTAAGACTCCTCCCATAAGAGAGACCAGATTAGAACTAATCGAAAGCCCCAATCCGGTCCCTCCATATTGACGCGTTGTTGAACTGTCCGCTTGAGAAAATGCTTCAAAAATCTTCTCTTGCTGCAAGAGCGCTATTCCTATTCCATTGTCTTTGACCCCAATGCGAATGTGTGTCTCATCCTGTGGCATTACATAAAAAGAAATATGCCCCTGTTCAGAGGTAAATTTGACGGCATTGCTTAACAGATTTGAAATGACTTGTTGTACTCGGAGAAGATCGATCGAAATCGCGATAGGAAGTGACGGATCAATGAGCACATCAAACACGATCTTTTTTTCAGCCATCATTCTCATAAAAAGCGCAGCGGTGTTTTTAAATTCGACAAACGGATTGATTTGGGTGAAATCAAGCTCAAATTTACCGCTCTCTATCTTTGAAAAATCAAGAACATCATTCACAATCCCAAGCAATGTTTGGGTGCTATTGCGAATGATCCCAAGGTAACGGTTTTGCTGTTCATTAAGAGAGCTGCGTGAAAGCAAATCGGTAAATCCCAAAATACCATTCATAGGAGTTCGGATTTCATGAGACATATTGGCCAAAAAATCCCCTTTTATTTTGGCAGCTTTTCGAGCTTCCTCTTGTGCCCGATACAGTTCTGTGACATCTTCACGCAATGCGATGTACTCAACAATATTTCTCTCATTATCCAAGATAGGAGCAATCGTACTTTTCACCGTATAGAAGCTTCCGTTTTTAGCTTTGTTATGAATAATACCATGCCATATATGTTTCGCTTGAATCGTTTCCCACACGTCCTTGAAAAGGCTAGCCGGCATAGAAGGATCACGTACGATATTATGCGGTTGCCCGATGAGCTCTTCCCTATTGTACCCACTGACGGAACAAAATGTATCGTTGACATACGTAATAATACCGTTGATATCTGCTTTCGAGACAATAATCGAATCATCGACGATTTTTTTATACTGATCCAACAAAGCGGTGCTATTTTTTACTTCTCTCTCCAGCTCTTTGGTGTGAGCTACTTCTTCGAGTTTGGAAATAAGTCCTTGCATTTGTAGCGGTTTGGGCAAAAATGCGGTAATCCCATGCTCAATTGCTTCAATCAAGATGTCCAAGCTTTTAAGCGCGGTCGATAAAATAAACGGGATATGGTGATCATCTGCACGTACCCGTTTCAAAAATTCAATACCATTCATCACTGGCATATCTATATCACTGATAATCATATCCGGTGACTGATGTTTATAGCATTCATACCCTTGGGCTCCATTGGAAGCGGTAAAAACAGTTTCGACCCGACGAGAGATGATCATTGCCAGCTGTTCCACAATAGCCGGTTCATCATCCACGATTAAAATCGAAATAGGAAATTTTTTTCTAGGCATTTTCATACTCCTAATTCTAAAGCGTCTGCAAAAGGAAAGAGTATGCTAAAATATGCCCCACGTTGATGGTTGGAAATCTCAACTCTTCCTCCCATATTTTGTTCAATGATCATTTTGACATATCACCGAAAAGCAAAATCAGCTGTACCGAACCTGAGTCAAGAACTGTATCATCTTTTGCAATCCAGCGATGATTGTCCCAAACGTATTCTTGTATCAGCATTCATCCTCCATCCCCTCAAACTGTTGATAAATTTCTCGAACACGATCGATATTGGCGATAAAAAGATTTGCCAGATGAGGATCAAAATGTTCCCCTTTCTCTTTTTCGATCAGTGCCATCGCTTCCTCAAAACTCCACGCCCTCTTGTAGGGGCGTATCGACGTCAAAGCGTCAAAAACATCGGCAATCGCAACGATCCGTGCATACAACGGTATTTCATCCCCAACCAGGCCATTTGGGTATCCGAGACCGTTGTATTTTTCATGATGCGATTGAGCCACGATAGAGCCTGCAATCAAATAAGGGTTCGTACTATTTTTGAGGATATTGTATCCGATTGTGCTGTGGAGTTTCATCTGATCAAACTCCTCGTCGATGAGTTTCCCAGGCTTAAGCAACACCGCATCTTCTATCCCTACTTTGCCAATATCGTGCAGGGGAGCGGCATAAAAGAGAATCTCCTGCTCTTTTTCATCCAAACCGTACTGTGCAGCCAGCATCTTCGAATAGTGAGACACACGGGCTATGTGGCTTCCCGTCTCAGGGTCTTTGTACTCGGCGGTTTTGGAGAGCACTTCCAGCGCCTCGAACTGACTTTTCTTGAGCCCTTCGGTTGCTTTTTCGACTTCGAGGGTGAGTTGTCGTGCAAACTCTTTTTGACTCTTCATAGAGTTCTTGATATGGATCATATTGGTAAGTCTTAGCTGAAACTCTGCGGTAGAAATAGGCTTTGTCAAAAAATCATTGACCCCCATCCCCAATGCTTCGAGCTTCAAAGCATTATCCGCATTGGCGGTAATCATTATGCTCATGATATCCGGATGCGAAATTCTCATCGCTTTTAAAAGATCCAAGCCATTCATCACCGGCATATTAAAATCAACAATAATCAAATCAACAAGATTCTCTTTAGCCCACTCAAGTGCATTTTCCGGGTTTAAAAATGAGAGAGGGAAATGACCCATCTCTTTTGCAATCTCTTCAAGCAAGATCACATTGACAGGCTCATCGTCAACAATAATAAGTCTTAATTCATGGGTCATTAACTATCCTCATTTTATTCTTATAAAAATCGATGGACTTTGTTAAATACTATAACAAATTAACTCTTAATCATTCACGATGCCTCCCTATCTATTTCACCTGATTCTTTATCTCTTTTTAACGCACCTTTTCTTATACTCTTTTTATGGATTCTTATCAAAACTTAGCGTACCTTGAAAACCTTTATCGCCTGAAATCGTTGGGCTTTAACTATGTTGACCCCATAAGTCCAAACAAAAGCCAAGGGCAGACATCATCTCTTCCAAACTCCTATGAGACGCTTTCGAATACGATTCAAGGATGTCATTTATGCGACTTGAGTAAATCGCGTTCGCAAAGCATGGTCGGCCAAGGAAGTCTTCATCCGAAGGTCCTGTTTCTCGATGCGTTTGTCTCCAATGCAGAGGATGAGTCCAATGCCTATTATACGGGACGCTCAGGGAGTATGCTTCGGGATATGATCGAAAAAGTTCTTGAACTCTCAATCGACGATGTCTACATCACCCATGCCGTCAAATGCAAGCCTTTTGGTTTTCAACAACCCTCACCCAGCGAATGCAACAGCTGCTCTCCCTATTTACACAAACAAATCGAACTGCTGTCTCCTAAACTTATCGTATCATTGGGATCTGAGGCACACACGCTGTTAACGCATGACATCACCGATTTTGAGCGTATCCGAGGACAAAAAATACCTTTTGGAAATTGCCACATTATCCCGTTGCATCATCCCACTTTTTTACTACGCAATCCCTCATTTAAAAAAGAGGCGATGCGTGATTTACAAACCATCAAAGAGGCGTTAAAGTGAAAATCATTCTTTTATTGTTCCTTCTCCTCACCTCTTCGTGGGGGCAATCCCTTAAAATTGCCCTGATGAGCGCCCCTAGTGTCATAGGAAAATATTCTCAATCCACTTACAATGTGGCACTTTCCACACTCATGTCCACCCATATCCCTTTTGAGTTGGTGATGGTCGAAATGAAGGATGAATCCGAAGAATCAATGGCCCAAGCTCTTGCTACAATACACGCAGAAAAAATGGACGCCGTCCTTGCCCCTCTTACCCTGCGAGGGGTTAAAAATCTCCTCAAAAATCAAACAGACCTCATGATTTTTATCCCCACCGTGCACAAACGTGATATTGGTGAATGTGACAGCAATATCGTCTTTGGGGGCATCGATTATCAAGCACAGCTCAATGCGCTTAAACCCTATATGACCAATTCTCTCGCCGTTTTTTATGATACATCCCCCGTGGGAAGCAATCTTCTGAATGCAACGCAAACCCTTGCAAGTGAATCCAAAAAGACCGCTGCATCCTATGCTATCGATACCCAAGGGGCAAATATTGTCAAATACCTAAGCCGGCCCGCCGCATTTTCAAAAAAAAGCGTCATCATTCATCTACCCGTTGTCAAAACATCGATGCTTGCAGCCCATTTGACCTTTAGTGGGGCGCGAGTCCATAATCTCCTCTCGACTCAGATCAATTTTGATCCCACCCTCATCTCTCTGACACAAGCCAAAGATCGTAAAAACATGATTGTAGCCAACTCGATTATCGAGCAAGTCCCTTCCATCTATGAGATCAATGCCCTCATGAACAATGACCTAACGTTCGATTGGATCAACTATACCACCAGTGTTGGAACAGATTATCTCATTGCCCATCTGAGTGGAAGCGAACGGTCCTATTCACTGCGCCTTGTCGATTCTCAAATCATTTATCCCGTAGAGCTCATGCGCCCCAAAGAATTTGGGTTTGAGCCTATCTCCTCCAAATAACAAAGAATAATAATTACATTTTAAGAGTGCGAGGGCTATACTCGTTCCATAACTTGCTTGAAGGAGTTTCAGATGGCAAAACGTGGAATTTCCATCCTAAAAGGGATAGAGGCAAAAACCGTTATTGATGTTCTTAACAAGGCATATTGTGACGAGTGGCTTGCCTATTATCAATACTTTATTGAATCCAAAGTCGTCAAAGGGATCATGAAAGATGCCGTTGTTTCTGAATTAACGCTGCACGCTGCGGATGAACTTCGTCATGCAACGATGATTTCCGGCCGTATTATCCAACTTGGCGGAACTCCGATACTGCATCCGGGTGAGTGGCTTACTCACTCCAATTGCGGCTATGAGGCCCCAACCAATCCTGATGTCCGTGCCATCTTGGATCAGGCGATCTCAGGTGAGCAGTGTGCGATCACTATCTACTCCAATCTTTTAGAACTGACGCGTGAAAAAGACATCGTTACCTACGATCTTATCTCTCAGATTTTGGCGGATGAAGTGGAACACGAAGAAGATCTGCAATCCTTATTCGATGATATCGAAGAGTTTGTCACACAATTTAAACCATGAGAAAAACACTCTTTCTACTCCTGTTTACCTGCGGTTTGGTGAGTGGGGCCGATATTTTCAAACTGGTTCAGGCATTGGATCGCAATGATACCCGATCGTTTATTTCGATGGTGAGAACGATAGAGGACGCCAATACCGCACGATCTGACAACAATAAAACCATTTTGATGTACGCATCGTGGGTTGGAAACAGTGATGCGGTCAAACATTTGGTACGTCTGGGGGCAAACGTCAATGCCCAAGACAGCTCTAATGCCACCGCCTTGCATTTGGCTATCTGGAAAGATCGTACCGATATTGCACTCTATTTGCTCGAACAGGGAGCATCGGCTTCCGCCATGAGCCTTGATGGGATGACCCCCAATGATATCGCTATATTACGTTCCAATACAAAAGTCATGGAAACAATCAGTAATGCAAAACCAAAACTCAAAAGCCTATTCTGAGAGCCCCAACAAAAAGGTTCTCTCTTCACTAGGAATCAGTGCAATCGTTCCCTCATGGGTCAAATGCACCAACTGTATCTCCATCACAAAGAGTTTTTCTTCGTTCCGATAAATACTTTGAAGCAGGGTAAACGATGCATTTTTAATGCTTTTCAAAGCTGTTTTAACTTCTAATAAATCCCCAAATTTGGCACTTTTTACATAATCCGCTTTGATATGTTTCGCCACAAAATGACCGCCTTGCGTGATAGGGGAGCGACCCGCATCAAAAAACAGCTGACTGCGCGCACGTTCGCAAAAGTTGAGATAATTGGAATGATACACCACTCCACCGACATCTGTATCTTCATAATAAACTCGTATTTGCATCATTAAAGCCCTTGTTTATCAATACGTATTTATTGAATTATAAATTTCAATTCTGTTTCTACCATTCTTTTTTGCTTCATACAGCGCCTCATCTGCTTTTTGAAAAAGGGTGCTTTTAGTGTCTTCAATGGAAAACTGAGCGATCCCAAAGCTCAAGGTGATGTCCTTTTCGACATAGCTAAAGGCATGTGACTGTACGATCTTTCTTAGATTCTCCGCCAAAGTAGCAGCCCCTGAAATATCTGTCGAAGGCGTTAGAATGACAAACTCTTCTCCGCCCCATCGTGCAAAAATATCTCCATTTTTAATGTTGTTTGCAATAAGGTTCACCAAGTCTATTAATATGATATCCCCTGCTTGATGCCCATAGGTATCATTTATAAGTTTAAAATTGTCAACATCCAAAATTATCAGACTTAAGGCTAGATTGTTTTGCCGAGCATTGGTGATCTCTATGCTAAAGATCTCTTCAAAGTTTTCTCTATTATTTATCCCGGTAAGCGTATCTTTGTACGCTTTTTGCTCCAATGCATTCGTCATAGAATACAGTTCATCGACCTTGTATTTCATCGCTTTGTTGATATTTCTTAACTGCTGTTTGGTTTCTTCCATCTCTGTAATATCGTGTCGTATAGCGATGTACTCTACAACGTCTCCGTCCACATCCAATATCGGTATGACCGTGGTGTCGACAATGTATTGCCCCCCATCTTTTTTCATATTGGTCACAATCCCGTTCCAACTTTTTTTCGCTTTGATCGTATCCCATAGCTCTTTAAACGCTTCTCTTGGCATTTCGGGATGTCGAATGATATTGTGGGGCTTTCCTATGAGCTCCTCTCTTGTGTACCCGGATATCTCGCAAAACTTATCATTTATGTACGTTATAATCCCTTTTGGATTCGTTTTTGAGACAATATTGCTTAAATCAACTGCTTTTTTATATTCTGCTAAAAGATTTGAGTTTTCACTTTTATAATTACTGTTATTGCTTATCATATTTTCAAAATTAGAGGCTAAATCGTTTCCCATCTGTAAAGTGCGAGAATCAATTTCGCTTAGCAGCGAAAATGAGAGATTTCCATTTTCATAGATGACCTGCTCTATTGCATTTTTTAATTTTGTGATCAATGTAAAAAGATCTGCCGTTGTGACATTGTAGTTATTTAAAAGTTGTAAAAAATCTATTTTTACCTGACATTCTGAGATGGTTGAGCGCCATTCTATAACATTAATATAGCAGTCGCAAAACTGATAAAATAGATGTGTATTTTTTTCAATAACCGGTAAAGAGTGTCTGTGCAGTACATTAAGTACCTCACTTTGATTCATCCATCTTTTAATGATTTCGTTTCGATTGATACGTAAAAAATGGGAAAATTCTTCACTGTTGATGATCTTAATCATATAAATTTGCCTTTTTAAATCGTTATGGAGGGATGCTGTATTATAACAACAATTATTCATTAATTGAGTCGATTAGGACAAAGAGCTCAAAAAAAATCACAAATGCACTTCAATAATGATAAAATGTTCATACTAGGAGAAAGGGGTATTGCTGTGAGTGTTAAAAATCTCTATATCGCTTCATTAGAACCCAATGCAGGCTCGTTAATCATCTCCATGGGGATTATGGAACTGCTCAAAAGCCGCGTCCATAAACTGGCATTTTTTCGTCCCATTATCGAAAATACATCCATCATCGATAACGATATCGATTTTATGCTCAAACACTTCCATCTGGATCAAACTGCGGATAACTGTTACGGTTTTGGGCTGGAGGAAGTTGAAGCTCTCCTTTCGCAAGGGAAAGAATCACAGATCATTGAACGTCTGATCGAACAGTATCATGCATTGGAAGCCCAGTATGATTTTGTCCTCATTCAGGGGTTGGATCAGGCATCATTCTCCCATACCCTCTCGTATAATTTCAATCATATCATCGCTAAAAACCTCCAAGCGCCCTACATCAGTGTCATTAACGGGAAAAACAAAACGCATGAACAGCTCTCCCATGAAATCGATCTTGAACGCGCATCGATCAACAACGAACATGTGGAACATATCGCTATGTTTGTAAACCGACTGGATGAAGAAAATCATCAATGCTTTCATGCGAAAGATTGTGATCAAAGTGTCCCCACGTTTTTTATGGCAGAGAACGATGAGTTAGCTCGTGTCAGTGTCGGAGAGGTCAAAGATGCGCTGCAGTGCCATCAGCTTTTTGGCGAACAACAGGATCTTGACCGCATCATCCGACGTCCGAAAATTGCGGCGATGAATGTCGAGCATCTCCTGGATCGGCTGGAAGATAACGATCTTATCATTGTTCCAGGGGATCGGCTGGATATCATTTTGACCGTACTCTATACCAATTATTCCAAAGACTTCCCTTCCATAGCGGGACTTTTGCTCACGGGAGGATTTATTCCGCCGGAAAATTTTCTAAGACTCATCAGCGGAATCGATTTTTTACGTATCCCTATTTTGTCCATCCAAAGCGACACCTATCAAAGCGCTGTACTCATTGAGAGCATTTCAGCCGCCCTTCATCCGCAGCAAAGCCGTAAAATCGCCCTTGCCATGGGGGAGTTTATGAATGCGATCGATGTGGAAGTCCTTCAAGAGCGTCTTCGCACCGTACACAGCGACATCATTACCCCCGCCATGTTTGAATACACCCTGTATCAGCGTGCCCGACAAAAACGCAAACGCATTGTCCTTCCAGAGAGCAGTGATGAACGTATTTTACGCGCTGCCGAGATTTTATTGCGACGGAATGCCGTTGAACTGATCTTATTGGGAGAGGCTGAGAGTATTTTGCATCATGCCAGTACCTTGGGGCTTGATATCTCCAAGGCCACGATCATAAATCCCGTTCATTCCCCTTCGATGCAACGGTACGTGGAAGATTTTTATGAAATGCGCCGGTACAAAGGACTGAGTATGAATACGGCCATCGAAGCGATGAGCCACGGTACCTATTTTGCCACGATGATGGTCCAAAACGGCGATGCCGATGGGATGGTTTCCGGTGCTGTTCATACGACACAAGACACCGTTTTGCCCGCGTTGCAGATTATAAAAACTGTCCCTGAGGTATCATTGGTCTCAAGTTTGTTTTTTATGTGCTTGGATACCAAAGTACTTGTCTATGCCGACTGTGCCATCAACCAAGACCCTACCGCTGCACAACTTGCTGAGATTGCGATTGCCTCTGCCCTCAGTGCCAAAGTATTCGAAATCCCTGTCCGTATCGCCATGCTCTCCTATTCTACGGGCAATTCAGGGCATGGGGATGATGTTGAAAAAGTACGCGAGGCGGCGGCTATCGTCAAAGAACGCTATCCCGAATTTCTCATCGAAGGACCGATCCAGTATGATGCCGCAATAGACCCCGATGTGGCACAAATCAAACTTCCCGACTCAAAGGTAGCCGGTCAAGCAACGATCTTTATCTTCCCTGATCTCAACACGGGTAACAACACCTACAAAGCCGTTCAGCGCTCATCAGGCGCTGTTGCCATCGGCCCGATATTGCAAGGTCTCAAAAAGCCCGTCAATGATCTCAGCCGCGGATGTGAGATCACCGATATTGTCAATACCGTCCTCATCACCGCCATTCAAGCCCAAAGCGGATCCAGATGAGTATCTTAGTCATCAATGCCGGCAGTTCATCAATCAAATATAGCCTTTATGACTCCAAAACATTACGTCTCATTGATCACGGCCTCATCGAAGAACTTGCCAATCATCATGAGGGATTTGAGACAATGCGTTCCCAGCTCCTGATCCACCGCATCGACATCACTAAAATCGATGCTATCGGTCACCGCGTCGTCCATGGGGGTGAACGTTTTCATTCTCCCGTACTCATCGATGACGATTTATTGGTTGAGATCACCGCTCTTATCCCGCTGGCACCACTGCACAATCCGACCAATATCGAAGGGATTCTCGCCGCTCGTGCCATTGCTCCCAATGTTCCCAATTTTGCCATATTCGACACCGCCTTTCATCAGACTATGCCCCCATACGCGTATCGCTACCCCCTCCCCCATGATTTGTACCAATCGTATCATGTACGTCGTTATGGATTCCACGGCATCTCACACCATTATGTCAGTCAACGTGCCGCTTATGTACTCAAAAAACCCATCGACACACTTAATCTCATCACGTTTCACATCGGAAATGGCGTAAGTGCCTGCGCCATCGAAAAAGGGAAGAGTATCGATACCTCAATGGGAATGACCCCGCTGGAAGGGCTGATGATGGGGACTCGCAGCGGCAGTATCGACCCCTCCATTATCGGCTATTTGATGCGTGAGAAGGGGATGACTATTGAAGAAATCGATACTCTTCTCAATCAAAAAAGCGGCCTCTTAGCCATTGCGGGGACGAATGATCTGCGTATCATCATCGATGCAAAAGAAACAGGAGATGCCAACGCTGCTTTGGCGATCGATATGTTTGCTTATCGACTCAAAAAACAGCTGGGCGAATATATGGCCGTATTGCGAGGCGTTGATGCCATCGTCTTTACAGGCGGGATCGGAGAGCACTCACCCATTATACGAACAATGATGTGCGACGGCTTGGAACATCTGGGCATCTCACTCGATGCCGATAAGAACCATCTCAATGCACTGCAGATACATGCTCCCGCAAGTACCGCAGCACTGCTCATCATCCCGACCGATGAGGAGCATCAAATCGCGTTATACGTTCACCAAATCTTGCAACAAAACAATACCAAGGAATACGTATGAATATAGCCATCTTTACCTCTGGCGGAGATTGTTCGGGAATGAATCCTGCCATTAAAACATTTGTCGAAGAGTGCTACAAAAGCGACATCACCCCTTATTTTATCTATGACGGGCTAGAGGGATTGATCGATAACAAAATCAAAAAAGCAAAACACTCCGATGTTGCAGGGATCATCTATCGCGGGGGGACAATGATCCGATCTTCTCGTTCAAAACGTTTTTATGAGAAAAAATATCGGGAAAAAGCGTACAAAAATCTCACTCAACACGAGATCACAAAGCTAATCGTCCTCGGAGGCGATGGGAGCTTTCGAGCGCTTGACCTTTTTTATGAGGAATTCGGAATTGATTTCATCGGTATCCCCTCCACCATCGACAATGACATTTATGGAACCGACTATTGTCTGGGTGTCGATACCGCACTCAATGTCATCCGCCAAGCAATCGATGATATACGCGACACCGCCGCCTCATTTAAACGCGCATTTATTATCGAGACTATGGGACGGGAATGCGGATATTTAGCGCTGGTATCCGCTCTTACGTGCGGTGCAGAAGTATGCATTATTCCCGAACTTGATTTTGATCTTAACACTCTGGAAAAAAGGCTTAAAAAAGAGGTCAAAAATGGACGGACCTACGCCATAGCGATCACGGCTGAAGGATCCAATATAAGCGAACAGCTCGAAGAGTGGTTTGAACATACGATCGGTCTTGAATCACGAATCACAAAACTCGGCCATATCCAGCGTGGAGGAAATCCAAGTGTCTATGATCGTCTTATGGCTGCAGAATTTACATTATTTGCCCTTACTAAACTGATCGAAACAAACAACAATCATCATGCGATCGTTCACCAAAATGGAACTTTTAGTTTTTTAGACATCGCATCCGTAACTCAGCAAAAATATGAAATACGACCTGAACTATTGAAAATGGGGCAAGCGCTGTGCAGGTAAAAAAACGCTGTATAACGAGAAAAAAAGTAACGGCTATACCTTGCTAATTCGCTCCATAACCGCTTGAATGATCCAATCCGGGGTAGATGCCCCTGCGCTGATACCGCAAAGTTTTTTTCCTTCAAACCATTTTGGATCGATGTCTTGTTCACTCTCAATATGGTAGCTATCAGGACACTCATCCAGCGCAATCGCATGAAGCTGTTTGGTGTTGGAGGAGTTTTTACCCCCGATGACAATCATGACATCCGCTTCGCGGGCAAGCTTATGGACGGCATCTTGGTTGTCAAAGGTTGCATTGCAAATCGTATTGAAAACACGAACTTCTTTGTGCGTCATCATCAGTTTTCCCACAATATTCTGATAATCTTCAATTCGTCTTGTCGTTTGCGCCACAACCGCTACTTTCTCTCGCAATGGTAGCCCGTCAATCTCTTCGGGTGCGTTTACAACATACACCTTATCTGCGGCATAACTCTTGACCCCTTTGATTTCCGGATGTTTTTCATCACCAAAAATCACGATATCGTATCCTTGCGCACTCATCTCTTCGCAAATCTGCTGCGGTTTGGTCACATAGGGGCACGTCGCGTCAATCACATTGACCTTACGCTCATTCAACAAAGCCAGTTCTTGTTTAGGGATTCCGTGTGTTCGGATAACGGCCGTATCACCCGCATGAAAACTCTCCAAATTTTCGCTCAAAGCAACGTTAAAATCCCGTTTCAGCCGTTCAATCTCATTGGGATTATGGATCAAAGGACCATAGGTCGCCGAATTTTTGTTCTCTTCCGCAATTTTGATGGCACGTTTAACGCCAAAACAAAATCCGTAACTCTCCGCTAGCTGAATCTTCATAATGTCACCTGTGTACATTGACCCAAAAGATCAAAAAAATTCGGGAAAGAGGTGTTGATACACTCAATGTCTTCAACCTCCATGCCACATTTCAAACCCGCTATCAAAAAGCTCATAGCGATGCGATGATCGCCATGACTGTTAACGATTGCTCTTTTAAGCTCTCCGCCAACGACGGCATAACCTTCATCGTATTCTTCCGTTGCAATACCGCAAAGATTCAGATTATCAACAACGGTTTTGATGCGATCCGATTCTTTAACCCGCAGTTCTTCGGCATTTTTGATGATACTGGTCCCTTGCGCACATGCCATAGCGATGGAGAGTGCCGGAAGTTCATCAATGAGCCATGAAATATTCTCTTCTACTGTAACCGCTTTTAAGGGAGCATATTTCACGGTAATCGTCCCGATGGGCTCGTATTTTTTTTCCGTAAGAATATAGGTAATATCAGCCCCCATTTGTTCCAATACCTTAAATGCCTCAATGCGCGTCGGGTTCAGGGTTACCCCTTCTAAAATCACCGTAGAGTTTGGAATAATACTTGCGGCAACGGCAAAGAAAAAGGCACTGGAGGGATCAGCCGGCACACGGATATCCAGAGGATTAAGAGGTTTTTCAAGGGGCCAAATTTTCGTTTGCAACCCATTGATTTCCAGATGTGCCCCCATCCCCAATAACATACGTTCCGTATGGTCACGGCTAAGTTCAGGTTCGCAGTACGTACAGACTCCATCTGAGCGCAACGCCGCCAAAATCATCGCACTTTTGACTTGCGCCGATGCAATTTTGGATTCATACGTAAATGCTTGCAGTGATGAACCACGTATAGAGAGAGGGGCCAAATCACCATTGTTACGTCCATCCAAACGTGCTCCGATATTCCGTAAGGGCGCAGTAACGCGCTTCATGGGTCGGCGTTTTAAATATTCATCTCCGGTCAGGACAAAATGACCTTGCGCAGAGGAAAGAAGCCCGCAGAACAGTCTCATTCCCGTCCCTGAATTACCGCAGTCAAGGATATCACTGCTCTCACAAATCCCATTGGATCGGATGGTAATTGTCCTCCCATCATCAACAATGGTTGCTCCCAATTGGCCAACGATTTTAAGGGTATTGAGGGTGTCTTCCGCACGTAAAAAGTTGACAATCCGACTCTCTCCTTGCGCCAAAAGGGAAAACATAGCACATCGATGAGAGATTGATTTATCGGGAGCAATCGCATCACTTTTAAGGATAAAAGAATCTGCTGGCGTAACAACGGCGCGCATCATCGCAAGCCTATCCCTAGCTCTTCACGCAATCCGGTTAGAATCCACTCAATAGCAGCCGTTATCTCCTCTTCTTCAAGCGTTTTATCTTCGGATTGAAGAACAAAACGCAAACTCAAACTGACGTTTTCACCTAATTCTTGCGACGCATAACGATCAACGGGATAAAAACGTTTTATATCGGCACTTGCATGCTTGGCAATAATATTCTTGATACTCTCATACGAGAGGGTTTTAGGGATTAATAAGCTTAAATCACGGAAGGAAGCTTGATATTTTGAAAAAGGCTGTGCCTGAATCAATCCGTAAGGTAAACAATCCATCTCAAGTTCGCACATAAAAGTATGAGAAAGATCATGCTCTTCTTCAATACTCGGATGGAGGCGGAAGAGTTCTCCTGCTTCTACTCCATTAAGGATCACTTTTGCACAGATATAAGGATGTGCCATACTGTGTGTGGGCGTAAATGCCTTCATCTCAAACGATCCAATGACATCCGATATTTTTTGAGCGAACCAATTCAGATCAGCGATGGGCGCTTTCCCCGCATTGGAGATTTTTTCACCCTCTCTGCTGCCACTAATGATAAAAGAAATTTGTTTTCTCTCATTACGTGCAGGATCAAACACCATACCGCTTTCAAATAAGGCAATCTTTTTTTGATTCACTTTGACATTTGCACTGACAGAATTTAAAAGACCGACCATTAAGGTTGGGCGAAGGGTATCAAATGTCGCCGTGATAGGATTAAGAAGTTGCTTCTCCTCATCGGTACACACGAAACCAAAACGCTCACACTGGCTTCGCTCATTAAAAACAAAATGGACACTCTCGAAAAATCCGCTTTGAGCTGCGCGTTGACGATACATTCTCACTTTTCGATACGTTTCTAAATCATCCGTATTTTGATTTTTTTCCGCAAAAACAAGAGGCTTGGAAGGGATATTATCGATTCCGATCATTCGAACGATCTCTTCGACAACATCTTGTTTGTTAACAATGTCATGACGAAAATGAGGGATCGAGATCGCAAAGGCTGTAGCCTTAGGCTTGCTAATGACCATACCAAGATTTTTCAAGATTTGGGTCAACGTTGTTTTATCGATTTTCATTCCGATAAACGATTCAAACTCATCTTCCGACATCGTTACCGTTCGCATTTCCCGCGGCGATTGAAGCTCCATATAGCCGCCATAAATGGTTGAAACCGTGTATTTCTCAAAAAGTTCCATAGCATAGCGGATACCTGCTTCCAACTCCGGTTCACTTCCTCGCGAAGCATGATAATAGTGGGCGCAACTGACAACTTTTGTTTCACCCATTTTTTTAGCAATAATCTCAGGAGGAATATAGCTCGCCTCAATAATTGCCAATCCATCGCTTAGATTGAACCGTGCTTCGCTGCTTTGAGAGACACCGACTACCGAAAGCTTCTCTTTGCCATACATTGCAGCATAGCCATGCTCATCATTTGCAAGGGTAATAACGGCTTTTGAATTGCCGGTATCTTCCAATGCACTAAAAGGGTACGCCCGTAAAATGACTCCTGTGCTGTGCGTTGCATATTTCAGCAATCCATCCATCGCATTAGGATAGCTCTCTTCCAAAATAGCCATTCTCAATGCCACTAAAAAAGGGAGGGTGATTTCTTTGACATCAACGGCAGCATACAAAAGTTCAACGTCATACGTTTGGGCATGGACAAGCTGTAAGACTCGACCGATTCCTAAACGTCCCTCGGTTTCTACACTCTTTTTGATTTCACGAAGTTCTTTGTTAAATGCGGCACTCAAATCGCGTGCAATCCCGTGAACGCTCAGACAATCTCCACGATTAGCCGTCAGTTCTATCTCAATAATATCATCATTAAAAACAGCATATTCACAGAGATTTTTTCCGTTAACAAGCTCACCGATGCTTGAATCAAGGATCATAATCCCCTCACCCATTGCTGGCAGGCCGATTTCCTTGGAGGAACAAATCATACCGTGCGAATCCATCCCGCGTAAATTTGCTTCTTTTATTTCTAATCCGCCGGGAAGCTTTGCTCCGACCGTCGCGACCGCAACGTAAATCCCCGCACGAACATTGGAAGCACCGCATACGATCTGACGGATGTCACTGCCGACATTCACCTGACACACATTGAGCTTATCCGCATCGGGATGTTTTTCACATGCTTCCACAAATCCGATTACAACACCCGAGGGGACAGAAATTTTTTCGTGGCGATCCACTTCCAAACCAATAGCGTTAAAGGTTTTGAGCAGCTGCTGCGTCTCTATCGCACTTAAATCAATCCATTCATTTAACCAATTTTTTGTAACGATCATCTAAACTGCTCCAATAATCTAACATCACCCTCAAACAGTGATCGCAAATCCCCAATACGGTGGATCAACATAGCAAAACGCTCAACCCCGAGACCAAAAGCATAACCGCTGACATTTTCATATCCGACCGCTTTAAAGACATTCGGATCGACAATACCGCATCCTAATACTTCAAGCCAACCTGTTTTGGAGCACACTCGACATCCCTTGCCTGCACAAAAGATACAGCTGATATCCACTTCGGCAGAAGGTTCTGTGAAAGGAAAAAAGCTGGGACGGAATCGGACATCGACATCGCCAAACATCGTTTTCAAGAAATCTTCCAGAATGAATTTGAGATTAGCAAATGAGACTTTCCCCTCATCTTCGACCACTAATCCCTCAACCTGATGAAACATCGGGGTATGGGTAATGTCGTAATCGCGGCGAAACACCGATCCCGGAGCAATCATCCGAATGGGTGGCTGAGTGCTCATCATCGTGCGAATTTGCACGGGAGAAGTATGGGTACGCAGGAGTTTGGCATCTTTAAAATAAAACGTATCTTGCATATCGCGTGCCGGATGATATTTGGGGAGATTAAGAGCTTCAAAATTGTGGAAGTCATCTTCCACCATCGGTCCCGTATAGACCGCAAAGTTCATCGCCGTAAAATACTCGACAATTCGATCCATTGTCTCCATGACCGGATGAAGCGAACCGCGTTCACTGATAGGAGAATGCAGCGTTACATCGATTGCTTCAAGCTTCATTGTGCTTTCAAGATGCTGCATCGCTAAAAAAAGTTTTCGATCCATGAGCAAGGCATTTAGCGCTTCTTTATGGATATTTAACTCTTTCGCAAATGTCCCTTTTTCAGCATCAGGAACTTCTTTCATTCGCGCAAATTCAGCGTTCATAATCCCTTTTTTTCCAAAAATCGCAATACGAATTTCTTCAATTTTATCGATTGTATCGGCTGATTGTATAGCAGTGTACCACTCTTCCAAAGCTTATATCTCCATCATTCATTAATTAGGTAATTGTAGTGAAATCTCTTTTACAATAAGCTTCGAGAGGCAAGCTGTATGCTACAATGCAAGAAAAAAAGAGGTTTAGCATGTGTCTATTTTGTAAAATTGCCAACAAAGAGATTCCATCCAATGCAGTCGCCGAGAATGAAACATTTTTTGCTTTTCATGATATTAACCCAAAAGCTCCGGTTCATGTTTTGGTCATCCCCAAAAAACACTTCGACAGTTTTAAGGACATTCCAGGAGAATTAATGGGAAAAATGAGCGTATTCATGCAAAGCGTGGCCAAAGATCTTGGAGTTGATGAGACAGGTTATCGTATTATCAGCAATATCGGTGAAGACGGAGGACAGGAAGTGAAACACCTTCATTTCCATCTATTAGGCGGTGCCCACCTCAAATGGGGTCACTTTGCGGATGCGGATACGAAAGACTTTTTTTAATATAAAACGCTGACGGAGCAAAGCCCCGCCCAGCTACGTTAACACTAGGTTCTCTTCGACAGAGAGTCTACGCGCAGTAAACCGCGCTATTGTTATAGCTCAAGCACATTTTTAAAACTACGCATTACATCCTTGAAGTGCCCCGAAATCAACACTGCTACCGCCGCCACTGATCATCTGCTCTTTTTCACGAATAGTCTTGCCATTGTGAATAATCGTATAGGTGATTACCGTCGTATCGCGAATCGTGTTAATCGTCGAACAATAGGTCTCCACACTTGCCATTACCCAACGTGCGGCAAGCGTATCATCAGCATTCGAATCAAAACGGTATTCCAGATGCAGCGCATTGAACTTTTTCGGAGCTGTTTCATTACGAACGACCTCCCCATCTACCTCAAGATTGGTAACATCATACCCTTGCTGCTTGGGAAGCATGATGATATCCGTAGCCGTACAAGCAATGATTCCGCTTAAAAAATATTCAATCGGAGAGATTTGCGGACAATCGATGATGAAACTGCTTTTTTCTGTTTTGGCTTCAAAACGCATAGCATCTTTATGCGAAACGGTAATTTTCATAATTTTTTTCCTTCTTTTAAGTTTTTTGAACTAGAAATCCGATCTCACACGTCAGGAAGCGAATTGTATCCCTGCGCCTTCAGATAATGATCGAAATACATAATCTGCTCAAGGGTGCGTACTTCGGCAGTTCCCCCTTGAGAGGTTCGTGCATTCATTGAATGTTCGATACTGAGGTAGCGAAGGACATCCTCATTGATTCGATTGTCAATCGCATGAAGCTCTTTGTATTCGATTTCGCTCAAATCAATCTTTAGCGTTTCAGCACGGGCAACGGCTTTGCCGGTAATGAAATGGGCTTCCCGAAAAGGGACATCGCAATGTTGAACCAAATAATCGGCCAAATCGGTCGCCGAAAGATGGCCAAGCTTGCAAGCGCGTTCCATATTTTCAGGCTTTACGGTCATCGTTTTAAGGGCTTCTCGCAAGATCTCAAGAGAGATTTCAGTGGTTTGGATGCTGTCAAAAACACCTTCTTTGTCCTCTTGCGTGTCCTTATTATACGCGAGCGGCAACCCTTTCATCACCGTCAAAAGCCCCATAAGGTTTCCATACACGCGGCCCGTTTTTCCGCGTAAAAGTTCGGGTACATCAGGATTTTTCTTTTGGGGCATGATCGATGAACCCGTAGAGTATTCATCGGAGAGTTCCACAAAACGAAACTCATAGCTCGACCAAAGAATGATCTCTTCCGAAAGTCGTGAGATGTGCATCATCAAGGTTGAAATATTAAACAATATCTCAAGGGCAAAATCACGGTCACTGACGGTATCCAGACAGTTGATACTCACAGAATCAAATCCAAGTGTTTTGGCGGTCATCTCACGATTAATATTATGAGGGGTTCCAGCTAACGCCGCACATCCGATCGGAGAGATATTATTACGCTCATACGAACTCTCAAACCGTTCAATGTCCCGTTTAAACATCGATGCATAGGCGAGAAGATGAAATCCAAAGTTAATCGGCTGTGCGTGCTGCAAGTGGGTCATTCCGGGAATCAATGTTGTCGTATGAAGGCGTGCAATATCGACAACGGCGGCCATAAGAGATTTGATTTGCTGTACGATTTCACCGTTTTTTCGTAATACATAACGTCTAAAATCAAGAGCCACCTGATCGTTTCGACTGCGTGCCGTATGGAGTTTTTTCCCTGCATCACCGATGATGGCCGTCAACCGTTTTTCAATCGCCATATGCAAGTCTTCATCGCCGATTTTCCATTCAAAACCGCCGGACTCTATTTCACTCAGCACTTGAGCCATACCCGCTTCAATAGAAGAAAGTTCATCCGATGTCAAAATCCCCTGATGGGCCAACATTTGAGCATGGGCAACGGAACCTTCAATATCTTCGCGATACAATTTTTGGTCAAACATTATAGAAGCATTAAATTGTTCTAACAATGACGATGCATCCTGTGCAAAACGTCCGGACCACATTTTTTCCATAGTGTCTCCAAATAATAAAAAAGTGGGG